>CAZNVK010000015.1:36978-43491 GCA_964576865.1 uncultured Candidatus Poseidoniales archaeon | reverse complement strand
ACAGTGGATCTTCAGATGGTCGGTGAAGAGTCACCCTGACCATCTGCAAAGTCGCCGCAGCGAAGGCCAAGGGAAGCAGCGTCGTGAAAAGGAACCAGCCTATCGTCGCAATCAATTCGAACAGATACAGCGCGACATGAGATGGTTCCACCCCTTGAGGAGGCGGTTCCAGGAAAAGAACCAATGCAGGGCCTGATATCAACACGAGAGACGTGGCGAGAGGAAGGAGTGGTCTGTGATACGGATTCCAGGTGACCAACAGATGGATCATAAAGCAGAGACCGACGAACATAATCCCCGTGAAAAGCAGAAGGAGCAGAATAATCGGTTCAGGTTGGAGAGCCAGATCGCCCGCTCTAGTTGTCATCTCTGCTCACCCCCGAGGTTGCGGCGGATCAATTCGGTGACGAGGCGCTGCTCTCTTTCGCTGAGTGCTTCAATCATCTTTTCGCGAGGTGTTCTCGCCTCAGTCCATTGAATCACCTTGAACATAAAAAGAGCAGCCAAGGCGATTCCCAGTAGATATGCGAGCACGATCGGAAGGAAGAAGCGATATTCAATCAAAGCCCAAAGGTAGTAGTCCATCTGCAGTATGACCAACCACGCGCTCCCAACCAAAATCCAACCTGCGAAGACGAACGGCGGATTCGAAGGCGTGTACCAATTTGAGCCACTGATGATCAGTCTCATTCCGAAGTAGGCTAGAACGAGCCAAACAGCGAGTGAAAAAATGTATTCGAGATAATAATCGTATATTTCCCCGATACACCATAATTGGAAAATTGTGTCACATCGCTCTGCTCCTCTCTCGAAGTATAGAGGTGGCTCTCGAACGAGAAGAATCAGAGCGATGCCGAGCGCAGCTACAGGCCCTGCGTATTTGCTGCGCTCAAAGGAAGGACCCATGCGATTGAGCGAGGCCGCAGCGAGCAGCAGCGCCCATCCGAGTAGCACCTGTTCCCCCCAGAGCATGGACAAAGCCCGACATCGGAGATTATTTGATTTGACGATGGCCATTTCACCGAATCAAAGGCCCACACAGCCCCTAAAGGGGGCTCGACGCCGCTCGACACAATCATATACGGGTCATAGGTGGGCGCGTCGTCGCAAGACGTTGAGGTGCTCTGTCATGGTAAAGATGCCACGCAAAGTGATGCGCTACAGCCCATCGGCTGGAAAGCACACTGTCCACGCTGTCGAGCGAGTCAAGAAGCGCCGCGCTTCGGAGCTGAAGTGGGGTCAACGCCGCTTCCGCAAGGTCACCTCTGGATACCGCGGTTTCCCACGTCCAAAGCCTTCCGGCGAGAAGCCGACGAAGCGCGTCAACCTACTCTACCGCTGCTCTGAGACAGGTAAGGCTCACCAGCCTGCTGCGCAGCGCGCGAAGAAGTTCGAACTCATTGAGAAGTGATTGAGGGATTGAAATGGGTGATGCAAAGTTCCTACGAGTCAACTGCCGCGACTGCGGTCATGAAGCGATCATCTTCGAAAGGGCGTCAACCTCGATTGCCTGCTCTATCTGCGGAGCCACTCTGGCCCGCCCAGCAGGCGGCAAGGCCCAGCTTGTCGGAAGCACCATCGTAGACGTCCTCGAGTGAAGGGGACTGAAAATCGATGAGTGGCACAGACGACCCTTGGCCAGAAGATGGCGAACTTCTCGTCTGTACCGTCAAGAGCGTCCGTGAAAACGGTGCTTACCTCAACCTCGACGGATACGGCGAGCGCGAAGGCTTCGTCTTCATCGGCGAGGTTGCCGCAGGTTGGGTCAAGAACATTCGAAACCACCTGCGGGTGGGACAACGCGTCGTCGCCAAGGTCATCGGCATTAGGAAAGACCGCGAGCGAGTTGACCTTTCGATCAAGAGCGTCTCCGAGGAGCGACGACGCGACACAGTTCAATCCTGGAAGAATGAACAGCGCGCTCACCAAATTATGGGAGTCGCTGCCGAGCGCGTTGGCTGGGATGCGGCCAAAACCAGCGCGATTTCAGAGGAGATGACGGAGATCTTCGGCACTCTCTACGGAGCGCTTGAGGAGTGCGCAATCTCCGAGACCGCTCTCTCAGACAATGGCTTCACCGGCGAGTGGATGGCAACCATCATCGAACTCGCCATCGAAAACATCGTGCCGCCATTCGTCGAAATCCGCGGTCAGTTCAACATCGAAGTCTGGGGAGCGGAGGGAGTGTATGCAATCCGAGATGCTCTGTTGGCGGCCGAGGCGGTTGCCGTGGGCGAAGAGGAAGCAACGCTGACCTGTCATTACGACGGAGCGCCGGAATACCGAGTTGACATCAAGGCGCCCGATTACGAAACCGCTGAGAGACTCTGGGAATCTGCTCAAAGCGCAGCCACAAAATCTCTGTCTTCGGTGGAGGGTTCCATCGACATCGAACGCATGTGAAGCGTTCAATCTCATGCTACAACTTCAAAGACCTCTGAAAGGGGCTCTGACTTCTGAGGGAACGGGATGGCTCGGACGAGACTGCAACGGTGCACCGCTTGCGGCGAGTATGGACTGGGTGAGAAGTGCAAGGAATGCGGCGGCAAGATGACGAATGTCGCGCCGCTGAAATTCTCGCCACAGGACGCGCAGGGAGCGAGACGCCGCCAGCGCGAGAATGCTGGAAGCGACGAGTGGATCGAAGAGCTACCGACTCCTCGAAAGGAGGAGGACGAGTGAATCGCACGCGCGTACAATGGTTGATTGGAGATTCGTTGCCTGAACACGCGGCCCTCTTGGAGGCGGTTCCCGGGGTCGGGAATGTCGGGAAACTCGTGGTGGATGCGCTGGTTCGCAAACACCCCTCGACGCTGGTTGCACGCTTGCTGCACCCCGATATGCCACCTCACTCGACGCTCGATGATGATGGATTGCTGGTTCCTCCCTCGATGCTGGTGCATCGTGTGATGTTGCCTGATGGGAGGTATGTTCTGACCGTCGGCGGAGATTTGCAGCCGATGACCGCCGGCGGTCAATACGAGGTCGCCGATGCGATTCTTGGGTTGGCTTCGGCGGCCTCGACTCCACAATTGCTGGTTCTAGCTGGATTGGCGGCAGATGTCGAGGACAAGGCTGTCCACGTCATCTGCGCTGACGCCGAGGTTCGTGGGAATTTGGAGGCGAACGACATCCCCGTGACTCGAGACCAACCCGAGGCGGGGATGATTGGCGTAGCAGGATTGCTCGTTTCTCTCTCGCCGATTCATGATGTGCCGACGGTGGCGCTCGTCGCTGAGACCGTCGGCGCGTCGGCTGATGTTAGGGCGGCAGACCGGCTTGCGAAGTGGGTCGAGGCTGCACTCGGGCTGCCGCTGGCGCTGGACCTCGATACGACCGAGGAAACCGCTCGCAAATTGCTGGCGAGTATCGAGGTTAGCGGTTCTATCGAGGAGCACCTCGGTATGCCGACCGAATCCGATGACTTCTATGTCTGAGGCCGTTTGGAGTGAGCGAGGGATTACTCGTGGTGCGCGCTTTGCTTGGAAGTGGCGGGATTGGCACCGAGGCTCGACGCGCGATGTATCGCGAGCTGATGGCTGAGAATTTCGCCTGGTGCGAGCGCGTCGTTTTCGTTCCCTTTGCGGGCCATGACCACGATGGTTACACGGCCCGCATGCGCGAATTCGCAGGCGATGCTGGCTACGAATTAGTGGGACTGCACGAATTCGATGACCCGCTCGCCGCCATCGAATCGATGGATGGAATCTACGTCGGCGGCGGAAACACCTGGTTACTGGTACGCGAGTTGCACAAGCGGGGGCTTATCGAGCCAATTCGTGAGGCTGTACTTGAGCGCGGTGTCCCGTATGCGGGGGTGAGTGCGGGAGCGAATGTTGCCTGTCCTTCGATGCAGACGACGAACGATATGCCGATCACTCTAGTGCCGTCATTCGAGACATTTGGCATCGTTCCGTTCCAGATCAATCCGCACTATCACCCAGGCGGAATCTGGTTCCGCGAGGGCGAGGATGGCGAGTTCCAGAAGCACTTCGGCGAGACTCGTGCGAAGCGGGTGAGTGAGTACCACCAGACTCACGATACTCCGGTCATCGGACTCTACGAAGGAGCGTTTCTGCGTTGCCGAGGCAGCACCTACGAACTTCTCGGCAACAAAGCGGCGGTCATGCGAGCGGGCGAGGAAATCGTCACGCACGAATCCGGTGTCGTACTCAACGGAAGCCTGTCGAAAGACTGATTGCCGGACCTGTCCGGTCTGCGGTTGATGCTCATGGAATCCACTGAGCAACCCATGGTTCGAGTGAGGGCAGGCCTTCCGGCTCAACTCATCATCCTACTTCTGCTCTCGTCGAGTTTAGCCGGTTGCACTTCAAGCCCCGACCTAACTTCTGGATGCACCTACGAAGGCGCGACCAATTACGACGAGAGCGCCGAGGCGGACGACGGTTCTTGCGTGTTCGAAGTACCCCCCGAATTAGCACCTGGCTGCACCTACGAGGGAGCCAGTAATTTCAATGAGGGTGCTGAGGTCGACGATGGCTCATGCAACTTCCCCCAGCCCCCCGAGCAGACCACCGGTTGTATCTACTCAAACGCATTAAACTTCGATGAGAATGCAACACTGGATGACGGCTCATGCGAATTCAAACCCTACATCATCTTCGGTTGCAACGACACTGAAGCAATCAATTTCGATACAAATACCACCTACGACAATGGAACTTGCAAATACAACACAAAGCATGTTCTCATGGTCCTAATCGATGGATGGCGCCCTGATTCTATCGCCGCCGGCCACACTCCAACCATCGATTCGATGATCCCCGACAGCGCATGGTCGTTGGCGATGCGCACCGAAGATACTGCGATTAGCGGTTCAGGGCATTCGAGTTTTCTGACTGGTGTGCATCGCGACAAACATCAAGTCCACTCCAATAATTTCGACAACCACAATTACGCCGATTATCCCTACTTTTTCCGCCACATTCGAGACTCTTCACCAGACCTTCACCGAGCGGCATATCACTACTGGCCGACGATGGCAGATGCCGCACTCGATGAATCGGTGTGCTCCGATTGCGGGGATTACATACAGGATTACGACCAGAATATCGTCGACCGCCTAGTCAACGACATGGCGACCAAGGACCTGAACGCGGTCACTTTGGTCCTCGACATCATGGATGGCCGCGGCCATTCCTATGGATTCAACAGCTCTCATCCACAATACCTCGCGGGAATGAACCAAACAGACATCTGGTTAGGTGAGGTCATGGACGCCATCCAAGTGCGAGAGAATTTCGAGAACGAGGACTGGATGGTAATTCTCTCCTCAGACCACGCGGGAACCGACGGTGGCCACGGCCACAACATTCCAGAACACCGAAACGTCCCACTCATTATCTGGGGGGCCGAATCCCCTGGTGAAATCTGGCCCCCCCCTGACGCAGTGGACATCGTGCCCACAGCACTGCGTCATCTCGGAATCGAAATTGATTCAACATGGGGTCTCGACGGCCGAGCCCTCGGAATCGCTCCGACCGCTCAGCCCGTCGCCGCGCTGGACACAAATCTCGTTTTCAACGGAGATGGCGAACTCGAGCGCGGCATGACGCCCGGCTACGATGCATCCGTCCCGGGCTGGGTCGATAACGGAAGTATGACGACATGGATATACAACATCCCGACCTATTTGCAGCAGACCGACCCAGGACCTAATGAGCGTGGTGGGAATTACTTCGGAGGAGGGTCTAGCGATTCTTCGATGCATCAAAACATCGATTTGAGCGGTATCTCAGCCGAAGTCGCAACAGGTGGATTGACTTTTTCATTGACCGCCTATCTGGGAGGATATGCGGACCAAAACGATCGCATGGAGTTGTTGATCGAGTTCTTCGATGCTAATGGGAGTAGTCTACTGAGTGGAGGCATCGGCCCGATTTACGCAGAGGATCGCGACAATACGACGGGAATCTTCCTATACGGTGAGATTGGAGCGGTTCCCGATGATTCTGCATGGGTCAAACTCACTTTGAATGCCTATCTAGAATACGGCTACAATGACGCTTACGCGGACAATATCTCATTGGTAATCTCGCCAGAATGAGCATTCGAGCCGGGCTTAACCGCCGCTTGAGACGACGATCAATTCTAATTCGACATCATCGTTGATCGTCGAAGTATGAGGAATGATTGTCTCACCAACCACGGCGAGAACCGTCGATGGTTGGATATCGAGCCGCGCCAGAACCTCAGCCACGCTGATCGGTTCGTCACTCTCGATGATGCGCGGCTCGCTCTCACCGCAATCGACCGCGACGCGCATGGTTGTGGGCGGTCGAGTCAGACTTATGACCGAATCGCAGGTGGCCGGGCTGCTGCCGAGATCGCATAGCCCGGTATTGCGGTGGATTCGAAATCCACTGTCCCTTGGACGCGGGGGTTCAAATCCCTCTCTCGGCGCCAATTAATCGTATTCCAACTGGCGCCGGGAGAGGGTTTGAACCAGGAGCAATCTGTGATTGCTCCGACGGTTCAGAACGCTTCTCGATT
>CAZNVK010000015.1:13473-36878 GCA_964576865.1 uncultured Candidatus Poseidoniales archaeon | reverse complement strand
CAATCGATTTCAATCTCGAGAAAGTTCTGGATCAATAGAAATCATCCCTCTCTCGGCGCCAATTAATCGTATTCCAACTGGCGCCGATAGAGGGTTTGAACCAAGTGGAATCTTTGATTCCGCGGAGGTTCAGAACGCTTCTCGATTCAATCGATTTCAATCTCGAGAAAGTTCTGGATCAATAGAAATCATCCCTCTCTCGACTATAATCAAATCAACCCAGCTGGCGCCGAGAAAGTCAGGTCCACCAACCCTTCTTCTCTTCCACTTCTTCATCCTTAGTTGGCTTGTAATTCATCATCGCCTCAAACGGAAATTCAAACACAACCCCATCGCGGAGCTTGAGTTTCGCCGTCCGTGCACCCGTAATCTCGGTGATCTCTCCGCTCTTGCCCATCCGAGCTTCTTTCTCCTCGGACCAGCAAGCTTCCTCATCGCCTTGGAGCCGCTTGAACGCCTCGCGAAACTTTTGCTCATCGTTGATTACCCACCAACGCTCGCCGATGTCGTAGGTCAGGTCGCCAGCGGCCAGTTGAGCGTCCTGCAGCGAGCCCGTGTAGAGCAGTGAAATCAGCAGTGGGAGAGCGGCTACTCCGCAGACCAATGAACTCACGGATAGCATACTCGAACCGTTGATTGAGCCCGTGAAGAACATGATTGAAATTACGAATAAAAGGAAGGCTGCGGGCCCGTAGAAGTCCCATTTATTGTGAGTCTTGGCGTCCTTTACCCGTACCCACTCCAAGGCTGCGCCGTAGGCTGCAATTATGAGAATTACAAACTCGATCAACTCGAAAACCATGGTCCCGCCTAACCCTCAAACCGTGGAGGGTGACGATAAGTATGACTCCGGCGTTGGTGGCTGGGAAAACTGATTCAAAACGCCGGGACATCGTCGGCATCACCGACGATGACAACCTTGGCGCTTGGGCCAATCTTCACCTGCGCCCGACCCCCCCACTCGCCTTTCTCGCCGTTGAGGATTGCGATTGTGTCGCCTCGGCTGACGGCTGCGGCGCTGATCGGGATGAACTGCTTGAAGGCGACGATGGCACAGCTGCCGCTAGCATCGACCAGCGTCGCCGCCCACCGATTGATCTCCTTCCCGTCTGGGAACGCGTCGATCGACCAGACGCGGCCGATGATGTTGACTCGCGTCTCGATATCGACGATGTGAGCGACTTCGTCCTCGTCGGCGAGGGAGATTTCTGAGGCCGCGTCGAGTTCGATGTTGACCTCGCCTCGCCAAAGGCTGGTCATCGCGTTGGAGACTTTGACGCGCGCGCCTTCGGTGAGGCTGCGCGTGACTTTTGTCGGGCCTCCGTGGTAGGCGGGCTTGACGACGGCGCGGTCGTAGCCGTCCTGCAGTCGGAAGCGAACCTCGACCGTGCCGTCTTCCTTCAGCGTGGGGCCGGTCAAGCCGATGACTAGGCCTACTGCGTCTACGCGTGCTTTGATTTCACCGATTGGCGTGACCGGCCAGGCATGACCGAATCTCTCGATTCGTCGCTCTGCACTGAGTTCGAGGTCATGCCCACCATTGGGACAGAAGCCTCGGTAATCGCAGCCTTTGCAGCGGGCCAGCGGGTCAGGGTCGATGGCTGGGTCCGCTGGCACGCCGCCCGCGTCGAAATAGCGTAATGGCGCGGGCTCGGGCGGGCATTGGTCAATCGTTGGATTGCCCGCCCGCAGCATTTGGTAGAGGTCGCGGTACTCGGCGAGATAGGCTTCCATCTCATCTTCGCTTGGCAATTTCACCGGCTTGATGGTGCCAGTTCCAAGATACCAGATGGCCAGCGAGGCCGCCTTCTCACCGCGTCCATGCGACTCCCACCAGAGCCAGGCATAGAGGCGCAGTTGCTCGATATAGCCATGCGAGCGGTCACCTTTGCCGACGCTCGCCTTGATGTCGATGATGTCGATATCACCGGTCCATCGGTAGATCAGATCGTATTCGCCTTGGAACCAACCTTCGGGGATGCAAGTGGTCTGAGTGAAGGACTTAGCATCGGGGTCGACGAACCACGGCCGTGCGATCTCCCAAGCCTCGCACCAAGTGACCGCACCATCCTCGCGTGCGGCAGGATGAGGAGTCGTCCAGATCAGCGGAAAGCCATCCGGTGCTGGGATTTCCGCTCGAGCCTCGCCCGCTCGCCAAGCGGCGAGGCTCGGCCCACCATTCGCCTCAACACATCGCTCGACCTCATCGAGATGCATTCGCAATCCTTCGATAATCATCGTCCGACATTCTTCGACATCGATATCGTCGAGCGAGCCCGAGCGATTCTGCGTCGCTTGCCAATCGGCAACCGCCGCATCCCAACATCGCTCAAAATGAACCTCGACGCGCGCCTCAGCCCAATCCATCAGCGCGTCGCGCGCGGCTGGCCAATCAGACTCAGGACGCGCCGCCAGCCGCGCCCCCATCCAATTCACAGTATCATCCCAGTCGAGCCGTCCGTCGCCGTCCAGGGGGGAGGTGAGCAGGTCAGGGGAGTCGCCCGCGATGAGCACGGGAGAGTCACGGAGCACACGACAAATGCATTCCTCAGCCGCATTTCCGCGAATGATATGAGGCGGCATCGGGCCTTTCAGCCGCTCCTCGTAAGCATGGTACCACTGCCGCGGACACGACTTCCACAAATTCACCTGCGAAGCCGACAATCGCCGATACGTGTCGACATCCGAACCCTCGGAGTCAAAGGTCTGCACCGGCATACCCACCGAAGCCAATCCAGAGTACTTGAAGGAGTCGAGGAGAGTACCGTTCACTTTCACTCTGTGGGCTCGTCAGATGCCTCGCTAAGGCCTTCCTCACCCAAGTAGACAACGGTCATTTCCAAGCGCTCGTGGGTTGGATGAACTTCGACGAGCGCGATCGGTGCATCGATGGCTCCGACGAGTTCTTCTGCCATCGAGAGAGGCAATTCGATGCGCCCATTTTCTTCATCAAATAACATGAATCGACGCGGCAATCCTGTCTCTTCGTGAATTTCTTCGATCCATTCCGCCGCGTCGTCAGCCTCGCAATCGATTGCGCCGAAGATTAGTGTTCCATCCTCGGTCAGAATCTCATGCGGCGCAATCGTATGCTCGCCTCTTCGCAAAAAACGCCGCCTCAACTGCCCACTATCCTTGTAGGTCGCAGTGCAGAATTTCAGATGGTAACCATATGGCTCGCGAGCCACTCCATCAATCGGGTCAGGCGCGCCGATCTGCGCGGCCATAACACGGTCCCGCATACGCGTAGCCAGTTCGGCAGAACCGGCCGCGCCAGCAGTAATCTCATCAGACAGATTGAATCCACGAACCTCCATATTGTCGTGATTGCCGACGGTTATCTCGAGCTCATTCAGATTGAGGAACTGAACCGGCATATCACGCATGGTCTCGAGCAATTCCATCAGAACCTCCTCCTTGTCCGGCTCGCAAGGAATCTCAACCCCCGTTAGCATGCCGGACTCGACACAAGCAGCCATCGTCTCAGTGTACTTCTCCGGCTTCAAATCCAAGAAATGGAAGCGAATCTCGTCCAAACCAGCCTCAGCGAACTCAGCAGCCCAAGCCGGCCTAAACGGAATACTCGTGTACATGTGCAAGTGGAAGCCAGCCCCGAACCCAGTTTTGAGTCGGCGACAAGCCTCTAGAACCCGCTCGCGAGCCATAACGGGGTCGCCACCAGTGATGCCAGCCCCGGTCGCATTCATCGCTCGCGCTTCCTCGACCACAGCACCCCAATCGCCGACCTCGACGCGACGCTCGTTGGCGAACATCCAATCGATCTCGCGTCGATTTTCAGACAGCGGACAATAATCGCACATCCAATGGCATTCACCGGTGATGAAGAGCACGAGTTTCGAGCCCATTTGGCATTGAATGCAGCCCTCGGTATCGTTGGCGTCAGCAGCCTCTGGAAGGTCCGGAATCTTCGGCAATCGCACGGAAAATGTCACGCTGCCACCTCAGAAAATGTCACGCAGCCACCTCTTTTGCTCGCTGAAGAAGCCAGGCATGGAAGCCCGCATCATCTGATAATTCCGGGTGGAAAGTCAGGGCCAAACGCACCCCGTCCAACACCCCCACGACCTCTGATTCGTGCATCGCTGCCACGCTCGCTGACTCGCTGATTGAGGAGAATCTTGGCGCGCGGATGAAGATGCCTGGGAATTGGCGGTTGAGCAGGTCGGATTCGAGCGCGGACTGGAAGGAATCGACCTGGCGGCCGTATGCGTTTCGGTCGATTTCGGCGGCGACGAGTGGGTCGCCGCCGTCTTGTGGGTCACACAGTAGGATTGCGCCCGCGCAGGTTCCTAGAACTGGGCGCGCGGGGTCGGCGCGAATCCACTCGAAGACCGCAGGAAGAAGCCCCGATGCGGGGTCGTTGCCGGTAAGCCGCATCGTGGTGGATTCGCCGCCGGGAAAAACGAGAGCATGCGGGTCGGCGGCGGCAAGGTCGGCGGCCTTGCGCAATTCGTGAATCTCGATCTCGACGCCGACCTCATCGGCAGCGCGGTCTAGCGCAGCCATGTGGACATGGCGCGCCCCCTGCAACATCACCAAGCCGATGCGAAGCACGACCCGTCGGCTGAACAATCAGACAAGAACTCGCCGCTTCAATCGCCCAGAGTGAGGACCTTCACTCCAAGGTCAGTTATTGAGAAATAATTCTTACTCGCCTCAGTTCGAAGATTGATTACGCCGAGATTTGCCATCTTGAGCACGTGCCTACTAGCTGTACGTCGATTTAGACCTAAAAATTGAGAAATTTCCGCCTGACCGAATTCCTGTGGTTCGTTGATCCCCTGCCATATAACTGCAAGAATTTCACGGTCCAAAGGGCCGAGTTCGATTAACAATTGGAGCAGCTCTCCCTGAATCGATTCCTTGGTTACCGAAGAAGGGAAGATGAGTAGCAATTGTCCCGTCGGATGAAGCCAGATGTCCCTGTCGGATTGTAAGATGAAGATGTGGTGTGAGAGTTGACCTCGTCCCCAATTCAATAATCTGCGTAACTCAGAATAATGAATTCCAGGGTTCTCCTCGATTAGGGACAATGCCTTCTGCCTCTGCTCGATACCCCTTTTTTCACGACCATGCTTAACTCCTCCAATAATGACCGAGATCCCAAGGGATTGGGTACGTCGATTTATTTTGAATTGCAGAGGTTGATGGCCACTGGCATACGCTATGCTCACACCTGCGATTGCTACCAGAGATACTGCTCCGATTCCTGCCATCCCTGCGGGAGATGAAATGGTTTGTTTTAGCTTGGCAAGGGTAGTCGGTTTTTCTTCGACTGGAGTTGAACCAGCGATTGGTTCTTCGCTGCTCGTTGGATTATCGATTTCAGGAACTTCTTGGATAATCCACCAAGCCCAATCATCGTCGATGCAGCCGTTTTTATCGTCGTCTAATTGATAGCTCCATTCCCATGAATGAGGTTCATCCTCGCACTCATCATCCTCATCTGGGATGCCGTCAGCATCATCATCGGAGTCCTCTGTCGCGTCTAAACATCCATCGTTGTCGGCATCGTTGTCTGAGTCTGGAATCCAACCAATTTCACCCTGCGGACATTGATCCTCCCAATCGAATATACCATCGCCATCATCGTCGTCGTCCTGAGTCTCATCATGGCATCCATCACGGTCAAGGTCTTGCAAAGTCTCCCAAGTCTGATTGCTGTCGGGACATGGGTCTTGATTATCTCGAATACCATCATGATCCGAATCTTCGATCTCGATGAACCAAGTTTCAGATGTTGCCTCATCCACAGTCCTTATTCTACCAAGATATTCTAATCCATCATAGACCTTTACAGCACCATGTAACGTTCCACCGTGAATATTTCTATCTAGACTGTAAAAAGAAAAAGTGCCGCCGATATAACCAACATTTGCATAAGGATAGTTATCATACAATTCCCCGTAAAATGAGATATAATTTGTGTCGGCGAAATACTCAGTTACGGATAGTAATACTCGCCCATCATATTCTCCGAGTAGACGAGCGCTCCCCCCGCTCTTTAATTGATACCATGGAATATTTCTGATGAGCTTGTCCTGATTATATTTATCGCGCTCCATATATGTTCCACTATCACTCATGCCGGTATAACGAGACGTGTGTTCCACTCGTTCCTGATACCTTAGAATTTCACCATCAGTTCCAGATATGAGAAAATAACGATCTTCCGTATTTGAATTACGTGCTACATCTATACTATTCAGGAGATGAATATCGCCATTATTGCTTATTTCAAAATCCCACCAAGATGGATCAGAATAATCTCTTTTTGAAAGATCTGGATGCAATCGTTTCGTTAGAATGATTTTCTCATCTTCAATAATCAATAATTCTGCCTCAGGTTCCAAAGCGATTGAATTTCCAGGATAAGATCTATTATTATCAACGTGGCCCTTTCCAACGACTAGTATTTCGGAGTCGCAATCTATAGAGAATAGACCGGACAGATAAGTTTCCTCGACGATCGTAAATGAATTCGTTCGTCCAGAAAATAAGTCGACTCTTGCCACGAACCATTTTAACTTCGCTGGATCGTCCTTAGATGAGACAATATATGATCCCCCTAAACAAATCTCATCTCCAGAGTAATCAAAAGATTCCAACCAAAATCCATCGTTTATTCTCTCAGTGATATTGAAGGGAATAATATGAGTTTGCCCTGCTGTATCAAAGGACTGGATAAAGTAACACACAGAATCATTTACAGAGACATTAAAAAAATCATTATAATTTTTATTCGCCGGCCCGCAAAATTGAGATGCTAGAGTAAAGAATCTGGACTGATTTGAGTCGAGATGATATCTCTGACTTTGACCGAACGAATCGATATACCTTGGGTACGGGTTCCATTCCGATGGAATATGTACGGAATGCCCAATTCCACCATAATTTTCCACGACTTCGATCTCTTGGTGAAATTGAATCGATTCTTCTGAACCCCTCTTCGAGATTCTGAGGAATGCCAATGTATTGTTTTCAATGGAATATTCGACTCCATCATACTCAAGTGTACAATTAACTTGAGCTCCTTGCGATAAATTCCAATCGGGATCAACCAGTTCTGGGTTCAACCCATTTCGGTACAAATTTACAATAATTATCGAGTCATCAGTCTCATCAATCAACAAAGACAGCGGAACACCTTGTGGATGATCCTCAAGCAACCAGATTGGTCTTCCAGGATGCCAATCTTCCCAAAATGACTGTTGGATTTCTGAATCTACCGCCGTTGTGCAATTTCTACGAGGAAGATTATAGAAATATGACGCAAAGCCTGCTTCGCCTTGATTGACCGATCGAATGTAGAACGAGTCTTCTGCCACTTCCAATCCAGATTCAGTTAAAATTCTCAAAGAACCGGAACGTGTATTCCAATGCCATCCGGGTTTATATCCGGGCTTAACACCCTGCCAAGTTGGATTGACAAAATATGGTTCGTAATTGATAAAAAATCCAGTTCCTGATGAATTGAACGAAAATGAGCTATGATACATTTGGTATTGACCTAATCCTCGACCTATCATCGAATTGGTGTATCCAGAAGAGGAATTGACGGGACCTGAATATAGAGGATTGTAGATATCTAATGAGTCGAAACCGACTAAATTAGCACCTATTTGTTCAGATATCCTATTTTCAAAAATTGTATAATTTTCATAATAACTTTGAGATAAGCCAGCAGAGTTTTGTTCTTCGTTGGCGAATTCCTGACCGATTACTTGTGAGGGAATTGAAAAAATGAATAGTGCGACGAGTATGCCACAGATGGCCTTTCTCGCATCACGAAATTGTAAGGACGAACTCATCATTCACACCTCCATTCTCACTGCCAGAATCTGACAAGTATTCCCATGAGCCAATGTAACATCCCCAATAATAATCCATCCTTTCGAATGAAATTTCCCAATCTGTCTCATCTGCGTCCTCATGTGGTCCAGCTCCAACGAATGCAATAATCGATTCTTGTTGAAGATTGGACTCACCGCCGGATTGGTTAATCCAGAGGTGTTGAACGTTCGACGGATTGTCAACCTCTACTAATTCGAACAAGAGAGCAACTTCCCAGCTGAGTTGAGCAACATTGGGAGGTTGGCCGGGAGGGGCCTCATCGTCACAACTACCCGGGGGTAATTGAGAACCTGATGAATATTCAGCATGGATTGAAATGTTAAGAACCGTGAAAAACGCCGAGGAAAATGTAGTTCCTGACGCCAATATAGCATTTATTGAAGAATTAAATGTAAAATTGGAGTGTACATCCATATCTGTATAATCTCCGCTTTGAGGAAGTACAACATCTGAGTCAGCATTCGTAACATCTATCTCCAATTGATACGGAGTTGGAATAGTATGCTGAAATGGTTTGAGCGTTCTCGCTGTGGATTGATCTACATTCTCTAAGCCATATTTTGTATAATCATAATTGTATTCGTCAACCCAAATTGGTCGGATGGCATTTGTCGTGAAAGTCTGAATGTTGTTATTCGAATCGAGTAGGATTAGAGCTACTTCTGACTCTAGCACGTTCCATTTTGAATTCAATTGCAAATTTAGATTATCGTAAAACATGTATCGTGAATTCATAGCAATGGAAGATCCAAATCCAAGTTCTTTGCAATTAGCGGCTAAATGGGCTGCAGTGCCACTAATCTCTTCTCTTATCTGACTCCAGACTTCATCCGAATAATATGGATCCTCTGGTGAACCGGATGTCGTAGAATAAGTCAAGACGCGAACACGATGAAGATGATACTCACAATACGTACTTGCTAATGGATAGTATTGAGTGTGCCAATCCAACCAATTGATCTCATCGATAAAAATAGGATAGCCGTTGCAGGCGGTAGTGGCTGACAAATCGTAAGTCGCAACACCAGAGGGAGTCAATGCCAATAATTCAGATTGAGTTTTGAAATCGATTTCGATGTGAGAAGGAGGAGGGGGCCCCATATTTCGCCAGGGCTCATGAGGTGTACATTCGTACATAGGCAGCAGATTGACAGAAGGTAAGGACGGCGAGACAGCTGGCAATCCATCATCACCGTCTGGCCCGGCTCCATCGTTATCATCACCTCCGTGACTAGATGTTGTTTTCCATATTGGATACACTATCATTGTCTCTTCTTGGAAATTTATTGATGGAAGTTCAAAACTGAATTCCGCCGATAATGAATCGTCAGGACTGATGGATGTGAGTAATGATTGAGAATCTTGAGAGATAATAAATTCGTAAGTACCATTCGAAGGATAATCGGTTGAATTACAAGTAGTAACTTCACCAGAGACGTTTACGATTCCATTAGACTCAGATGAATCCCAACTGATTTTGAGACGATTGAATCCGTCACAAATTGTCTCATGTTCCCAGTCATCTTCCTCACCGTCCGCAAGTGCGGAAGATGCAGTGAAAATCGATCCAACAAGAATCAATCCGGTCATCATCAGGGCACGCAATAGTCGCTTCAATTTCGCAGCCATCGCTCATACCGGATAGGTATAGACATCAATAAGGTAGTGGGACAGATTTGGGACATTCATCAACACCAAACCATTGGTTTGAAACATCGGGAAGAGCATTCAGAAGAAGTGAAAGACCCGCACCGATGCCACTCAACCATGAGTGGCGAGGGGCGGATTCACAACTTCGGAGCAGGCCCAGCGGTCCTGCCGCTTTCAGTCGTCGAGGAAGTCCAAGCGGCACTTCCCAATCTCAATGGAAGCGGCTTCGGGCTGTGCGAAATCAGCCACCGAAGCGGCGCTTTCCAAGCGGTTGTCGACAGCGCGATGGCCAGAATCCGACGCATGCTGTCGGTACCAGAAGACTACACCATTCTCTTTCTGCAGGGCGGCGCATCAACGCAATTCTACATGACCGCCCTGAACCTACTCAAGCCCGGCGAAGCAGCGGATTTCCTCGTCACAGGAGGGTGGTCTCAGAAGGCATTGAAGGAGGCAAAGCGCATTGGCGATGCAGAGGCAATTTGGGACGATTCGGAGAACGGAATGAGGTCTGTTCCAAGCGATTCTGACTACTCAGTTCGCGCGGAATCCGTCTACCTTCACTACACTTCAAACAATACGCTGATGGGTACGCAGTACCACGATTTACCGGACTCACAAGGCAAGCCGCGCGTGCTCGACGCGTCTTCGGATATCGCTGGAGTTCCGCTCGATGTCTCGGCTCACGATGTCATCTATGCGGGGGCTCAGAAAAACCTCGGACCCTCGGGGGTAACGCTGGTCATTCTCTCACCCTGGGCGCTGGCTCGGGCGCAGGAAAACTCCGATGCTGGTCGCCTGCCGACCATGCTCGATTACACAGTGCATGCTTCGAAGGGGTCGCTATTCAACACCCCCAACACCTTCGGGATCTTCGTTCTCGATTGCGTCTTCAATTGGCTTGAGAAGAACGGTGGCTTGGCCGGCTCGATCGCGCGGAATCGGGCCAAGGCTGATCTGTTGTATTCTGAACTTGACCGGACCGAATTCTGGGTGCCTCATGCTGAGGTTGGCGCGCGCTCGGTGATGAATGTCACATGGCGCTGCGCTGATGAGGCGCATGAGGCGGTTTTCTTGGCGGAGTCCGCTGCGGCTGGGCTTGGTGGGCTGAAGGGTCACCGCTCGGTTGGTGGGATTCGGGCGAGTCTGTACAATGGATGCCCGATCGAGTCGGTTGAGGCGCTGGTTGAGTTTATGCGGGATTTCGCGGAACGGTACTCCTGAGGTGTGGGATTGGACGCTCGCGCGATTGTCGAATGTCTTGATTACACATTGCTGGATCATGGCGCGAGCGAGGCGCAGTTGGCTGATTTTGTGGCTCGGGCGGACGCGGCCCGCGTTGGCGCGGTGTGCGTCTTCGCCGAGCAAGCGCCGCTCGTTCGCGAGCGGCTTGATTCGGGAATCCAATTGGCGGTTGTCGCTGGTGGTTTCCCGGTCGGCAGCGCTGAGGTCGATGAGATTCGCGCTGCCGTCGCGGCGGCTGCTGCCGCCGGTGTGGATGAGATCGATATTGTTCTCGAGCCGAGGCAGGATGAGGACTTCCCGAATGAGGAGGACCTCGCTCGGCTCGTCGCCATGCGAGAGGGTGCGGGCGAATGCGTCCTGAAGGTCATTCTCGAGACGCCTTTGCTCGACGAGCGACCGATGCGAGCAGCCGCTCGCATGACGCTGGCTGCCGGTGCTGATTTCATCAAGACCTGCACCGGCAAACGTGGCGCGTGCTCAGATGAAGCGGCAGAAATCTTCGCCTACGAAGTGATGCGCCACGAGCGCGCTTTTGGCGAAAAGCGCGGAGTCAAACTCTCGGGTGGAATCCGAACCAAAGAAGACGTCGAAAGACTCACCACCCTAGTCAACAAACAAGACCCATCAATCATTCAATCCGGCTCAAATCGTTTCAGAATCGGAGCGAGTTCCCTCCTGGACTCGCTCCGAGTAGATTGAATCTTGATAGAATTCGAAGGAGCGCTATCTCCGCAGAATTCGATTTGAAATCCAAGCGAGAACGGTTTCAATCAGCCGCTTTGCGGCTCTGGATAAGCGCAGTCGCGCTCGAGGGAGCGCGACAGCTCGGATTCAAGGAGTGAGGAGCAGGTTCAGGAATCAAGTGCCCACCATTCCTAAGATTAACATCGATTGAAAGAGGAATGGTGGGCTCGGCAGGAATTGAACCTGCGATCTTCGCCGTGTGAAGGCGACGTCATAACCCCTAGACCACGAGCCCGACAGCCGCTCGACCTGCGACCCTGTCTTAATCGTGATGACAGGCTATACCGAGAACCCGCCGCAGTCAAAAACCGACTGAGGTTCGGCGTAGCGATGGTAGCCGGACTGGACTTCGGTGTTTTGCGTGAAAGCGACACCTGGAAGGCCTTCGGAATCGGGGTAGTGCTCTTCTGCGTCATCGGTTACTCCTCGCTCTCGCTGTTCGGTCTCACCTCCTCGATTTACGGCACCTCAGACGAGGTTGACGAGGCACCGGATTGGTTGGCTGCTTCGATGAATCGTGTAGGTATCGACGACACGATTGCGGACGAAAATGGCGATATTCAGTTGAGTGATTTGCGCGGATCGGTCGTCGTACTCGATTTCATGGCGATCGATTGCGCTAATTGCCATTATGTGCAGGAGCATATCGATCAGAATCTGGCTGAGTGGGAAGCGCTGGATGGGCCTTACCCGGTGGTTGCGATTTCGTTGGCTTCGTGGTATGGGTACGAGTCGTTTGAACAGATTAACTCGACTTTTGGTGATCCTGATTCGGACCGCCACATGCCTTGGCCGGTGGTCAATGGCGGTACCGATGTGATTCTGCTTGAAGATGGGGGACGCGGCGATTTGGTCGAGTATTATTCCGCTCAGGCGCTTCCACTCGCTCTGGTTATCGACCATGAGGGGTTCGTCGTTGCCAAGGAGAACACGGGGACGCCGCTCGATGGGTGGGCGGCCTTTGACGGCGCTATCGAGGCCGCCAATGCAGGCGAGGCCGAAGACTTGCGCATCGGCATCGCCAAGGCAGACCGCTCGGTGATGGGCGTGTTCATCATCGGATTATTCCTTGGAGTTCTGGTGTATTTCTCGCCCTGTGCATTCCCGGTTCTGCCTTCGTACATCACTTACTATCTGAGCCTAGGCGTGCGCGAGACCGAACTTCGCGAGGCAGGGAAGTTGAGCGGTCGCATGCCGGGGCCATTCGAGGTCGGAGGCTTTGCAGCGTTAGGGCAGCTGACATTTTTCGGCGTGGTCGGAATCATCATCTTCGGGCTATCCGAAGTCATCAACCTCTCGGGGGTTCTGCACAAGGTTGCCATAGCAATCGCCTGGTTGCTGGTCGTGCTCGGCGGGCTGATGTTGCTCGGCTGGACGAGTCATCTGCTCGCCTTCGTCCAGAGATGGCTCGACAAGTATCAGACGCGGGAGACTGACGAGGTCTTCACCCCGCGTCGCAATATGTATCTCTGGGGAATTGGATATTCGGCGGCTTCGGTCGATTGTACAGCTGCCGCCGTTTTCCCCTTCGTCGCTTGGTTGACCGTAGTCGGAAGTGGCGCCTTCATCTCAGGTTTGGGTGGACTCATCCTCTCGGTGACCTTGTTGATGATTCTCGTCACGGGCCTAGTCGGCATGGGCCGGCAAGCTATGATTGGATTCTTGCGCCGGTCGACTGGAATCGTCAAAGCGACCGGCGCTTGGATGATGATGTTCGCAGGAATCGGTCTACTCGTTTATCTGACTCAGCCTGAGACTGTAGTCAGCCTTATCGGTTGAAACAAGCGCTGAGGAAACGGCTGTCGCGGAAGTGAATCGAAACTGAAAGTGAATTCAAGATTCACTTCAGTCAAGCGAGTTTCACTCGACTTTCTTCACGTTGACCGCGTTCGGGCCCTTTGGACCCTCACCGATCTCGAACTCGACGGTGTCGCCTTCCTCGATGCGACCCTCGACCTGAGATTTGTGTACGAAGAGGTCGTCTCCGCCTTCTTGTTCGATGAATCCGAAGCCCTTCGTGAAATTGAACCACTTGACCGTGCCTTGTGCCATGAACCGACCCCGACGCCTCTACTACTTGATGTTGCACTCGTGCATAGGACTCACAAGTTCACTTCTGTCGCATTTCTGTGGGTGTGGATATTGAGCAGAATCTCGGCCATATCAACAGAATAGGCACAAAGTCTGCGTAGAGATTCTGACAATTTGTCGAGGAATAGCGCTTCCTGAGTCTCGTGACCTCCCTCCCAGAGCGAGGTCTCGAATTCGCTTAGGCGGCTGCGAGCACTCATCAGAGCCGCCTTGGCGTCGTGGATTTGCTTGACGTCGTGGCGCCGGAGATTAGCGATGAGCGATTTGATCGAGTTCTGCCAAATCGGTATGACGGTGAGGGGGCGCTCTCCAATCGACAGTCGGAGTGGAACCTTCTGTTCGATCAACAACTTCGACATATTGTATGTGTGATCACCCATCCGCTCGAGGGTTCGAACGATATTGCCGATCTCCGCTGCTTCCCAGCGAGATGTGCCGAGGCTATCTTCGATGCGTGAGGATTCGAGTATCTGTCCGATTTGTCGCTCGAGCAAGAGTCGTAGCGCATCTACCTCTCTCTCGCGTTCCGAACTGTCTTCGAGTATCTCTGCGTCACCTCCAATCAGAACCTCGACGATGTCGCGAATCTGAGAACTGATCAGTAGGTACATCCGATTGATGCTTGAGTGGATTGGCATCTCGGATGGGCTCAACAAGGTGACCATCTCGATGAGATTCTCTCCCTCGCTGGCTATCTCGATACCGCGAGTACTCTGGATGAATTGACGAAAGACCCGTCGGTGGTCTCGGGTGAATCCGTGAATGGTTTGAATGCGGATTAATTGAGCGCCGGCGAGGTAGGCTGCGATGAGGTGGTCGAGAATCACCACTTCTGGTAATTCATCGAGGTAAATCTCCACCTCGCGGCGCGTTCGCATCGAGGAACCCTCGGGAATTATTCGCAGGGTTCCCGATGGTCTCCATTCAATTCGGACTTCATCCTTGGCGACCAGTCCGTGTTCGGTCACCCAGCGCTTCGGGAGGCTGACAATATAGGTTGAGCCTCCGGTGATTTGCAACCTGCGAGTGTCCGAGCGGTCCAATGTCTCTTCTACCATGTGCGGACCGCTCCACTGGTTGAATATATACATTTCACAGGCTCGCAGCATCACATTCTAATTTTTTCTATATAGTCAATATAATTCAACAACCATATACTGAACGCCACTCGCGCGGCACGATGGAACCAATCATGATGCTAGTTCTGGTCCTCGCCACGGCCGTCTGTGCCTACATGGCGTGGAACATCGGAGCAAACGATGTCGCAAACGCCATGGGAACCTCTGTCGGTTCCCGCGCTTTGACCTTGAAGCAGGCTGTTGTGCTCGCTGCAGTCTTCGAATTCGCCGGCGCATTCTTCGCCGGCGATGCGGTTACCGATACGGTTCGCAAGGGCATCCTTTCCTTCGATACCGAAGCTGCATATTTCGACGCGGCCTTCACCAATGATCTGATGTTCGGATTCATCGCTGCGATGATGGCCGCGGCGGTCTGGATTACAATCGCAACCCGCCTCGGGTTGCCTGTCTCGACAACCCACTCGATCATCGGTGGAATCGTTGGAATCGGCCTCGTACTTGAGATTCAGTATTCTGCCGTTCTAATCGATTGGGAAGTCGTCTCCAAGGTCGTAATGTCATGGGTCGCAAGCCCACTGATGGGAGGATTACTCGCATTCCTAACATTCTATACTGTGCGCGCGACAATCCTCGAAGCCGATGACCCGATCGCGCGCAGTCGCTGGCTCGCACCCATCCTCGCCCTTCCTACCTTCTTCGTGCTCGGAATCGCGCTTCAATTCAAGGCGCTCAAGGGCTTCATCGCTCGTCTTGAGCGCGACGGAATCATCGAAAACAAGTACGATTGGCTTCCAGTCAAGGAGAACGGCGTTTGGAATCCTCTAGCCGACAACGCCTGGATTCCGATGAATGCAATCCTCGTCGCATTAGTCATCGGAATCATCGGTTCATTCATCCTTTACTTCGTCCTGCGCAATTACGAATTCAAGGGAGAAGGCTTTCACGGAGTCGAGCGGATCTTCGTCTGGCTGCAAATCATCACAGCAGCATACGTCGCATTCGCTCACGGAGCCAACGACCGCTCGAACGCTATCGGTCCGATGGCAACTGTCTTCGAACTTCTGACCTCGACGCCTGGTGAGCTGGCAGCGAAGGTGGACGTTCCGCTATGGCTTGTCCTGCTCGGTTCAGCCGGTATTGCGATCGGTGTTATGACGTGGGGCTGGAGGGTCATGGAGACCATTGGCCACAAGATCACGGACATCACCCCAACACGTGGGTTCGCTGCAGAGTTCGGTGCCGCAACGACAATTCTCGTATTCAGTATGCCTTTCCTTGCAGTGCCTGTGTCGACCACCCACACGTTGGTTGGTGCGGTCGTGGGTGTCGGTCTTGCCGGCGGCGCGAAGAATGTTGATTTCCGCGTTTTCGGGAAGATTGCAGCGTCATGGGTCGCCAGCCTGCCAGCCGCCGGATTTGGTGCTGTAACTCTCTACGTGGCTATGGCGAGTCAGCCGATCAATCTGATTGTGGTTCTGCCGATCGCCTTTGGTGCGGTCGCGTACGTGCTGTGGATTACTCGCGACGACGAAATCGTCGTCGAAGATGCTCTCGCTGAGGCGGGCGCGGCTGATGGCGACAAGCAGCCGACGGTCTTCGAATTGTTCCACACTCACGCCGAGGCCGTTGAAGCGACCGTCGAGAGTATGTTGACCGCGGTCAGCAAGGCGACCGCGGGTGAGGATGCAAGCGCTGAGATTCAGGCTACAATCGAGGCTGAGTTGCGCGCTGACGACATCAAGAATGCACTCAGAGCAAAGGTCAGCGCGCGCGAGTGGAAGCTTCTCATCGATTCGGATGAGTTCCTCTACATGCTCGGGCGTCAGGATAGGATTGCAGACTATGCACAGAATGTTGCCGAACAACTCTCGTTCAGACCTCTATACGAAAATGCCGAGGCTAGAGCGATGGTCATGGAGATGGCCGAGGCTGTGCAGAAGACCAGCGCGGTCTATGAGGACACGGTCTTGCACTTGCGCGACCTGACGCTTTCTGGATATACCAAGACAGGTCGCGACGAACTTCGCCAGTTCATTCACGATGTCAACGTGGCTGAGCACGAGGCTGACCTCGTCGAGAGCCGTGCGGCTGGATTCGTATTCCGCACGGGAGAGGATGATCCGCTGGCGGCGGTTCACATGTATCGAGTGCTGCAGCGCCTCGACGATGTGGCAAATGCTTGCGAAGATGCAGCAAACGCATTCCTACCGATCGTCTACCAGTAGACGAGATGGTCACTCCGGGTCAGGATATGGCTTGAGCCGGTCATCGGGTAAAGCGCGAATCGCATTGAGAACAGGTTCAGCGATTCGCCAGCCGACGAAGCCGACAGCAAGGCCGGTGAATAGATCCCAAACATAGTGCTGCTTCGTCGTCAAAATGCTGATTGAAAGAAGAACGAATTCGATCCAGAGAATTGCAAGGAATAGGCGGCGACCGGTTGAATCAGAATGCCCCGCCTTCACCCAACGTGTGATGGCGTGAGCGAGGAAATATGAGTGAGCGATGTGGAGGCTCGGCCAGGCGTTCCATGGTTCATCCATGAAGTGCATCGTCTCGAAGAGCCCTGCTTGCCAACCTGAAAGTGAATCCCAGTCGATTTGGTGGCGGAGGTCGACCTCGGCTGGGAATACGAGGAAGATAATCGAGCAGAAAATCGTCGCCAGCGAGAGCATCTGGATGCCGGCGATTAGCTCGAGGCGGTGGCGGTCGTCCATCGGATTGACGAGAAGCGTTGTAGGGTAGAATAGGTAGAGCGCCATGTAGGGTGCAATCATCCAGCCAATCACGGGAATTTTGCGATCTAGAGCGAATTCAGGGTCCCAAAATGTAACTCCATTGGCAGCGGCTAGGACGTTTGAGCCGAAGTATGGTAAGGCTACAACAGCCATTCCGAAGATTAGGACGAGGAAACGGAACAAGTGCCCTCCTGCTACTTCGCGGTGCTTCCACGGCAGCGCCCAAATGTATGGCCAGGGGGAGAGTAGTCGCGTCCAGAGGGTCGACACGCGCACCGATTGCACGAGTGCGCGAGTGTCGGGTCTGTCCTTGAATCAGACGGGAGGAGAGGGTGCTCAATTTGCTGAAAGTGAATCGGCTGAAAGTTAACCGATGCGTGGGTTCAGCCGAGTACGGCTTGGCAAGTCTTGCAGTTCTTCCAATCGATTTTGACATCGGCGCCGCAGTCAGGGCAAAGTCCAGGCAGGAATACCTTGGCGCCGATATTGCAGGCATTGTCAGCCGGCATATTCGTCGGCGTCGATGATTCACTCATCACTCAGGACTCATCGGGCAGCGCGTAAGAACCCACCACTGTGATGAGCGCCGAACCGATAACCGCCGAGAGGAAGACATCGAGGTTCGCCAGACCAATGTCGTTAGTCGGTGAGAAGATGTAGCCAACACCGGTCGCGACATCTGCGGTTAGCACACCGTACGCAATGACCGATAGCAAGCCACCGACTGCACCGATCAGTGCACCCTTGGCTGAGACCTTTTTCCAGAGCGTCATTAGCACCGGAGCGACCGTGGCTGCGGCTAGCAAGTCTGCGAATAGGAAAATCTCGAAGACACCTAAAGCATCGAAAGTGAATCCGAGAATCGTCGGGCCACTGGCTAGATAAATCGCTATTGGAATAAGCGCGACGGTCGCGATTCGTGCTTTCTGCAGATCTAATTTCCCATCAGATAGGTCGCGCGTAATCGAAGCAACAACCGCATTCTGCAGCGTGTCTACACTCGAACAAACCAAAGCCACAGCCAGCACGATGAACGCGGCGATGAACAGCACACCGGCATCTTCGATGAGGTAAAAGAAGGAGGCAGCAGGATCCGCAACAACACCCTGCCCAGCCACAACAGTCCCAAGCACACCCATCACGAAAACCAGTGGCAGAACCATCCCAGCAGCGAGCCAAGCACCCTTGGTCAGAGCCTCATCGGACTCCGAAGCCCAAGCCCGCTGCCAGTTCCCCTGCGAGAACATCTCGGCAGCGGTAATTGCAACAACAAGCGCCAGTCCAGACTCAAAAGTGCTCATGTCAGACATGCTCCCGTGATACCAATCCCACTCGATATCCTCAGGAGTGTAAGCCTTGGCATCGGCGAGCAGTCCACCGATATCGCCACCAAACAGCACCAGCAAAAGCGCCACCACCAGCACCAGAATCACGAATGCCTGAACCCGGTCAGTGCCAAGCGAAGCAGGCAGTCCACCGTAAGCCGTGTAAGCAGCAGTGACGATGCCCACAGCGACCATCGGCACCAGAGGATCTGCACCCGCAAGAATGTCCATTCCCTTGCCGATTGCAGTAAACTCAGCAAACAAGAATGTGAACATGTAGAGCACTGAAATCAAACCGACATACACTTGCATGGGTCGACCCAAACGCATGCGGACATAGTCCGCAAGCGTCACGCCCGATGGCAATCTTCCACGAATCATCGGGCCAACATAAGCCAACAACAAAAACGGTGTAGCAGCCGAGACCGCGTAACCGACAACGTCCCAGAAGCCACCATAATAGCCGACTTCAGACGGACCGAAGAGAATCCAGATACCCATTCCCGAGGCGAAGAGGCTCAAACCGATTCGAGTCCAATTCTGTGAGCCGCGAGCCGACAAATACTCGTCAGCCTCAAGTTCCTTGGCAGTCGCTGCCTGGTATCCAATATATCCGAAGACACCAAGCGTTGCAAGCATCAATCCATATGCGATGTTCGTTTCCATTTTTCTCCCTCCGCTGGCATTACCCAGTTCAGGTCTATGGGTCGTCGCCGGTGGCGACCTCTCAGCAAAATGCTCCCCAGTGAACCGGCGAGTTAGAGGACTCACATCAAATTATGCCAACGTGACTTTTCAATCATGATTTCTTCACTTCGAAGCGGAAATCATCCCACCATGCCTCAAGGACGAGATCTTCGGACTTAAGACCACACATCACCCCTCCGGAAGTATAGAGTTTCATCGTGTTCAAAGTGGAGAAACCATCGGGGTTGGGGTCATCAGGATGATGCGTCCAATCAGTGAGATTGACGAATTCTCTCCTTTCTCCACCATGAGTTATTCCAAGAATCACCTCGCCGTTTGTTTGATCGCCTTCTATGAGAGTGATATCAAGGGTGAACCACTCACCAATCGGCACGACTTCTTGCGTGACGATGGCCTCCTCCCATTCCGAAATCCATTCTTTGGAATCCTCCGCCTGCGATTCTCCTTTGATACCAAAATAGAACGGGGTACCGGACTGATTATCGGGTTTGATGAGATTTAGAGTCACTCTGAAGGAATAATCCTCAGTCGGGAGGTTATTCCAGAATTCTCCTATCGTCATCCAATTAAATTCATACTCCGATTCCGAGAGATTGGTGAACGAATGCCCCAATTTGAGTCGGACCTCATAATGGAAGCCGAAAACACCGTCTAGCCCCTTCAACACGTGTTGAGCTCGGGCCTTTCTCTGATCTCCACCCTCACCATTGCATGGAATATCATCCGAGTCGGAAACATCCTCTGCAGGCTCGAGGACCCACATATGCAGAACTTGATTATCGCTTGCTTCAGAATCGGGCACCAGATTAATTCCTCGTTGGGTGCGATCACCACCACCGAAACAGAACATCGATTGTTCGATAACACCCCCCTCCAAGTCGTTCTCCCAATCCCCCAGAAAAACCGAGCTATCATTTCCTCGGATGTCATCACTACATGGAGCGCCGATTATATCATCGAAGACATGGTTAGAATCCGGCTCAAATCCAGACTGAAAAACCAGTGTGAATTCCTCGGAAGAGGGAGGAACTGCTGGCGTCGAGATACAGCCGGAAAGGAGAGTCATTACCACAATCAGAATGACGGCTCCGTTGTCCTTCACGGCGTCCTTCCGTTCTAACTCACAAATAAAGGGGATGCCGAACAGCATCAACGTTTGTGGCGACTCACAGGAACGCGGCAAGCCGATTACGAACCGTCTGAGAAAAATCGTCGTCGAATTCACTCGTCAGCGCCCATGAATGGATAATCCCAGGTCTGAGGAGTGTCCAAGGTGCGCTTGACCGAGCGTGGGCTGATCCATCGAAGTAGGTTGAGTGGGCCGCCCGCCTTGTCATTGGTTCCGGATGCGCGGGCGCCACCGAACGGCTGTTGAGCGACGACTGCGCCGGTCGGCTTGTCGTTGATGTAGAAATTTCCAGCCGTGAATCGCAGTGCATTGAATGCCTTCTGGATGTTCTCCTCATCGCTCGAGAAGATGCTTCCCGTGAGCGCGTAAGGCGAGGCCTCATCACAAAGGGTGAGCACGTCCTCGAAGGCTGCGTCATCGTAGACATATACGGTTAGAACCGGTCCGAAGATTTCCTCGACCATCGTCTCGCTGGTTGGATTGCTGGTCTGGATGATGGTCGGCTCGATGAAGTATCCAACCGAGTCGTCGTAGCCGCCGCCGCAGACGATTGTGCAGCAGTTGCGGGACTTTGCACGGTCGATGTAACCGGCGATCTTGTCGAAGGCTCGCTTATCGATGACCGCGGTCATGAAATTGGTGAAATCGCGGGCATCGCCCATCTTGATCTTACCAATCTCCGCGACGAGGTCGTCGCGGATCGCATCCCAGACGGATTGCGGGATGTAGGCGCGGCTAGCAGCCGAGCACTTTTGTCCCTGATACTCAAAAGCGCCGCGCAGTAAGGCGACGAGCAGACCTTGGCGGTCGCAATCGGGGTGAGCGACGACGAAGTCCTTGCCGCCGGTTTCACCAACGATTCGAGGGTAGGAGTTGAGGCGAGGCAGGGCCATGCCAATCTCCTGCCAGAGACCTTGGAACGTCGCCGTCGAGCCGGTGAAGTGCAGTCCTGCGAAGTCTGGGTTTGCGAGGGCTACCTCAGTGATTTCAGCGCCCGAGCCGGGCAAGAAGTTGATGACTCCGGCCGGCAATCCAGCCTCCATCATCAATTGCATCAAGACGTAATTCGAGTGGTAGGAATTACGGCTTGGCTTCCAAACGCTGGTGCAGCCAACGATTGCTGGTGCACTCGGTAAGTTGGCTGCGATACTCGAGAAATTGAATGGAGTAATCGAGAGTACGAAGCCCTCGAGCGGGCGAATCTCAGTCGAGTTCTGTACGCCCGCCGGAGAGACGAGCGGCTGGAAGTCATCGTGGAATCCGCGCGCGTAATGGCAATTGAAGCGCCAGAAATCGATGAGTTCGCAAGCGGCGTCGATCTCAGCTTGGAAAGCCGTCTTCGACTGATTGAGCATTGTCGATGCATTGACGCGCATGCGCCATTCACCCGCAAGCAAGTCGGCGCAGCGCTCGAAAATCGCGCATCGGCCCTCGAGACCGAGGTCAATCCAGGCCTGCTGAGCGTCAACCGCAGCAGCGCAGGCCGCCTCCATCTCATCGCGTCCAGCCAAGTGAACCTTGGCGATGACGTGACCGTGCTTGTGTGGAATCACTTGGGTGGTCGTTGTGCCGGTATAGACCGCTTCTCCGTTGATGATACAAGGAATCTCGAGGACTTCTCCCATCTGTTTGTCAAGTTCGGCGTAAAGCGCCGCTCGCTCTTCACTTCCAGGCGCGTAGCCCAAAATCGGCTCATTGGCAGGATGACTCATGAACCGCGGCTCAAGCAACCCCCCTTTCATAATTCGCTTTCAGCAAATTCGCTTGAACGACCATCGCTTGAATTGCCTCTCACGGCGCACACTGAGCACACAGCCCGCCCGCCACCCTATCGGTTGAACGACATTCGCTCCCAGTTTCCTCCCACAACGCTCACAACGACCGCAACGGGCGACCCAATACCCTTCACTGCGTGACAAACCGCTGAGTGATGCCGATTCCCAGGGAAATTAGGAATCGTATTCGAATGTCCTGAGCCGATGAGGTCGAGCGCGTTGCGCTCGAGCTAGGAGGCTCAGGACCACTCATCCAAGTCGTCCTTCTTTGCTTTCTTCCACTCTCGATAGTGTGGCTTGCAGATTGAGACTCGGCGAGCTTGACCCTCGAGTCCATCCTCGCCCCAGACATCGGCGGCGCGATCGAAAGCGATTCTGCGCCCGCCGGCCTTCTTGTCAGCGAAATTATCGCAGCCGGCCACATCACACGGGACCTCGCCGACGAATTCCGCCTTCTCGCGCTTTCCAGAGCGTCCCGCTGCGGCATCCGCGGCTGCGCGCTTCTTGCGTGCATTGGACTTGAATCCCATGACTTCGCCCCCGCGCGCCCTGCTTAGAAGGTTGCCTCGCCACCGCGACCAAATCGCCCTCGCCACCGCAGCGTGGTTAGAGGCTCGCCTCGCCCCACTCGATGTCGAACGGCCCGCCATTTCGTGCCACTGAGGCCCTGCGGTCTGGCCCGACTCCCACGCAAACGACTGGGATGCCGCTCAGTTGCTCGATGCGGTCGACGATGTTTCGCACAGCATCGGGCATTGCGGCGAAGCCGGTACCTTCGGCGCGGCTTCGCTCGGCCATGTCGATCCACTCCTCGTCCGACATGGCCGGGAACCCAGGATGAGTCTCGTAAACTGGGATGCAGCGCTCTGCATCTTCGGCAAGCGTTGGGAAGTAGGTAATCGGCTTGCCGTCGAGCTCGTAGCCGACACAGATTTTGATCTCATCGAGGCCACCCAGCACGTCGAGTTTTGTTACGACGAGGCCGGAGTAGCCGCTGGTTCGGTCGGCCTCTTTGAGCGCGACGATGTCGAGCCAGCCGGTTCGTC
>CAZNVK010000015.1:0-13373 GCA_964576865.1 uncultured Candidatus Poseidoniales archaeon | reverse complement strand
CCGCTGGTTCGGTCGGCCTCTTTGAGCGCGACGATGTCGAGCCAGCCGGTTCGTCGCGGCCGGCCGGTCGTGGTGCCGTATTCGTGGCCGATTTGCGCCATGTGCCGGCCCGGCCCTTCCTCGAGTGAGAGTTCGGTCGGGAAGGGCCCGTTACCCACGCGAGTGCAGTATGCCTTGGTGATGCCGAAGCACTCGGTGATGTGGCCAGGGTGAATACCAGCCCCGTGGCTGGCGTTAGCCCGCCCGACCACGCTTGAAGTCACGAAGGGGTAGGTGCCTTGGTCGATGTCCAACATCGCTCCTTGCGCACCTTCGAGCAGCACTGTCTCTCCATTGCGCAGCGCCATGTCGACCATCAGGCCGGTCGGCTTGATGGCGTCCCCGAACCGATCGAGAACCCACTGTAGGTCAGCGGTCAACTCGTCCGCGTGGATCTGCTGCTCGACTTTGACGGTCTTCAACTGCCAATTCATCCTCGAAATCGTCTGTTTGATCTTCTTCGGGTCGGCAAGCACACCCGGAATATCCGCAAAGCGAATGCCGACCCGCTCAATTCGGTCGCGATAAGCGGGGCCAATCCCACGACCAGTAGTCCCAACCACCTTGTCAGCACCATCATACAAACGATGGAAAGGAAGGATTACGCTGGCTCGCTCGCTGATGAACAGCCGCTCGCCATCGGGGCGCTCACCCGTGAGCGCCTCCCATCGACCCAACTCTTCATCGAGCACCCATGGGTCGATGACCATCCCATCACCCAGCACCAAATTGCAGTGCCGGGAGGTTACCCCAGAAGGGATTTGGTGAAGCTTGAGAGTGGTGTCGCCGAGGACGATCGTGTGACCCGCATTATTGCCGCCTTGGAAGCGCACAGCCCAGGTCGACTGAGGGGCCAATTGGTCGATAGCCTTCCCTTTACCTTCGTCGCCCCACTGGGCTCCGAGCACGACGGTCGCAGGCACCGTAGTCAATGGCTCTGTGGAGGGTGTATGAACCCATTGGTCGGCCGCTGACAGGACTTCAACTGGCCCTCAGCGGCCGGTTTCCTTTGGGAATGGATTATGAAGGGGAGTCAGGTCGGCGCGCCTGTATGGCTCAGCGATTTCCCGAGGCCGAGGCTCGCCTCCTGAAGAAGTGGATCTGCATGAAGTGCAGTGCTACTCACCGCGGAACCAAGGTCCGCGTTTGCCGCAAGTGCGGTTATACTGGGCTGCGGCAGAAGGCTGCCGAGCGCCGAAAGGCGTGATTTAATCCGAACCGAATCGGCAAGTCCCGATTCGGTTCGTCAGTGACTCGCCTTTCGGCGCTCGCCAGAACTCTAAGCGCGCGGCTGCGCCGCGCTACTCAGAATTGCTCGAACTCGTGCGAACGTCTCAGCGGTTTGATGAGCACGCACTAACCGTTTTGTGTGATTAAGCCGGGCGGGGATTGTGCTGACGACTGCGGTTGAGGGCTTTGCTCTGAGCTTTGGATTGATTGTGGCGATCGGGGCTCAGAATGCATACGTCCTGAGGCAGGGATTATTGCGCTCGCAAGTGTTTCTGGTTTGTGCCATTTGCGCTGTTTCCGACGCCACGCTGATCGCTGCTGGGGTACTCGGCGTCGGAGCATGGTTAGCAGAATTCGAGGAAGGCGCATTTTGGATCTCGATGGCGGCAGTCGCCTTCCTCGTCACCTATGGAATAATCCGAGTTCGCTCAGCGATGAATCCGGAGGGACTGACCCTCTCGGAGCATGAGAGCGACTCGATACGCAAGGTCGCCTTGACGACCTTGGCATTCACCTGGTTGAATCCCCATGTCTATCTTGACACCCTCGTATTGCTCGGAAGCGCATCATCGAGATACGAGGGTCCCGAGCGCGAGATTTTCGGAATTGGAGCCGCGCTCGCATCATTCATTTTCTTCTTCAGCCTCGGCTACGGCGCGAGGCTGCTATCACCGATTATGGAGAATCCAAATGCTTGGAGATACATCGATGGCGGTATCGCAGTTCTGATGTTCGCCATCGCAGGAGCAATCGCTCTGCCACTCATCTAAGCCTCTCGCAGAGACCGCTGTGAACGCAGTCCCAGAGCACACTGCCCGCCCACCACCCTATCGATTTCTGAGCCTCCCACAACGCTCGCCACGAACACAACGGGGAATCTTTGTTATCGTTGCTTGAGCATGTCACCGAGGCGTTCCCACGTTCAAGCAGAATGGATTGCGCTCGCCATTAGAAACCGAGTGAGCGCGCTAGAAAGCGCGCGCGAGCGCTCTATGTCCTCTCTGTCTGACGAGGTCAACCGCGCTTGACTTCATTCAATAAGGCTTCAAGCGCGGTTTGGATTTGAAGACAGAGAGGACCGTAATGGATCGGCAAATTTGCATCGTTGAAGATTTCATCGAGGATTGATGCTGTCATTCCGAGTCGAATGTCCATTTCCTTATCCTTGTTGAGCAGCCACTTCTGGACCGCGTCTCGAGCTGAGTTGCGGATGTTGCGCGGGACTTGGCTGTCCTCAAGCTGACCGAGGACCTGCGCGATTTGCTGGATGCGATTCTCGATGTCCGACATGCGATGCCACCAACGGCCGCCCCACCTGCGGTCCCTGTTTAAGCGCATCCCCGGCGATAGCGTTTGGTTTGCTCAGAAATCAGCGCACCAAGTTGCCCACGGCATATCCGTATTCGCTGCTCCTGCGCCTTCGCCCTCCGGGCCAAGTGCGATGATTCCGACTTGTTTGTCTGGCGCGATAAATGAGTCGATTCCCCAATTCATCGCGGCGGCGAGCGCATCGGTTGAGGGTGGGTTGCCAGATTGATCCGCTTCGCGTTTTATGCGCTCGTGAACTCGATAGGAAAGCAGTGCTCTGGTGATTGACTCGCCGACTCCTGTTGAGGCAACTGCGAGGTCTTCGCCTGCCCAGAATCCGCAGCCGGGGAGTGGTACGTCGCCCACCCTTCCCGGTGGTCTGTAGGATGTTCCTCCGGTGCTGGTTGCGGCTGCGATTAGCCCGTTCGCATCGCGTGCGATCGCCCCTACTGTATCTGTTGCTGAATCCCCCATCGCGGAGTCTGCTCGCTCAGGGTGCGCTGCTCCGAGTTCTCCAACGTCACCCTTGTTTCCTTTTGGTGGTCGGCCGACGACTGGGGCGTTCGTGTGGCTGCGCTCGTCTGCCCACGCGCGTGCGCCGGCGCCAGCCATCCCGTTGACGTCCTCGTCTAGCAAGTCTACGCAGATTCTGATTGGATTCGGAGTATCCTCCATCACGGCTACGAATCCCATTCTGCCGTCGGATACATGGAGTGAGGCATCGGTTAGAACGGAACCGTCGAGCCTCAGTACGCTGCCCGTTCCAGCATTGAAGACTGGATCGTCTTCGAGGACGACGCAGGCTTCGACAGCCGCTTCGATGGCATCCCCACCGGCTGCGAAGACTCGCTTCGCCGCTTCAATGGCGGGCCATAGATTTGCCAAGCGGTCAGGTCCTGCTCCAGCCCCGCCGTGAACGACTACTGCCGGCCCTGACATCCTCTCCCCCGCCCGCGGGCGGTTTGTCGGGACTTAGAAGCAGCGCACGATGATTCGTGAAATCAGGCGCTGGGTTGTGAATCTACACCACTCGAAATCGTGTCGATCACACTCGCGAGGCGCTCGACGAGGCTGACCTTCTCCTCGGCTCCGACGAGTGCGTGCTGGAGAACTTCGTCGAGCGAGTCGACTGGAAGAATCTCCACTTTGGCTTCGTACTTCTCGTCGATGAGCACGTCTTGCTCATTACTTCGTGGAATGATGACACGCTCGATTCCTGATTTGACGGCGGCTTCGATCTTTGCTGAGACGCCGCCGATTGGCAGAACCTCGCCGCGGACCGATAGAGAACCTGTCATGGCGAGGTTCTGATCGATTGGCACACCTTCGAAAGCGCTGATAATCGCTGTTGCCATGGTGATGGATGCGCTGTCGCCGTCTACGTTGTGAGTTCCGGGGAATTGCACGTGGAGGTCGTAATCTTGGATGTCCTTGCCGGTGAGTTTCTTAACCACTGCGCTAATGTTAGTGACCGATTCCTGCGCTAGGTCGGATAGTCCACCGGTCGCGATTACCTTGCCTGAGCGTCCCTGTGCTGGGGTGACCATCGCTTCGACTGGCAGGACCACTCCTGAGTAATCAGATAGTCCTGTGTCCGCGCCGAGCACCGCCAGTCCGTTGACACGTCCGATGCGCTCGCCGCGGTTGACGAGCATTGCGTATTCGGATTGGCGCTCGAGGTATCGATCTGCAACTTGCTGCTCGAGCGGCTTGGCGATCATGCGTGCGCGTGTGACATGAAGTGATTCAACCAGCGGCGCATTCTCCTCTGCCGCGAGGTCGCCGGCGATTCTGACGAGGCCGCCGAGTTCACGCAGGCGCAGCGAGAGTTTGCCTCTGCGGCCGCTGCGTCGTTGAGCCTCTTTGAGGACGAGGCCGACTGCGGCCGGTGAGAAGTGTGGAATCGCCTTGCCGGAGTCCTTCTTCTGCTCATTGCGCACTTCCTGTGCGACGAAGCGGACCAAGCGACGGCGGTTGCGCTCGGTATCCTTCATGTCGGTATTGACGTAGACCTCGTATCCGTATCCGCGGATACGGCTGCGAAGGGCTGGGTGCATGTTCTGAACGCTGTCGAGGTTGCCAGCGGCGACGAGGATGAAATCTGTTGGAACCGGTTCCGATTTCGTCAGCGCGCCGCTGCTGCGCTCCGAGCGACCCGAGATGGAGAGGGCCTTCTCCTGCATTGCCACGAGGAGCGCCTGTTGCTCCTCCATTCGCAGCATGCGGATCTCATCGATGTAGAGGACTCCCTTATTGGCGCGGTGAACCGCACCGGGTTCTACACGCTCGTGGGCGGGGGTCGCTAGGTCGGCGCCCGACTGGAATGGGTCGTGGCGAACATCTCCAAGGAGGGCCCCGGCAAGTGTTCCGGTAGCGTCGATGAATGGAACATCTTCGTTTCTCTCATGTTTGACGAGTAATTTCGGGATATTGCCCTCGTCACCCGCTGTCAGGCGAGTGCGCAGGAAGAAGTATCCGAAGACGAGGATGAACGACCCGAAGATGAAGGTGAGAATCTCGCCGGACGAGATGGTTGCGAGGAGCAGAGCGGCTCCGATGACGAGAGCGATGAACAACAGTGTTCGATTGGTTCGCTCTCGCTGCTGCTTGATGTGGGCACGGCGCTCAGAGATGATACTTGAGCCGCGCCCAGCTGGAACCGTGCGGATGCGCGGTTCGTTCTCATCCTCGTGATTGCGATAGACCAGAATATCCTCGAGTTGCTCCTTGGGGAGGAACTCGGTCATCGAGCGAGCCAGCATCGACTTGCCGGTTCCTGGCTCGCCGACCATGATGATGTGACGACGCTGTTCTGCCGCCTTCCTGACGATGATAGAGGCGGCCTCCTGACCGATGACCTGATCGACCAACTTTTCTGGGATTGGAACCTCCTCGGTCGAGACGATATCCAAGGCTCCGGCCCAATCTTCGACCGGGGTCTTGCAGACCGGATCCTTGTCATCGGCGACGCCGAATGCGGCGCCGTCCTCCCACGACTCAAGCGGGTCGACTGGTGCCTGCTCATCGCTCATGGTGCATCCCCTCGCGATATGTTCTGCTCATTGCACCTTCTTGAAGGTGCGTAGCCGCGAACTGTACCAAATCAGGCCTGTTCGCGGCGTCGCAGATACTCTTCTCCGTAGTGGTTCCACTGCTCCATCGTCCAACCTGCAGGCAGGCCCTCGGGTGGCAGAGGTGGTGCCATTCCAGCGGGTGGTGCTGGGATGTTGAGTGGGCTGGTCACAACTGGTGCAGCCGGCTCCGGCTCCCCTTGGTAATCGTAGTCAGAGTGGTAATCGTAGACCTCGGCGCCGACGCCATCGCGTCGCTCGCGCTGGAGGACGATGGCGAGGCCTAGAACGAGGGCTACTGCGAGCAGCAGACCGATAGCCATGACACCTGCAGTCATTGCGGTGAAGCCGCCGGACTTCTCGTTGTCATCGGTCGGTTCTGGCTCGTCTGGAATCACATCGACCGGCTCGGTCGCGTATGCCTTGTACTGATCCTCTGTGGATCGGTCGAAGCCGTTTGAATCGACTGCACTCACGGCGAGGGTGACGTAGTCGCCAACCTTCAGCCCCTCGCCACTATTGGCGAGAACGATGAAGGGTCCGAGATTGTGCGATATTCCAAAGTCATTGCAGATACCAGTGATGCTGTTACAGACGCTCCAGCGGACCTGAATTTCGGATAATTCTAATGTTCCAACATTGGCGATTGTCACACTTGGGTTCGAATCGTAGGCAGTGGTGTCCATGTTGACCGCGAGGTCACCATAACCCGAGGCATCGACCCACATCAGAGGTAGGTCATCGACCACTTCTACGTACATGATCATGGCAGTGGATGCACCATGCCTATCCTCTGCGGTGATTGTGACCATCTCCTGTCCTGCTTCGGACCACGACATGGTTGCGATGCCCGAAATCGGATTGTATTGCAATGCTCCTGGGACGAAGGTGGTCACGGTGATCCAAATCTCCTCATCAGGGTCATCGACATCGGTGACCAGCGAGAGAATATCCATGTTCAGCCGGTCACCGGTTTGTACAATCGGTGCAGCGTGCTCTCCGAGGTCGATTGTGGGTGCGTCGTTCACATTGTTGATGTGGAAGGTGATAATCGTGTCAGATTCCTTCACACCGTCCGAGGCACGGACGGTAATCTCGGCCATTCCAAAGGAATCGTCATCGACTGAGTTCACATTCAGTGTCTGTCCGTTCATCTCAGCGGTCATCAGCGACTCGTCGCTGACACTCACAACTGAGAGAGTCAGGCCGCCCGCTGGAAGCGGATTGCCGTCATCATCGGTGTCGGAGAGGAACTCCGTTAGGCTGAGTGAGCCCGAACCACCTTCGTCGAACGACTGAGTTGGCACACCACTCCAGCGAGGCTGGCCGTTCTCGATGACGTTGAACAGGAGGGTACCAGATGCGAAATCCTCGCCGTCACCGAGAGTGATGAAGATGCCCTGCGCGACCGGCGTGCCGTAGCTATCGTAGACAATCTCGTCGAACTTGACGGTTATCTCAAGATTGATTGGATCATAAGAAATGAACTCGTAAGCACTTGACTCGACGGTCAGGCTCGACAAGGGAGTCTCGGCATCATCGATCATGCCGACGATTGAGACCGTCTCGGTTGATTCGACCTTGACCGTCGGAATTCCAGCGTATCCATCATCGCCAGCCGTGAGAATCTTCGGCATTGCATTGCGCAGTTCGAAGGCATCCTCGGTGACTTCCCAATCCGAGGATTGGCCACCCGCGTCAGTCCACTGCATCCTGACATCGTAAGAGCCGGACTCAGCGGTCATCGGTGGCGAGATGGTGTGAACGTAGCGCGCATTGCCGCCGCTACCAACCATATCGATGGAAGTAATCCACGAAGTCGCCCAATTCTCTGTATCTGCTGGAGCGTACTCGAATGCCGCGGTCATCGTGGACATCTCGTCGACGAGGTCATTTGGCAGAGCCGTCGACTCGAACTGGATCGGTATGCCGCGCTCGACGGCGGCTGCACCGACTGAGGAAGGTCGGTTTGGCACAGGTGGCATGTCGTGCAGAGCCAAATCGTCGGAGTAATCATTGGTCGGCACTCGGTCGCCGGTCAAGCCGGAAAGTCGAGCGCGGAAGGAAGACGTGCCCGATGGCACAAGTTCGACATCGCTCGTGTCAAAGGTGGCCGAGTAGGACTGAGTTCCACCGATACCCAGTTGGTTGATGGAGATGCCACCGAGGTGGATCTCCTCGCCACCAGAGAGGTGGTAGATGTCGATGCTACCGCTGTCGCCGTAAGCCTCGGCGCCGTTATTCCTGATTTCGACATCCAGTTCGAGAATGTCACCAGCCACGAAGCCGGTGTTGCCATTTGCGTTGCGCGCATCAAAGTCCGTTATGCCCACATCAATCAATGGACCCATGTCCAAATCAATTGCTGCATATACCTCATTCCAAGTGGTGTGCTCACCGTCCATCAGTGCAAAGACGGGCCAGAAGTTCTCCCACTGAGTGTAGCCACCGCCAGCGCGGACGGTGTTCAGCGGATTCTCCCAAGTCAGAGTTTCAGCCTGATTCGGAGTAAGGGTCAACTCGGTGAATCCATTGTCATCCGAGTTGAGCAGCCACTCTCTCCAGACGTGTCCGGGGCGGCTGCCATCGGAGTAGGTCTCGGCACCTTTCTTCTCGGTAATCGCACCATAGACATACACAGTTATGTCGTTGGCACCGGTGTAGGTGATTTCCAGAGTCGTCGTCACATCATCGCCGGTACTGTCGAGTGCGACTCCCATCTCCATGCTGAAATCGGTGGAATCAGCGTGCATGCAGCCTCCATTGCTGAAGTCCGCGTCGTAGTAATTGGTGCCGGATGATCCAACCTTGTAGCAGGTGCCGGCGTTCTCATCTGCGAATGCGAAGGTAGGGTACCCATTCGAATTCGCCATCACGTGATCCTTGCGGTTGATCGGGCCATCCGAAGGCCAACCCGTCTGCTCTCCCTCGAAGAAGGAGATGTAGGTGAAGTCCTCTGGGTTACTGGTTTTCAGATTTGCAAGCGAAGGTGAGGCACTTCCCATGCATGGTCCGCACCAGTAGGCTCCCACGTATTCACCGAATACCGAATGGCCTGGACTCGTTGCAAATCGCGGCATCTCTTTAGCCGTCAATTCCTCCTTCTCTGCTGTCTGTTCTTCCACTGCGAGATAGCCTACCGCTGACATTGTCAACATGAGGAAAGCCATGGTCAGGGAAGACAGTTTGTTCAATTGCTGCGCTGTGGTCATCAATTTGGCGGCTTTTCGGCAGGGTATAATGATACCCCACATAGGATTGAGTTCGAATACCGACCCTAAAGGGTCGAATATTGATGGGATTCGGCAAGGTTTGGAAATCGAAGGTATTGAATCGTAACCACGACCGCGAAGGGCACGATGAGCGACTCCCCCGATGCTCCTGCTGCCCCAGATTGGGTGGCTCTGCGAGAGGACGACGGGCGGGCGTACTTGCTCAACCGAGTGGCAGGGGAGGTGAAGGTGAAGGGGCTCGGTCGCTTCGATGCGGCGCAGCTTCTGAACGGCTATTCAGTCGGCGACCGGATTACTGTCGGTCAGAAGTCGTTGACCATCGTCGACGCGGCGCTGCCGGAGGCGCGCCGCAACATGAATCGAAGGGCCCAGACAATCGGAATCAAGGATTCCGGATTTCTGATTTCTTGGATGGGAATTGGAGTCGGAAGTCGCGTATTGGAAGGCGGTCATGGCTCTGCTGGACTCGCAATGCACCTTGCGAATGTGATGGGCGAGAAAGGCTGTTTGATCTCAGTGGAGAACCGTGCTGAGCACGCGGCTGTCGGTCGGGCTAATATGGAGCGAATGTCCGAGTTTGCGCCCGAATTCCCAGAGTGGCATTTGCTAGAAATGGGACTCTCTGAGGCTGCTGCCGAAGTAGTTGGAATCTGCGGAGAACTCGACGCCGCCATCATCGATATGGCCGAGCCATGGACCGTCGTTCCCGAAATTTCACAGACGGTCAGAGTGGGCGGTCGGCTCGCCTGTTATTGCCCGACGACCGCGCAACTCGAAAAGTCGTGGAACGCGGTCGAAGAGGCCGGGCTCGTAGTCGAATTTGCTGGAGAGATGATCGAACGCCGCTGGTCCAAAGCAGCCCGCGGCGGCGTACGCCCCGGCAACCAACCGATGGGCCACACAGCATTCCTCCTAATCGCTGGAAAAATCGCCCCACAAGCCACAGAAGAGGAATAAATCGACGCTGTCGAGATTATTCTGAATTCAGCGGAGATATTCATAGACTCGTGCCTCGCTTGCCAGCCATGGAACCAAGTCTTGTACTGACCATCATCGGAAGCATCATCATCGCAATCGGAGTTCTGTTCAATCTCAAGCCAGAACTCGTCAATCAGAAGACCATGGGCGAAATGGGAGAGGAAGCAGCCCAAGCGAGCGCGGGTCTGCGAACGGTCCTCGGGGGCCAAGCGATCGCTCTCGGAACTATCGCCATCTATTGCCGCGACTTCACCGGCGACTCCGCCGAGACTATACTTTGGGCAATTGGAATCGGGCTACTCTTCATCCCTGCGACCATCATCGGAACCAAAGTCAGAGGCTACAGCGATGAGTTCCCAATCCCTCCAGTAATCCTCCTGACCGTCCTCTCAGGACTCGCACTCTACACTGCAACCAGCATGTGAGCAAACAACCGACTCAACCGATTGAATGACCAGCGCTCTCAGTTTCCTCCCACAACGAACACTACGAACGCCACGGGAGGTTTGGTGGAATCTCCCCAATGACGATGCGTTTGATTCCCTCCTTCATCAGTGATTGTTTGAAATTGAGGAGCAAGCCAAGTTTCAATCCAGTCAATCTGAGATACGTAGTCAATTGTTTGAAATGAACATCGTGGAATCCATCGCAGGCTTTCAGTTCCAAGATCACTTTGTCATTCACAATCATATCTGCTCTGAACCCAGTTGGAATCACTAATCCTTCGTGATTTACCGGAACTGACACCTCAGTCTTCACATCCATCCCTTCCCGTTCTAATTCAAACGCCAGAATCTTCTGATAAGCAGACTCCAACAAACTAGGGCCATACAATCGGTGAATCTTGAAACATTTGTCTAAGACTAATTTGGCGATTTGATTTTCATGCAACGTATCCATCGTTAACACTCTGGATACGTGCATGTACGCACACTAAGACAATCCTCGTAGTGAGCGTTGCGAGCGTTGTGGGAGGTTATGTTCCTTTGGCGGCGATGGAGCGTTGTAGGAGGCCCCGTTCACTGGATGACGATTACAGCGTCTTGATCTGCCGTGAGCCAGCCCCACCCGGCCCTATCCAACCATCCGGTTTATTCCCGAGAATCTGCTCAAGAATCTCCATCTCACCATCGGTCAGCTCCTTCGCCACATCGATACAAGCCAGATTCTCGCGCAACTGCTCAGCAGTCGTCGCCCCAACCAAAATCGTCGAGACATTTTGATTCTTCAAACACCAAGCGAGCGCCAACTGAGCAGGAGTACACCCCTTCTTCTCAGCGAAGGTAACAATCCCACGAACAATCTCAAATTCACCTCGCGCACGACGCTCCTCCAAATCCTCCAACAACCAATCGTAGCCATCCTGCGTCGGGCGCGAATCCTCGGGAATTCCGTCAAGGTACTTCCCCGTAAGGAATCCCGAACGCAAAGGACTCCAGATAGTAGTCCCAATCGAATACGGCGCGCGATACAACGGGAAATATTCCTCTTCGAACCGCTGCCTCTGCAACATATTGTACTGCGTCTGCTCAAATTGAGGAGGTTCGAGGCCCTCACTCCGAGCTATCCAGAAGGCCTCGGTAATCTGCTGCGCACTCCACTCACTCGTTCCCCAGGACATTGCACTGCCGTTGCGAATCAGGTCGGTCATCGCCCGCACAACCGTAGCCGTCGGGGTCAGTGGGTCAGGCCTGTGAGCGAATACCATGTCCACGTAGTCAAGCTGCAAACGCTGCAAACACTTGTCCATCCCCTCACGACAATGCTTCACCGAAAGCCCGGACTCGTTCACACCCGGTCCTCCCCAGTAGATTTTCGTGGTGATTACCAATTCTGAGCGGCGCCAGAGGTCTGGGTCTTCGTGTTGTAATTGTTTGAGGGCGGCGCCGAAGATTCGTTCCGCCTCGCCGTTGGGATTGCCGTAGGCTTCGGCGTGATCGAAGCAATTGACTCCAGCTTCGCGCGCGATGCGCATCAATTCCTTCGCGGTTTCGACTCCGGCGTCACCTGAGAGACGTTCTTTGACGCCGTAAGTCGCCCAGAAACCGTATGATAGAACCGATACTTGGATTCCAGTTTGTCCCATCATCCGGTAGTACATGTATTCGTGGTCCATGCTGCGCCAAAGTCGCACGAGTACTCAACCTTTTACACGGCGTTCAAGCCTCCGTTAGATTTGATTCATAAATCGGAGGCTGAACGCCGACCTGATGAGAGACTCAAGCGCGTGGCATCCAACCGCCTTCCGCACGCACACAATTGGTCAGATTGTGAGCGACGGCGCTGATCTCATCGGTGAGCAAGTCTCCATCGCCGGCTACGCTGAAACCGTCCGCGGACGCGGCGCCATCGCCTTCGTCATGCTGCGCGACGGAACAGGCCACATCCAAGCATTCTGCAAGAAGGACAACATGGACGAAGCCGTCTTCGACTCGGTGCAATCAGCACCGCGCGAATCGACAATCCAAGTCACCGGAACGGTCGCCCAAAAGCGACCGCCAAAGGTGAAAGACGGTGAAGCACCACCTCCACCCGAGTACGAGATCAACGTGACCTCGGCCACCATCCTCTCCACTGCCGCCACACCCCTCCCAGTAGGAATAATCGATGAGGTGAATGTAGGGTTAGACATCAGATTGGACAATAGATTCCTTGACTTGCGCCGTGCGCATGTCAATGCCATGTTCCAACTCCGCTCCAAAGTCCTACAATACGGCCGCGAGCACCTAATCTCCGAAGGCTTCCAAGAAATGAACAGCCCGAAGATCATCGCCAGTGCGAGCGAGGGCGGAACCAACCTCTTCCCGATGATGTACTTCGACACACCCGCTTTCCTCAGCCAGTCGCCTCAACTCTACAAGCAACTCGCTGTTCTCGGCGGTCTCGAGCGCGTCTTCGAAATCGGCCCCGCATTCCGCGCCGAGAAGCACGATACGTACCGTCACTTGAACGAATTCATCTCATTCGATATCGAGGGAGCGTGGATGAACGACGAGGACGTTATGGGGGTGCAGGAGCGCATGATTCACCACATTTGGACTCAGGTTGCAGCCAATGACCAACACCTCTTCGAAGCCATCAATGCCTACCGCGCCAGCCAAGAGCAAGAACCGGTCACGGTCGAAATTCCTCAACTGCCCTTCCCACGCATACCTTACTGCGAAGCGATTGAGATTGTCAAGAATGGCGGCGGCGAGATTGAGTGGGGTGATGATATCGAGAGTCATCACTGTGATTTGATCGCCGCCGAATATCCAGGATTCCACTTTTTGCCGCGCTGGCCGATGGCGATGAAGCCCTTCTACATCTTCCATGATGAGTCTGAGAAGGGTTCGAGTGGAGGCCAATTATCGCGCGGATTCGATTTGAATTACGGTCGCGACGAGATGACATCTGGCGGACAGCGCGAGCATCGGGTCGATGTCCTCGAGCAGAATCTGCGCGATATGGACCTCGACCCGGCAGACTTCACTTTCTACACGGATGGATTCCGCTACGGCGCGCCACCGCACGC
>CAZNVK010000014.1:19564-46821 GCA_964576865.1 uncultured Candidatus Poseidoniales archaeon | reverse complement strand
GCATTTCGCTCATCCATGATCTGCGCGCAGATTCCAGCAACCCTCGCCCAGCCGAAGAATGTCGTGTAATACTCAGGCTTGCGGAAGCCGATGGCGTGAAGCAGCGAGCCGCTTCCCAAATCGACATTCGGATATGGATTCTTGATTTTCGGATGCTCCATCAGAATCGGCGGAACAACCTCGCGCAGCGTCTTGACGATTCGATAATTCTCGTCCTCCGGGCAGACCTCTTCGCCGAGACCAATCAGCAAGCGTGCGCGCGGGTCCTCGGCTCTGAGCACCCCATGGCCGAAGCCGAATATCGGACGCTTTGCGGCCAGTTCCGCGCGAACGAATTTCTCAATCTCAGCCGGGTCATCGGTACCGATTCGCTGAACGAATTCCAAACAGGCTTGATTCGCACGGCCATGCAGCGGACCTGAAAGCGCATTCATCGCCGAAGCGATTGAGGCATACACGGTGGCTCGACCGCTCGCAACCGCCTTACCCGTAAAGGTCGAGAGATTACCCCCACCATGATCCAGGTGGAGGATGAAGAAGAATCGCAGAACACGATTCATCTTCTCGGCTTTCTCTCCGGTCATGCCGAGCATATGGACGAAATTCTCCACCAAACCCAGTTCGGGCTGACTCGGCTGCAAATCCTCTTTCTTTCCACCCCTGAGCAGGAAGATCCTCGCCATCAGCTCAGGCATTCGGGCGATGAGATTCATCGCATCGGTGCGAACATCGCCCGTCGTGTCGGCAGCGCCCAGCGCCATGATTCCCATCGACAACCAGTCCATGGGGTGGCCGCTGCCGGGAGTCAGGGACTCAAGCACCCGCAGCGCACCGGTAGGCATCTCCATCGCACGGTGCGCCAACTCCGTGCGAAATGCCTCTGACTCCTCCTCGGTCGGCAATCGCTTGTTCATGAGGAGGTAGATGACATCCTCTTCCTCGAGGTCCGCTAGGTCCTCGACGGGGTAGCCGACGTAATGTACCCCCTCAATCGGATCGACGAAGGAGGTGCGGCAGGTTCCGACGGGAATCCCGCGCATTCCGCTGTCGAGGTTTGCCTCGGTAATCGTGAATAGCGAATCATCCTCAGACATCCCATCGTCCTCCAATCGTTCTTCCTTGACAGGGAACCCGTCATAATGTCTGCGTCCATAGGCGCGAGAGAGGCTTAGGCGATGAAGGCGGCTGAACCGATGCCCCACGATTCGGAACTGATGGCCTGGAGCGCGCTCGATGAGACTCAGCAGGCTCTCTTCATCGAGGGTTGTGAACTCTTCGACGATGGTAAATTCTGGCACGCTCATGAGTCGTGGGAAGACCTCTGGAAATCGCTCAAACCGCTTTCTGTGCCGGTTGAGACCGACGCTGTTCAAGGCATCATCCAATGCGCCGCTCTGCTCTACAATTACCAACGTCACAAGGTCCGTGGGGTGGTCAACATGGCAACGAAACTCCTCGCCAGACTATCCGGGGTTGAACATGGCATTTGGGGGGTTGATGTCGCTGGGTTGCGCGTCGCGCTGATTCCGTACATTCGCGACGCGGCCGCCGACGAACCGCAGTGGAATCTTGAGACGACCGCGGTTCGCATCGGAAGAGATTGAATCAGCCATAATGGTGGTTTTTCACTCGTTTAGGGGTCGGAACGGTCTTAGCGCGTGTGCATTGCCGCGAGGCCATGGCGGGGTGGCGTGATGCTCTCGAGGATCTCGATCCCGATCACCGCTTGATGCTCGAGGGGGGCTCGCTGAGTCAACTCTTCCTGAGGTACCCTCTGACCGTCTGTCACCCACTTTTCGTGGGAGTGGTCTATGGGGTCCTTGCGAGTTTGACTCTGATCATGCCATTCGCTTACGTGGGATGGGCTGATTCGACTCCGTGGGAAGAGACGCTGAATGATTGGGGAGTCATCAGTCTCATCTTCACGGCGATGACTGCGAGTCTAGGTGGATTTTCTCTGCTCATCTCAGGATTTGCTAAGCGCCCACCGATCCGTCTTGAGAATCGCCGACGATACTTGTTCCCCTTCCCATTCATCGGTCTGTTGCTGATTACCTGGGCGATGGTCGGAGACGCGCCGGACCCGGTTGAGCGAATCGGATGGGTTTTGGCGATTCTGCCAGGTCCGCTCTACGTTCATCTCTCCTATGCACCGCGCTGGCGGATGCTGGACCGCATCGACCGTGGGCTTGACCCGTTCGATGGAATGAAGCGGACCATCGACCCTGAGATTCGGAAAGAGGCTGAGACGGCCGAGGATGACGACCTCGACGAGGTCGTCGCAGAGGCTTGAGCTTGGTGAGGCGGAAAATCCAGCAACCGGTCAAATCAGGCCCAAGCGCGGTCCTACCTTTTCGAATAGGCGTAAGACTTCGTCGAGGTCGGTGCGCGTGAGTCCTGCAGACATCTGGGTACGGACTCGAGCCTGGTCGCGCGCGACCATCGGGAAGGTGATTGCTCCCGCCATGACACCTTCATCGGCGAGCGCCTGTGAGAGGGCCTTGGCTTTGGGCGACTCGCCGCACATAACCGGAATGATCGGAGTCTCGGAAAGTCCGGTATCGAAGCCGAGCGATTGCAATTCATCGCGGAAGTAATTGGTATTCTCCCAAAGCCTTGCGTGATGTTCTGGCTCGCTCATCAAGACCTCGACAGCGGCCTTCTGTGCGGCTGCAACTCCGGGTGGCTGGCTACCGGAGAGCAGCCATGAACGAGAGTGGTTGAGGGCGTGGGTGCGCACGTCTTCGGAGCCGGCGACAATGCCACCTTGAACGCCCAAGGCTTTGGAGAATGAGCCGATTTCAAAGTCGACCTTTCCTTGTAATTTGAAGTGGTCGACGATGCCTGCCCCACCCTCTCCGAGGACTCCTTCACCGTGGCAATCGTCGACATAGACCATCGCTCCGTGCTCGTCTGCGAGGGCGGAGATCTCGTCGAGCGGAGCGATGTCACCATCCATGGAAAAGACTCCATCGGTGATGATCAATTTGCGGTCCGCATCGGAGTTCTCCTTGAGGACCGCTTCCAGCGCGCCCATGTCGTTGTGTGCGTAGACGGCGCGCTGAGCCTTGGTCAAGCGGACGCCATCGATGATTGAACCGTGATTCAGTTCATCGCTGATGATCACGTCCTGCTTGCCCTGCACCAATGTCGGGATCAGTCCGACATTGGCTGTATATCCGGCCGAGTAGATCAGAGCCGATTCAACCCCCTTGAATTCGGCGACCATCTGCTCGGCCTCGAGATGGATATCCATCGTTCCGGCGATGGCGCGGACCGAGCCGCTGCCAGCGCCGTATTTCCGAGTCGCCTCAATCATCGCATCGATGACTTTGGGGTGACTCGTCAGATTCAGGTAATTATTGGCTGAGAGCATTATCGTCGAGCGGCCATCGATCGTGCAGTGTGGCTGATTGGCCGTCTCGAGTGTAGGCGGATTCCATTCCAAACCTTGACTCTTTAACGAGTCGTAGCGTTCCCTCATCCACGATATGTCGCCGGTCACGCGCTTCACAGGTCGGCGACCTTGATGATTTCATCGGAGGCCTATTCCGGCTCATCGCCGCAATCGACGAGTCTTTCCGCGAAGCTCTTCTCCTCTGCACATGGCTGAGGTGCCATCGACCGATTCACCATCCCTCACCCTGCTCGGGACCGGACAGGACGGGGGTGTTCCGCAAGCGGGGTGCGGCTGCGCCAATTGTCTGGCCGCCTTCGAGGACGCAGGGCGCAGACGCTATCCTGTGGCCGTCGGGGTGCGTGATGCTGCGGGGGAGATGCATCTGATCGAGGCCACGCGGGCTCTGCCCGAGCAATTGCAGGTCTGGGCGGGAGCATTGGGACTGGAGGCTCCGGTCAGGCCTGATTCTGTTCTGCTGACCCATGCCCATCTGGGTCATATCGAGGGGGTGGGCCAATTTGGGCGAGAGGCGATGGGGTTGGAGAATGTGCCTCTCGTCGCGAGCGAATCTGTTCTCGATTTGCTCGCGAGGCGTGAACTTCTGGAACCTTTCACGATAGCTGGTCTGGGTGAACGGGCGGGGTTGCCGAGTTTTCAGGTGCCCAAAGTTAGTTTTGAGTTCGTTCCTGTGCCGCACCGTGATGACGCATCTGATACTCACGCGATTCTGATTTCGGGCGCGCAGAACCGAGTTCTCTTCCTGCCTGACCATGATGATTGGGACGAGACCCTAGCGGCTGTCGGACACTCTTCTCCTCGTTCGTGGTTCGCTGCACTGCGGCTCACTCATGCCCTGATCGACGCGACCTTCTGGGGAGCCGACGAGCTGCCTGGCCGCGACTTGAGCGAAGTCCCGCATCCGCTCGTCGAAGATTCGCTCGATCGACTTGGAAATCGTCGGACGGGCGACCCTGAGGTCCACTTCATCCATCTGAACCACAGCAATCCGCTGAACGATCCCGATAGTCCACAACGACGCGCCGTCGAGGTCGCTGGATGGCGCGTCGGTCAACGCGGTTGGAACATCGACCTGTGAATCGAAGCGCTATCGCCACACATGTCTTCACGAGGCCTCCCACGCTTGTCTTATCTGATATGGGCCCCCCGCAAAGCCATGCGTCTGACCGGTACGGTCGCCAGCGGCCTCGGGCGCGCTCACGTCTTCATGGCCCAGAGCCATTACCAAGACCAATTCAAGGCGATTCTAGGCACCGGCGCGTGGCCAGGAACCCTCAACGTCGACCTGCATGGAGAAGACCTCGCCTCCTATCTCGAATTGCGAATCCACGCTGGCCTAGAGGAAGGCGAAGTGGAATCGGATGCTGAAGCTCTGCGAATCGCGGGCTTCGAGCGCGACGGGCGTTCCTTCGGTGGGGCTACCGCGTTCGCCGCTGAGATTAGTGCCGATGGTGAGAATTGGGTGGACTGTGCGATTCTGATTCCAGACCTGACCCGTCACACGCAGACAGCCGAGGTCATCTCAAGCGCATTCCTTCGCGAACGCTTACCCTGTGTTGATGGGGATTCGGTCACGCTTCGCCTTTGATCAATGCCAACCACTCGCGCTCGAGCAATGCAGCATTCTCGATGCGCGCCAGATTCAACCATTGACGGTGGGCGCGCTCGCCGCTCGGTGCCGCACTGAATCCTTCGACGCGCGGCACCTTATCGGCTGGCCCATCAAAAGCGATGTGATTCAATCCCCAGAGAATCAAACACTCCCCGGGTGCGCGTCCGTAATCGATTCCAGCCTGAGGGTTTTCGAGGGCAGAGCGAATATCATCCACAGAAATCTCGCCCTCGAGTACCAATTGAACGGCTGAGGCCAATCGGCGGACTTGGTTCCAGAGGAAGGCTTGGCCGCTCACAGAGAAGCCGACCACCCTCCCCGAGGCGTCGGTCCATGGCTCGCAACTATCGATGGTTCGAACTGGACTCCGCTCTCCATCGAGTCGGCAGAAATTGGTGAAATCGTGCTCGCCAACGAAGGCACTGCATGCCTCAGCAAATAAATCTGAATCTGCCTGCTGCGGCCAGGTGGGTACCATCTCGCAGCGGTAGACATAGGTACGCGAAGCCCCAGATCTCGGCCTCGTGCCCTCAGGTACCCACTGAGCTCTCCAAGCCACCAAATCGCCTGGAAGATGGTCGTTAATCGCTGAGACGAAGCCTCTCCCAGTCAGACTCGTCCTCAGCGAGTCTGGCAGCGTGATGACAGCTAGATTCATCCTCACGCTGACGCCGGCATCGGTCCGGCTGGATAAATCGATACAACCCTCACTCCACCAACCGAGCCTGCGCAAAGCCTTGACGAATTCACCCTGCACGGTTCGTACATCGGGCTGAATCTGCGAACCGTGAAACCCAGAGCCGTGATAGCCAAAGGCGACCATCATCAGGTCGCGGCTCACGCAGACCCCTCTTCACTCGTCCATGTTGAGGTACTCGACGGCCTCTTCAGCGGAGGAGAATCCCAATCCAAGCATTGCGAACGTGACCGCCTCGGAGATGTATTGGCGAGCGATCGGCGCGCTGCGGTCAAAATTGGTCTTCAAATCGATCGCATCAATCAAACCGCGCGCCGCCTCATACAGATGGAATGAGACGTCGACCTCATCGGAAGCCTTGCCGATTTCGACCAACTTGTGCAATTGGCGTACCGCCATCGGGATGCGGTCGAACTCAACCAGAGCATTGGCATAGGCCGCGTTGTAATCCGCGTTATCCGGCGCCATGCCAGCTGCTCGGCGGAAGTAAGCGGCGATCTGTCCCTCGTTGATTCGGTCATTTCCCTTATCATCGAGGTTGCCGTTCTCCTGAATGTCGAACAAGGCAGCCTCGGCCCAGCCGTGGTATCCGGCTGGGTCGTCTGGGTTGGAATCGATGTAAGTCTCGAACACGCTCATAGCACCTGCGAAATCCCCGCCGGTAATCAGTTGAGCAGCCTGTGTCACTACCTCGTCAGCACTCATCTTGCATTCCTCGCGACCAGCCTCGGTAACCGGCCGGTTATGAACGGTGCGGCACAGGCCCCCTCATCCGAGACACCGCCCACTTCACGATTCCGAAGTCAGGGCTGTCCCATCAATTGAGGATGCCCCAAGCGTGTTCGGCATTGCCACGAACCCATTCATAATCATCCAAGGTCCGCAGTCCCTCTTCATCGAGGATCGCTATCTTCTCGATTTCCAATGGATACTCATTGTAGGTTAGGTGACTGACGAAACCCGCGCGCGTGGGCTGATCGAAGACCCATCGAGCGCGCGAGGTCGCACGAACGTGAATCGAAATCTGCGTGCGACCATTCCACACTTTGATGCGGAACCGCGGCAGAAGATTACCCTGCTCATCGCGCAAAGCCTCCTCACCCTCCTGCCGCTCCAATTCGACAGTGCAGCGCGCGAAATTCTCAGTCCGGTCGCGTTTCGCATCATGGAAAATCCCACTACCGATATTCGGCCAGCGAAAGAAGTCACGCGGAGACCATGGAGCATCATCCTTCATCGTAAACGAAGGTGAGGCGTGAGGTAAGAACCAATCGAGGTACGAGCCATCATCGAAGTGAAGCATCCCCCAGAACCAAGGGAAACTCGGTGCCTGAACTCCTACTTTCTGGATGTAGGCAGAACCCTCGACCTCCTCATCGTCGATTTTCACTTTCGCCTTCATTCCGTGGACTCTGAGGATGTCGTAACCCATGTCCAAGCCGTAGACGTTATTCTTGTATTTCGCTGTACTCGGGCGCTTCCACCAAGGGGTCATTTCCACCTCGAAACTCTGCGGTGCACCTCGCGCAACCATATTCTTATCACTCGATAAATTGAGCCAGAAAGCGCTTCTTCCTGGGCGCAGGCCGAATGTCAGATCCTCGCTTGTCAACGGCACAACTGCGCCCGCACCCTGACCCCCTTCGCCAGCCTCAGATGGCCAAAGGGGGTGATTATCATCCACAGCGGCCATCCTGCACTCCTTCATCAGCAGAGGCTCGTGCATGCGCTCGCCATCATACCACCAGGCACAGACCATGCCAGACATCACCGTGCCACCGTCTTCATCGACGCGCATGCGAGCCTTGGGGACCCACCAATGGCCGCTGACACGAATAGCTGGAGTCTCTTTCGAAGACCACAAGACCATCAATTGACGAGAGCGTTCTGGATGCAGTGGATCAGGTACGAGAATGAGTACCCACCACCACCACCAGGACAAACGATTGATGGGCGGCATGGTGTCGAAGCGCCAGAAATCGCTCAGATCGCCTTCTATGCGGTCCATCATCAGTTTCACCTGCGGTCAGAACAATCACATTATCTCTCGGCGCTTGAATTGACGCTGCCCCGTATACACCATCAGAGATGTGATTAGCGTCAAAACGACTACTGAAATGAGGGCCGAGATGAATGGATTGCCAGTTTCAAGATGGTGCATAGGAGGATCCCAAAAGGCTGCTAGCGGAGATGGGAGACCGAAGGCGGAGGAAATCAGTGACATCTCCATCGTATCCGGCCAGACGATTAGCACGATCGAATCGATGAGTTGCAGAGTCCAGTGAGATACGGAGAGAACTGGGACTAGACTATTGCTGGAAAGCGTGAAGACTGCCATGACGAATTCGTAAACGCCGACCGTCAGTGCGATGTAGACCCCAAATCTGGCCGAAGCCAATCCGAGAACATTGAAGATCGCCCCGTAGGCGGCTAGAGCTAGGATTGTAGCAAAAGCAATGCCTAACCAAACGAGAATATCCGTCAATCTGAATAACGAATCTCCTGGCCCCATCGCGGCGGTGACGAGACCCATCACAAGAGCCATGATGAGGACGAATCCTCCTGAGATAATCAGGTAACCTAGGATTCGATAGAGAATGAATTCGCCGCGATGAATCGGCTTTGATAGAAGATAATGGAGAGTGCCATTCTCGGTCTCGTCGCGGACTAGACCCAGCGCTAGGAAGAGTGGCAGGAAGATGGAGAGAATCATCACGAAGGCAATCTTGCCTGAGGCGATGATGAAGGCACGATGACCATCCTCGATCGAGAGTGATTCCTCGCTTGGATCCTCGTCGACATTACGATCTGCGTGAATCCAACGAATGGATCCGTCTTCATGAGTATACCAAATCACATCGCAATGCCTGCCATTTCTATTGGTATCAGGATTCCAACCGGGATCCTGATTGATCCAGTCGGTGCGCAGACAATCGCCATCGTCATCGAAGCCGTTGATTCCATTGGGATCACCAGACCAATCGATATCGTCTTCATCGATGTAATTCGACTTGGGCTCTGGTTCGACATGGTACGAATTCGTCATCGAACCCCATTCGGCATACCAACCATCGACGCTGCGAAGTGTGCCTTCGCCTCTGAAATTAGCATCTAGAACAAAAATACGGTTCTCGTCCATCAGGCACGCAGTACCCCATTCGATCCAGAAATCCTCCATCGGCTCACCATTCGGACAATCATCCAAATCATCCAACGGTACAACTCCGTCTCCAGCAAGGAATTCCTCATCGATCCATTGGAAAGTGAATATTCCAGTGGTGTATCTCCAAGTATGGTTGCCCGTGTGGATTCCGTCTCCACCTTGGAACCCACCCTCGCGGACATAATGACCTGAACCGGGATACGAAAATGAGTCCCAGGGATCCGCTCCGTACTTCAATTCCTGACCAGCGGGGTAGCCATCGCCATCATCATCGTGGGAATCATCGTCATTATCGATGGTTGGCCACCCCTCTCGTGCACCGGATACATACATCGCCAGCAGTGTCAGGAGAAGGAGTGTAGCGATTCCAAGAACCACCCATGTCGAGAGGCGATGGCGCAGTTGGCGGATAGTGAGTTCGGTAATCGCCCCTGCCTTGCGGTCGAGGCGAGTCCAGACCGTCTCAGCGAGGCTACGACCCTGCTCGTCCATCAGGCATCACCTCCCACGAGATAGCCGAGCAGAGCGTCTAGATTATCGTCAGGGTTCTCGATTGAGGTCACTTTCAGGCCCGATTCGAAAATCACCCGCGGCAGAATATCATGAGCCGCCGATAGGTCATTGGTGAGGATCTCCAGAGCACCCTCCTCTGCGAATCGAACGCCGTAGACAGGATCCTCGGTTACGAATGAGCCAGCTAATCCCCGGGGGTCTTCTGTTCGAATGAGAATTCGATGAGGGTGCTTATCGAGTAGGTCACGGATAGCGTGAAGATTACCGAGGGCGAGAAGACGACCGTTGTGCAGGATGACAATCTGCTCGGTGATACGTTCGATCTCATCGAGGATGTGGCTGGAAACAAGCACGGTCTTGCCCTGACTGCCCAAGTCTCGGATGACACTCATTATGCTGGTGCGAGCGATTGGGTCGCAACCGTGCAGAGGTTCATCGAGGATGATCAGATCAGGGTCGTGGACAAGGGCATGAGCGATCTTGACACGCTGCCTCATGCCTTTGCTGTACTTTCCAATCTCCTTGTGCAGAACATCCTCGAGACCGACGAATCCCAATACGTGGGTAGCTCGCTCACTCGCCTCGTCGCGAGTCATGCCGTGCAGGCGAGCTAGAGTCGAGACGAAATCATGCCCTGTCATCCAATCGTACAATTTCTCAGTCTCGGAGACATAACCGACCCGTCGGTAGGGGGCGGTGCTCTCCCACGGGTCGACACCGAATAATCGAACCGAGCCACTGCTCGGCTTCAAACGACCCATCAGGAGTTTGAAAAGGGTCGATTTTCCAGCTCCATTCGGTCCTAAAATTCCCGTCACCCCACCACCGATGGCCAGAGAAACATCGTTGAGTCCAATCACTTGACCATACCACTTCGAACACTTGTCGATGATTACAGCCGGAGTCGATTCAGAACTCATTCCCTAGTCACCTCCAAGGAACTGACCCGGCTGATGAGCAATCCAATCGCCGCGATGTTGTATAACAGAACGGAGATGACCGAGAAGGCGAGAGGATGCTCATAATTCGCTGGAATCCCCAGCAACCATTGACCGAGGTGAGCCAGCGAATCATACGGACTGAGTATGTAGAATATCGTCGTTTGAAAAATCAATTCGATCATAAGAGCGACTACCTTCGTACCGAAAATAATTGCCAGAAATCCAATCGCCGCGAAGAAGCGACTCTGGCTCACACTCGACAAAGCCATGCCAATCGAAGTATAGGTTATGACCAGCAATATTCCAGCGATCAAGCCGCCGAAAAATATCGGCAGAGTATCGATCAGATAAGCCCAACCCTCGCCACGGAATACAATCGCAGACGAGTAGTACAGCATGTAGGAGAACACGATGACGAAGCCGAGGACCACCGCGGCAGCAAGATACTTCATCGCGGTATAATCGGTCCTCGTCACCGGCCTCGAGAAGTAGATCGCGCTGGTCCCGTTACGGCGATCGTCAGAAATCATACCGCCGACAACCAGAGCGGTCAGCAGAGGCCACATGCAGAGGTTTCGAGGGAAGTAGCCGAGGACCTGTCCCCAGAGGTTGTAGCGGTTGACGCCCCACATGCGGTTGATCCAATCGACACCCTCTCCCCCAGCCATCGTCGAGGAAAGGAAAATCATCGCAACAGGTGTTAGTGAAGTCAGGAAGATGACTAGAATCGACAAGCGGACAAAGGGGTGGTAATGACGATGCCCTTTGCCCTTGAACAAGCCGTAAACATGGTGCCTGAAAATCGAGTAATTCCGCACCCAACGAGGTCCTAATTCGCCATTCCACGGTCGATACACCTGCTCGAAAACCAAACCCAGGCTCGCCTTTCTCGCCACCACAGCACTGGCATCATCGTCTCCGTCGCCAGCCCCGTAAGCCACCTCCATGCGGGTCTGGCCCGAGCCGATATCGAGGTCGGAGCCGCTCGACTCCATCTGGGTTGGGTCTGAAGCGAAGGGAGATTCTGCATCCTCTGGTTGACTTGTGGATTCATCCTCAGACACTTGTGTCACCTCCGGTGTGCGCAGCGGTCATCAAATCGGACGTTCCCTTGACCTGAGCCCCGAGTTTGTCCATGATGAGGAGGAAGATATCTTCGAGGTCAGGCTCGTATTCTCGTAATTCGCGAATCTGAACCCCAGCCTTGTAAGCGATTTCGATGATTCTGTCGATGGTGCTCTCATCCTCGATAGTGACTCGCATTACTCGACCCATGCGGCGAACCCGAAGGTCTGCTGCCAGGAGAGCTTGTTCCATGCGAGAGGCGCCGCCCCAGATGACGACCTCGACCTCACGCTCGATTTGGTCGGCGAGGTGGGCGATGGGGCGATTGACGACGATTCGTCCCTTGTGAATCATCACCACGCGGTCGCAGACCTGTTGCACGTCGTCCATGACATGGCTCGACATCAGGACTGTGCCTCCGCCATCGTCGACGGTGCGGCGAAGAGTGTTGAGCATGAATTCGCGAGCCCGTTGGTCTAAGCCATTGGTCGGCTCGTCGCAGATGAGGATTTCAGGGTCATGAACGATGGCGCATGCTAACTTGGTTGCCTGCTTCATGCCGGTGCTGAACGACTCAATCTTGCGGTAGCGCTGGTCGCGCAGGCCGACGTATTCGAGAACTTCGTGAGAGCGCTGCATGGCGTCGGTTGGATTCATTCCGAGCAATTCACCGGCGTATCGGACTTGGTCGATGGCAGTGAGGTCTGGGTCGAGCGAGTCGTATTCTGGCATGTAGCCAATTCTCGCTCGAATCAAGTCACCTTGGGTCTTGATATCGTAACCCAGAACCTTTCCATCGCCGGAGGTAGTGCTGATCAATCCCAATAAACACTTGAAGAGGGTGGATTTGCCAGCGCCGTTGGGACCGAGGATTCCTATGGCGCCGGGCGGTATGCTAACATCGACGTCATCGAGGGCCATGTGAGGACCGTACATCTTGCGCAAATCGCGCGTCTCGATGACAAACTCCTCACTCAATCGGAACCACTCCGGCGGACCGACTCCCTGCGGGAGTCGAATCGAGGTGGGGGCTAGAACCACTTGAATGAATCCCCGGCGGGGCGACCGTGGGCATCACAGCGGGTCGGATGACCCTCCCTGTCGGCCCGGTTCACTTCATCGCGCCGTCGCGCACCTTGACGGCGATGCCCTTGTTCATGAAAGCCATATCGTCGGCGGTTGCATTTGCGGTTCCGTGAGCGACGAGGTTGCCTCGGCTGTCGACGACGAGGCAGGGTTGGCCGATGATGAGGTGGGCATCCGCGCCTAGGACGAATCCGTGGATGACGTTGCGGCCTTGTCCGACGAAGGGAATCGCATCGTCCAGGAGGAGGACTCGTGGAATACCTGGATGGTCGGATTCGCTGGCAGTGACACCCTCGTCGAAGCGCGTTGGTGGGGTTGGATCGAGGGCGTGTAGGCGACGCGCGCCAGCGAGAGTTAGTGATAGAGCGCCGTCGGGTAGACGCGGAGAAAGGCAGTGCCCCTCGCCGAAATTGACGTTGACCATGCGGTCCGTTCGTGATCGCCGTGCACTCATTTCCTCGGTGAGCGAACAAGCATCGGAGGGTGAAATTGCACAGAAAAGTGAGAGCTTGTCGACGATTGTGCAGCGGTCTATCCAATCACGGATCTCTTGGCGCTTCTCTCCGCCCGCTGCGCCTTCGGGGTCTGGCTGGCATACGTGGATGTCAACGGGCAGGTGTTCCAGCCCGAAATCTTCCAGCCATTCATCCATCTCATCCTCATCGAGAATCATCTCCCAATACTCATCAGAGCAATCGATATGACACCAAGGAGAGACGTCCTCGAGGGTGAACGGAAGCAGGCCGATAGGCGTCGACAACAAGACGACCGAGCGCGGTTCTTCAAGGAGAGCTTCAATCACATTTCCAAGTGTAGTATCGCGCCACGGCGGAGCTGCTCCAGTCAGGATAACCACACGCTCCGCTGACTCTGTTGAGCCATCCCACCACGAACCAGGGCGACGCCAGCGCATCGCCAAAAGTGCGTTTAGGTGAAGCAGGTGTGGTCGGCTGTCGATATCGTCGCCGTAGTGCTCGTTCGAACCTCGGACCGGATTGGTTGAGGCGATGGCTCGCAAAGCACTCTCACCCACCGGTCCCTCATCAGGTTCTTCCAATTGGTCAAGGACCCATTCGAATGCTGTGCGCAGCCGCGGCGAAGCGTGGCTGCGCTGTTCCGCGAGGCGCCAGATCGTGCCATTACGGACTGCCTCGCGACATCTTGCGAGTTCTGCTTGGGTGACCTCGAGATTGTGGTGAGCGAGCAAGACCGAGCGTTCGTCTCGATTCATCGCTCGTACCTCCTCAGGGGTGTGAGGGAAGAGTGCGGTCGAATGGGTTGGCCATTCAGTCAATTCACCCAATTTGACCGTGCCTGTTGGAGTTAGGAGGCGGTCATCTCGAGCAAATAGTGCGTAGGCTGCGGAATCGAAGAGGTCGGTTCCGAGAGCGATTGCCATCGGGAAGAGAAGAGGATGGCCGCAGCCGAAGAGGTGAATTGGGCGGTTCGGTGGAATCGTTGCCCGCGCTGCGAGAAGAATCTGGAAGAGTTCCTTGTAACGCTGCTGTTCCATCAGTGGAACGATTCCACCGATTGGATGCACTGCGAAGCCCCGGTGCTCGCCCTCAACCTCGCCCATCAGAGCACCGGCATGGGCGCGAAGATCTTCGTGTAATCCGCCCTGAACTGGACCGTTGAGCAGCAAGGTTTCGCCAGCCGCGCCGAGCGAGGCAGGTGCGCGAGCCGCGGTCTCCTCGACCGCGTGCTCGATTTCTTCACGAGTCATGTCGGGTCGGCCGAATACATCGAGCATCGTCCCGACATCAACACCGATGTCTCGTTGGAACTCAACAATCTCCTCTACCCCAACCTCGACATCACCATAAACATAGGATTGGAAGGTCCCAGAATCAGTCACGATGACCCCCGGATAGTCGAGCAGCGCGTGGATTCCCTCAGCCAGCGCTGGCTCGCGCAATTTCTCATGCTTCCAAGTCACATACGAGTTTGTGATGAGGCCGTTAACGCGGTACTTTTCCCACATTTCGCGCGGTTCAATCGTGCGAATATTCGGATTAATCACCGGCAATAACATCGGAGTTTCCAGCACACCATGACGAGTGTATAATCGACCCAGACGGGCTGCACCATCGCGCACGGTCACCTCGAATTTGCCGAGGTCCTGCGGCCTACAAGGCTCAGGGTCAGGTCTGCTGGACACAAGCCACACGCGAAGACGCGCGGTCATCAATCCTCGCTCGCGCGGGAGAGAACCGTCAATTGCACCTGACCGTTCTCAAGCACCATCTCCACCTCATCACCATCGTTGACTACGAGAGTTGGGTCTTCATTGAATCCGTGAGCATAAGGCACGGCGAGCAAACTCGCCGCAGGAAGGGTTAGCGGACACACATCGCGATTCACAATTCCTCGTGGACCCTTTCCTGTGTAGATTAATCCCATCAAAACGAAGGGCGCAACAGTCGAACCGGAGCCCTTCGGATAGATCAGAACTGTATCCTCAATCGCCACGCCATCCAGCGGATGACCCGGCTCCTCAATTACTCCAGTATCGCGGTTGACATAGCCGAGGTAAGTAATCGGCACATCGGTGACCATCGCCTTACCGCGAACCACCCATTCGGTCTGGCTGGGAAGACCATTCCCGACAAGGCTTGCCTCACCGCTTTGTGACTTCTTATTGGTCACCATCGCCTTGGCGCCTTTAGCCCCGAGAATGGGGCGTTCTCCGGTAACCAAATTCGGGTCGAAGGCATGAGCCACGCAATCCTCAATTCTCGCAACACTCGTTGGTAAGCGGTTCAACCCACTCTTGAGATAATGCTCAGCCTTCAGCGAATTCGTCAACAGATGATTGTACTTTGAACGGTTGTACGGCGTCACTTCAGGGCACGTATCCTTCAACACCAGCGCCCCCGCTTCCTCAAGCAGTGCAACGGTCCCATCCGCCTCCAACAATTCGTGATTATGCCCGCTGGTGAATACCCAAAGGCGGCGGTCTGGGATTTTCTGACCCAATTCCATTCGAGCCCTGACATATGCCGCGGTTGCCCGCGCTTCACCAACGCTTGCCTGTGGGCAACCGATGACAATCAAATCGACAGTCCCATTAGGAGCCAATTCAGCGTAACGCTCAGCAAGCTCCTCCTCACCAAAAGTGAGTTCTCCCTCGTATGATTCAACCTCCGGAGCCTCGGCTGTCAGACCATCTGCCCAAAGCATAGGAGAGCCGTAGTTGGCCGCTGCAGCAGTTAGTGCCTTGCGCATCTCAAAACTTGTCCAATCAGGCAGCCCAGTGATTCGAGGCATCGGCCCCCAAGGAAGACTCCATTCAGGCCTAATCTGCTTGCCAATCCAATCTCCCAGGATGCTCCAGTCAGTTGGATCCGACATATTACACTCGACATTGACAAGGATGTTCGGAACTCTATTCTCGTCTAGATGTAGTCCCCATTTGGGAGCCCATCCAGTTAGTGCAGTTGCGAGGGCCGATAGACCGGATTCTCTGTTGGTAATTAGTGAGGTGTAGGAGTTGGAGAAGCAGACTGCGTTAGACTCGGCCCAAGAGCCGATTCCCTCATCATCCTCGATGCCTCTATCATAGGGCGTGCACGAAAGAATTGCTTCTATTCCAAGCTCAGAGTATGCATGCACAATCTCGAACTGTTGCTCAAGGAAGTCGGGATAGTCGATTCCCATCTCATCCATCTTCTGGTGGTCACACCCTGCCGAATTCAGAGTAGTAGGAATGGTTACCTTCCCCTCTGGGTCACCAGACAGGTCTGCCAAGAAACGTCGAAGGCCGTGTCCTCCAGTGATTACGCTCACTCCTGAGACATGTGCATTCTCCACTTTGATGAACTCATTAGCACCCGCAGCCGAGGCTAAATCGACGACCAACCTAGCTGCCTTCTGCTTGGTCGGACCCATCGAGCCTGCGAGCATTGACTCAAGTTGCGAGGGGATTTCCACGACTATGGGCCATAGCGCCGCTCCTTCAATGCGACGCTAGCAGGAGTGAGGCGAGGGGCATTAGCAGCACCCTGCCTCACGCGTGGGTGCTGAGATGAAAGAAACCCTGTCGACATCATTCGTATTCTTGAGTCTCTCAACGATTTCCTTGACTGGACCTGCCTCTCCCCTGATTTGCATAATGTCAACACACGTATGGCTCTCAGTCAAGCAGTTGTGATTGTATGAAGACACATCAATTGAATGAGAGTGCCTGATGTCGAGAATCTTGCTCTCCACGCCGTGCTGATAGAATATCACCAGCACTCCCTCGGTGACTGAGTCGGAATCCATTGTACTCAGATCACCGCCACGATTGGCATCAGCGAAGTGCAGGCTGGCGTCCCTAAGGAACATGCTTCTGTTCTTGTATCCTGATTCTACTATCATTGAGTCTAGTCTGCGAGCGAATTCCTTGTCGCCACTGAATGAAATTATTCTGCTCATGGCAGCCCCATTCAATCAAGATTAATAACATTTTTTAAATATGTATTATCAGTCGGCGGCGATATGGCGGGAACAAGCGCCCCAATCGAATTAGCAGCACTAACTCTGGTACTAGCCCTAGTTGGAGGTCTGATACCTCTATTCAGTAAGATCAAGGATAATCCTGAGACACTGAGGAGAATTACTGGTATCTCATCAGGGATTCTGCTGGCCTCAGCCCTTCTGGTTGTGGTACCAGAAGGATTCGATTTGGCCACGGGAGGTCATGATGAACATGGCCACGATGAACATGGCAATGATGATGCTCTAGCTGGCTCTGTCGCTCTAGTGATTCTGGAGTTAGAGCATGGCGATATCGATGCATCAGAGGCCATCGAGGAGATTGAAAGTTTGTTGGGAGGCCATGATGAGGATGAGCATGGTGACCACGACGAGGATGCTGATTCACATGATGAGGAAATGGCTCAGTCTCTGTCAGAAAACATAGAGCATGTCATCGAAGAAGTCGAATCAGGAGAAATCAATGCCACTGTAGGTATTGAAGAGATTGAGGAGTTAATCACCTCCCACGCGCACGAAGAAGAGGCTCACGGAGATGAAGAAGAGGAAGGGCTTGAGAATCTCATTATCGGGGCGGCTATCTTAGCCGGATTCATCATGATGCTGATTTTAGAAGGCTCTGGAATGGGTCATGCAGTCCACGAGGAGCATCATGACCATCATGACGAACATGGGCACGAACATGTTCACCACAGAGCAGCACCATGGCTGCTCGTCCTCGGGCTTTCCCTCCATTCTGCAGCAGATGGTTTAGCAATCGGTTCTGCGGCGGCGGGAGCATCACAGGCAGTCACCGCATTGGTCGCGATAGCCGTCCTGATTCACAAGGTGCCGGCTGCATTCAGCCTAGGAGTATTCTCGATGCATGAGAGAGAAAATAGGAACGACTCCATCAGAGATGTTGCCTTGTTCGCTCTGGCCACGCCTGTGATGATTATGATCTCCTTCTATGCACTAGATGGCTTGGATGAACACCTCATTGCATTGGCAATGCTGTTCGCTGCGGGCACCTTCTTGTATGTCGCTACCGTGGACACTCTACCTGATATCCACAACCCTGAGACTGGCCGAGAGGCCCTCAAGAATGTGGCAATAGGAGTGTTGCTGATGGTACTGGTGTTGTACGGGGCTGATGCTGGTGGACTCATCGAGCACGGCCATTAGGTGACAGACACCATCTTATGAGCGAAATCGCCCCTCGGATAGCGAGAGCGATGAGTGCTAGTAGGGAAGATTACCGTTTGACTACCATAGTAGTGGCCATTGTACTGCTGATTGTGAGTTTGGTTGCAATCGCCATCGATGCCAATTCGGTTGAGATCGATGGACTTCCGGTAGTGGCCTGGTGTGCTATCATTGCATTCGGAGTCCAGTGGTTAGCATGGATTCCTGCTTCCATCAGTCAAACTGAACGCTTCTACGATCTTACTGGAGGCCTGACCTATCTCGCAGTTGTTGCGTTCAGCCTGTGGGCAGGATCTCAGTCCGAGGTCATCGGTACTAGAGAATGGCTCATCAGTGCACTTGTGGCGATTTGGGCGGTTCGCCTCTCTGGCTTCTTGTTTCTTCGTATTCATCACGCAGGCAAGGATGGACGCTTTGACCAACTTAAGACATCCCCAGTCAGATTCCTAGTCCCATGGACTCTACAGGCCCTATGGGTATTTCTGACACTGAATGTAGTGATAGTTATCAACAGCCAATCCGGGTCTGCCCCTCCACTAGGAATCTGGGATGGAATCGGATTGGCACTATGGATTCTAGGATTCGGAATCGAAGTTCTTGCAGACTCACAAAAGACTGCTTTCAATGCTAATCCGGAGAACGAAGGGAAGTGGATTGATGAGGGACTTTGGTCGCGCTCTAGACACCCTAACTATCTAGGAGAGATTCTATTGTGGACCGGAATTGCCTTCTTCGGAGTGGCCTGCTTTGAAGGACTCGAGATGGTGTCCTGGATATCGCCTATCTTTGTCTATCTGCTACTTACTAGGATCAGTGGAATACCACTTCTAGACAGGCGGGCTTTGGCCAAGTGGGGAGATAATCCCGAGTACCAGAAGTACAGGGAGAACACTCCTGCTCTGTTTTTCCGCCTACAGAGTAAGCGATAGTCAGCGATTTCTACACTTACTGAGAACGCTGGCGCTGTGCTTCGATGGACGCCGCGCTGAGTGGGGCTTGCAGATTGAATGATGGGACGAAACCGCTCATCGGGATGCGGATGGTTTCGTCTGCGAGCGCGAGGACTTCGGTACTAATTCCAGCGCGCTCGCCACCTACGATTAGTACCACAGGGCCAGTCATATCGACCTCCCACGGAGCCCTGTCTCCAATGTCTTCGAGGGCAAGGATTCGATAGCCTGCGGACTTGGCAGCGTGGATTGAGTCGGTGGCGGATTGCCAGAAAACTGGGATGAATCGGTGAGCTTTCATCGAAGCACGCTTAGCCGCGCTTCGCTCTGCATTGTTCAGTTCGCCATCAACCACGACCGCGCCTGCGCCCGAGACTTCGGCGGTGCGGATGCAGAATCCGATATTGACAGGATACTTTGCTCCGTCGAGTAGCCAGATTAGACCACCCGCCGCTAGGACCTCTTCGTAAGATGCGGCGGGGTCGCGCCCGACGAGCGCGAGGATATCTGGCGCGCCATCGGCATTATCGCGAGCCATCCTCCAAAGGTCGTTCTCCGAGCCTTCGATGACTCGAATCCCAGACCCTTCGGCCTCGGCAACCAAGGCTCCAACATCGGCAGAGCGGTTTTCGCGTTTGACAAGAATGAGAGTGATGTCTTCATGCTCATCGAGAGCAGCGCGAACCTCAGCCAGTCCGCAGAGTTGCATCGACAAGCGGCTCACCTCACTCATCCATTTGCCGCTTGAAAATCGGAATCGGATTCATCTTGTGGGCGTTGGCTGTATTGAATCCGCGATAGATCGCCAAAACCGTGCGTTGACGATCCGTCAATTCACCGGAACTCTCGCCAGCCTCGTGAACCATCGCCCACTCCAACTCATCATAGGTCGCGCCGATTTGATCCTCATCGGTGCGCCCATCATCCCACAAGCCATCCGTCGGCGCAGCGTCCTGAATCTCTTGTAAGACGCCAAGCGCTGCACCGAGCGCGAAAACCTCGGATTTCATCAGGTCGGCGATGGGCGAGATATCGACTCCACCATCGCCGTATTTGGTGAAGAATCCAACACCAAAATCTTCGACCTTATTCCCCGTCCCAACGACAATCCCGTCAGTCGAACCTGCAACCGCGTAGAGCGTAGTCATACGAAGCCGAGCCCGTGAGTTTGCCAGCGCGAGCGGAGACAAATCCTCGTCCACAATCTCCGCAACGAACGCATCGAAAGTCCCGGTCAAGCCGACCAAGCGGCCCTCGACATTGTCGAAATTCTCCTCCAACCAAGCGATGTGCCGCTTCGACAATTCGTACTGTTCAGGAGCCTGATGAATTGGCATATTCAGCACGAGTGTCCTCAAGCCAGTACGCGCAGAAAGCGTCGAAGTAACAGCCGAATCAATCCCGCCAGAAACCCCGATCACAAGAGTCGAAATTCCATTATCGCGAGCATAATCGCCAAGCCAGGCGGTAATCTCATCGGCGAGCGAGGAGGCCTGCGAATCGGCGGCTTCGCCCATGCTGGGAAGGAGAAGCGGAAGGCATTGAACCTATCCTCGCGCCAACCGGCAGGCCACAACCGAGCGATTCAACTCGAAGCAAGGTCTGGAATCTCGACTACCCAGATATCCATATTTCCGGCTCGGTCGGAGTGGAACGCGATGTATCGACCGTCAGCCGACCAAGTTGGATGAGCGTCCCATGCAGGGTCGGATGTCAATCTGCGCATTGAGCGGTCCTCGAGCGAGACTATCCACAAATCGCCATTATCGTCGCGCAGAGAATTGTAGACTACGTGTTCGCCATCCGGCGCCCATCCGGGATAGCCATCTTCGTAATCATCGAAGGTAATCTGCTGAGGCTCGCCACCTTCGCTGGGAATCAACCAGAGGTCATTATCCCCGCCTTCATCAGACTCGTAGATGATTGACTCCCCATCGTATGACCAACGTCCGCAATGCTCCCTCGCCGGCGTTCCCACCACCAACTCAGGCTCACCCAAAGGTTCCCCCGTCGCACCCACAGGTACCTTCCAGAGGTCCATCGTACCATCGCGGTTTGAATAGAAAATAATCTCGCTTCCATCGGGCGACCAGCGCCCCGAATCATCGAATGCTGGGTCGTCCGTCACCCTGTAGGTTTCACCGGTTTCGACATTGGCGGTGAATATCTCCATCTGCCTACCGCCATCTGCGGTATCAACCCAGGAATTGAAGACGATGTGAGTGCCATCATGAGACCACGCAGGATATCCATGATACTCCAGTTCGGTCTCAATCAAGTTCGAACTTGCCCATCGGTCGAGATTAATCGAGTAGACTTCGAACATCCCACTCTCAAGTCCTCGTGAGGACTTGAACACCAGAGTGTCGCCAGCCGAGTTCCATTCAGGTTGTACATCCTCGGCGGCGTTGTTGGTAAGTTGGCGGGGGAAGAGTCCTGTAATCGTCACCTCATCGGTGACCACGCCATCGATCAGAACCGCTAATGTCCAATCATGAGGAGAATGTGACAAGCCACCTGGTTTGATTATCTGAAATTGTTCTGATTGCAAGCCGTTCCTCTTGATGTCCCAAGCATTGTTTGGCGAGGTGACAACGACATCTGTATCCTTGCTGATTCCTGAAGCTTCAATTTCGATGGTGACGAATCCTTCGTGCCATTCCCCCTCGAGCGGAGAAAGAATGGTCACCTGAGGAGGCTGATCTGGCCCTGAGAAGCCGAATACATCATCGACAAGAACCTCGTCGACTACCACCGCAAGCAGTAGCAAAATCACCGGTACTGCCCTAAGGTCTGGCTTGCCATCCCACGGTTCCATCTGAGTGAGGAAAGCCGCCAGCCGGGATGAACATTCCTCAGGCGAAGCAGAGTGGATTGCGGCTCAGTGGCAAGCCATTCCGTACTTCTTCAGGCGCCAGTAATTGTATGGCCACGGCGTCAGGAATCCAACGAGAAGCATTAGCGGTACAGCGGTCCAATCAAGCCCTAGTTCGCCTTTTGTGAACAGAAGGTCGGTGATCTCCATCGAGATTTCCATCATCAGCATTGAGATGAAAGACATACCAAACGCGGTCGAGAGCGCATTGCGGAAATCCATCTGACCGCGCATCAGCAAAATCGTCTCCAACATCACGCTGGTAGCAAGACCGTTGATCAGCGGAAGAATCGCGTAGAAATACCAAACACGAGAATACAATTCAAGCCCAGCGGTGATACCCGAATATGAGTAGTAAGCAAGGGTTCCAAACTCACCGATTGCACAACCGATGAGACACCACTTCGTATTGTTGGCCGACTGCTTCCAAACGCTTCGGTCGCGCCAGTGGTAATCTTCTCCCTGACCGTCGACCGTATAGCCGATTGTTCGGACCGCACCGGTCATCAAATCGCGGGACACACCAGAGTGTGACACCAGCGCAGTACCAGCTTCGTGAGAGACCTCAGCCGAGGCGACACCTGCGACTCCCTCGAGAGCCTCGCGGACCCTACCTGCGCAGCCATCGCAGGTCATCCCGCCGACATCGAGGGTAATCGTCTCGGACATACCCTGAACCCTGTGCGGCCCGCCTTTGAACCCTTGCAATTCGGGCCGTGCGCCCTTCGGGCGCCCCCCTCAACTTCAAGACAAGACCACAGGTCGCCCGCCCGATGGTGGTGCCTAAGCCGGCGGGCGACCTCGACCCGGTCGCCCTTGAGACAGCCTTGATGCAAACCTGGAGCGATGAGAAGACATTCGCCCAGAGCATTGAGACGCGCCGTGACGGTGCCTCACCCTTCACCTTCCTCGAAGGCCCGCCCACGGCGAACGGCAGACCGGGGATTCACCACGTGATTTCCCGCCTGTTCAAGGACATGGTCTGCCGCTGGAAAACGATGGAAGGCCACGTTGTCGAGCGCAAGGGAGGTTGGGACACACATGGTTTGCCGGTGGAGATTGAGGTGCAGAAGCAGTTGGACCTGATGAGCAACGAAGCCATCGAAGCCTTCGGAATGGAGGCCTTCAACCAAGCCTGCAAAGAGAGCGTCTGGACCTACGAACAAGCTTGGCGCGAAATGACCGAACGCATGGGATTCTGGGTCGACATGGACGCCCCTTACGTCACGCTGCACGACGATTACATCGAATCCGCGTGGTGGTCACTCAAGCGTATGTTCGAGAAGGGATTGCTCTTCCGCGGACACAAAGTTCTGCCCTACTGTCCTCAGACTGGAACCAGTTACTCGACTCATGAGGTCGCTCAGGGCTACAAGGAAGTCGCTGAACCCGCTGTTTTCGTGAAATTCAAGCTCACAGATGATGATGCATCCGTGCTCGCTTGGACGACCACTCCTTGGACGCTTCCCGGAAACGTCGGACTGGCCGTTGGGCCTGAGGTGACTTATGTTAGGGTGAAGATTAGCGCGCCGCCTTCTGATTCGTGGGAAGGTCGCGGCGGCGCGCCTCTCGACGAGGAGCTGATCCTCGCCAAGGACCTGATGAGCGCGGTACTCCGCCATCACATAGAGGTGGTCGAGGAATTCCCCGGCTCAGCCCTCGTCGGCAAGTCATACAATCCGCTTTTCCCCGGCGCCATCGATGGCTCCGGGCATCCTGCAGCCTGGACCATCGTCGGCGCCGATTTCGTCACGACAAGTGACGGAACTGGAGTCGTCCATACAGCCGTGATGTATGGTGAGGACGACTACAATTTGGGAATGAAGGAAGGATTTCCCGCCCAGCATACAGTCGGTATGGATGGGCGCTTCGTCGCAGGCACTCACGCTCAACTCGATGGGCGTTATGTGAAGGACTGCGACTCAGATATCATCGATCTGCTCGCGGGCGAAAACAAACTCTACCGCGAGCATATCTACACCCACGATTACCCGCACTGTTGGCGCACGGACCACCCCCTGCTGTACTACGCCATGGACAGTTGGTTCGTGCGCATGACCGCGGTCAAGGACCAGATCATCCAGTACAATTCGGAGGTTGAATGGGCTCCGGATTGGACTGGCGAGAAGCGAATGGGCGAGTGGCTCTCGAACATCAAGGACTGGGCCATCAGCCGCGAGCGCTACTGGGGCACGCCGATTCCAGTGTGGATCTGCCCCGATTGTGGTGTCGAACACTGCATCGGTAGCATCGGCGAGATGGAGGAGATGAAGACCGCCGATTCGCCGATGCCGCCCGAGCTGCACCGACCATACGTTGACGATGTCAAACTCCACTGTCCTGCGAGTGGCTGCTCGGGCGAGATGGTGCGCGAGCCCTACGTCATGGATTGCTGGTTCGATTCGGGCTGCGCATCCTTTGCTCAGTGGCATTATCCATTCGAGAATCAAGACAAATTCGACGGCTCATTCCCAGTAGATTACATCTGTGAAGCCGTCGACCAAACTCGCGGTTGGTTCTATTCGCTGATGGCGGTCTCAACGACGGTCTTCGACAGCATTTGCTACCGTCGTTGCCTTTCACTGGGACACATTCTCGATAAAGACGGCAAGAAGATGTCGAAGTCGCGCGGGAACGTGGTGAATCCTTGGGACCATTTCAACAAGGAAGGTTCGGATTCGATTCGCTGGTACATGATGACGCAGAGCGCGCCGTGGTCGCCGACAAATTTCGACCCTGACGGGGTTCGCGAATCCTACGCCAAGATGTTCCTCACCCTGTGGAACGTCCACCGATTCCATGCTGATTACGCAGCGCTGGATGGCTTTGATGCGGATGATGAGGCGGGCTATGTGCCCGTGGCTGAGCGTAGCCCGCTCGACCGTTGGATTCTATCTCGATTGCATACGGTCGCCAATGCCTATAACGACCAATTCGTCGATTGGGATTTCCACAAGGCTGGGCGCGATTTGGAGGCGTTCGTTGTGAACGATTTGTCGAATTGGTATGTTCGTCGGAGCCGGCGCCGCCTGTGGGATGAGGCTGATTCGAGCGATAAGCGGGCTTGTCAGCACACCTTGCACGAGGTTTTGCTGACGGTTTGTCGATTGATGGCGCCTGTGGCTCCTTTCATGCCTGACCAGATTCATCGGGATTTGACCGGCACATCGGTACATCTGGCTGATTGGCCGGTCGGTTCGAGTCTTGTCGAGGCGAGCTTGCCTCCTCAGGATTGGGCGCTCGAGCAGGAGATGGGGCTTGTGCGCGCGCTGGCTGAGACTGGACGCCGCGTGCGCGTAGAGGCTGACCGTCGCCAGCGCTTGCCTTGTCGGGCAGGCTGGATTGTTGGTGGCCCGGACATCGGGCGCTTCCACGATTTATTGGCTGAGGAGTTGAATGTCGAGTCGCTGACGACTGAGGATGACCTCGAGCGTTTCCAGCGCGTTGTGATTGAGCCTAACCGCAAAGCGCTGGGCAAGAAGTGTCGCCAAGATTTGCCGGCTGTGATGGCTTTGTTGGCCGAGGCTGACCCAGACAATCTGCTGTTGGAAATCGATGCAGGCATCTGCATCCTCGAAGGCTACGATATCACCATGGAGGATATCGAGATTCGCCGCGTTGAGCAGGATGGATTCGCCGCCGCGACAATTTCTGACGAAAACGTCGGCGATGTCTCGCTCGTGCTCGATATGAGCCTCGATGACGAACTACTCTCGAAGGGGCTCGCGCGTGACATAATCCGCCGCGTGCAAGCCAAGCGCAAGGACCTCGACCTCGATGTCGAGGCGACAATTGCGCTCGCGGTTTGGATCGACGGGCTCGACCTAGCCCCAGCCGACTGGGCTCACGTGCAGTCAGAGGTTCGCGCCGGTTCTGCCAGCCTCAACGAAGGCAGCGCAACCGGTGATTCGTTCTCGGTCGACGGCGTAAGCGTGACCTTCACCGTCGAAGCCTGAACCCATAATTCCAGAACCCGGCTCGAATCACATCGAGACCGAGGGGCCGTATTCAATCGGCAGCAGAAGCTCCAATCCGAAGAGAGGATCGGGGTCCGTCGAATCATGGTAAGCGATGAATGACCCACCATCGGGCAGAATCCCCATGCTGGCGAAATCGAAGCGGATATCATTGCCAGCACCAGAAGTCGAGTCGAGGTCGCCCTGACCAAGATACGTCTTCATATCCGGCTCGAGCGACTCGGAAAATCCGCGAACGTGCCAAGCAACATCGACATCCGGCCCCTCCGCGCTCTGATAGCGAATATTGACCACGAGGAGGTCGTGCACTCCGCTGGAGTGCCACTCCCACTCCTCGAGTTCGGTGGCGACGCCGCTCAGGTTGTACTCCTGCGATTCCCAAGTCTCGCCACCGTCCCAAGAAACGTGGTGCATCACTCCCTGATTATTTCCCAATTTGCCCAAGCAATGCAAGGCGGTGGAGGAATCGAAGGCGCAGTACTCTGTGGGGAGTGAGGAGCCGTTGAGTGTGGTCGCAGCCCACCAATTGAGCGAAGTATCGACGAAGGCATCGGTCCCGTCGGTGAAGTAATTCGGGAAGTAAAGTCCACCCGAGGGGACAGGGAAGGAGCGCATCTCCTTGTGCGGCTTGGTGAAGTCCCACTCCGGCCCGAGTGATTCTGCTGTGAGGTCGACCTCGATGAAGCTCAGAGAGGCATCGCGGTCGGGGAAATCGAAGTAATCGTAGTTCAGCCCATCTGTGGAAATCTGTCCACCGAGGTTTGCGACTTGATGCCAGAAGTTCGAGATGACCAGGCTGGCCCACTCTCCATTTCCATAGACTCCGCCGCTGATCGGACCGACGACTTCAACCTGCCACGAGCGATCGTAGAACGGTTCGGGAGTTCGGTTGAAACACCAGCTCCACTCCTCGTCCTCGGCATCGTAGAAGAATGCGTAGAATTGGTCGGCCCCGCTATTGCTGGGGTATGGGAACCAACCCATCGAAATCAGGTCGCCGTTGGTCGCTTGAACGATACTTCCCTCGCCCAGACCCTCTTGCCCTGGCACGGTTGGCTTGGGCTCGCGGCAACCGATTTGCGAGAGAACGCTAGGTCGGTATTCCTGCCATGTGTGGCCTCGGTCTTCGGACCAGGTTGGGTACTCGCCGCCGAAGTTGAGGATCCATCCTTCCTTCGTTGCGGCGAGGTAGTGTTCGCAGCAGTTTCCGCCTTCCTCATTGCCGAAGACCGCCCAACTGGCGTTGCCCCAAGTCTGGTTTGTGAATGGGGCGGCGACATCGAAGTAGCGCGCGTC
>CAZNVK010000014.1:0-19464 GCA_964576865.1 uncultured Candidatus Poseidoniales archaeon | reverse complement strand
GGACTCGATGACGCGCCCGCTCTTCCTTGGACTCCTGATGCTGACGATGGCGATGGCACCGATGGCTGGCGTCAGTGCGCAGGGTAGCGGCGATTCGGTCATCATCAACGAGATTCTCGTATCGCCGAATAATGCGAATTATGGAGGGACCGATTGGAATGGTGATGGTCAGATGGGGACATACAACGATCAGTACGTGGAATTGTACAACCCGACCGACGCCGCAATCGACATCGGCGGCTGGTGGCTCGATGATATCGCCGATGGCGGATCGCCCGCTTGCAGCATCAAGTGGGATACTGTTCTCCAGCCGGGTGAATACATCACATTCTTCCGTTCTTGGACTCAAATCGAGTTCGATTTCTGGGAAGGAGATACCATTCGCGTTCTCGACGGTGATGGCAATGAGGTCAGCACCGTAAGTTACGCGGGCGAGGACTCGGATTGGGACACGCCCTATGGATACGATGCCAATGGCACTTGGGCCAAGTTGAGCGATGGTTCGCCGACCCCAGGTGGTGCCAATGATGCTGTTTGGGTCGGCGTTGGTAATGTCGTTCAGGGCAATTGCTACCCGCCGCAAGACCACATTCATCGCGGCGAATACATCCTTGAGGGCCGAGTTGTGACGATGGAATCTATCAACTCGGTCATCGACGATGGTCGCATCTTGGTTGTCGATGGGATCATCGAGGCAGTTTGGAGTGCTGGGGATGGAGCGCCTGCAACGGCTGAGGGAGTCCCATCGATTCCAACCAGCGGGACGATCTACCCTGGATTCATCGACCCTCATAACCACGCCAAGTACAACCTGATTCCACTCTGGGACCACGGGACCGACGGCTGGGAGAACCGTTACCAATGGCAGGCTGAAGACTCCTACCGCGACGCCAAGGATGTGGGATGTTCGCTCTATGATTCCTCGGCTATGCGATTCGCTGAATTGCGTGCCGTCGCGGGTGGAAACACAGCACTGCAAGGCGGATCGACCTCGCACACGGACACCTTCGAGACCATGCTCACGCGTAATATCGAATTGTACAATTTTGGCAAGGACTACATCCACACGAAGGTGTCTGAGTTGGAATCTGATTACGCCGGACAGCACATCAAGGATGGAAATGCGTCCGGTGAACTCGACGCCTGGTTCCTGCACCTTGCAGAAGGCGTCGACGAATCGAGCAGGGCGGAATTCGACATTCTTGTCGAGAACGACCTGCTCGTAGGAGAAGTCGTCATCGTTCACGGAACCGGGCTGACCCAGCCCGAGTTCAGCGCACTGGGTGATGTCGGCGGCAGCCTTGCTTGGTCGCCGACCTCCAACCTAATCCTCTACGGGGAAACCACCGACATCGCCACCGCTAAGGCCGAGGGAGTCAACATCATGATCGGCCCTGATTGGGGTCCGAGCGGTTCGAAGAGCAGCCTGCATGAACTCAAGACGGCCGAGTGGTGGGATGAGAATGTCCTCGGCGATATCTTCACCGATTACGAATTGGTTCAGACGATTACCACAAATGTCGTCGATGCAATCGGCTGGGCCGAGCACACTGGGCGCATCCAAGCAGGACTGGCAGCAGATCTAGTCGTCCTCGACACCTTCCATGCCGACCCATACAGAAATGCAATCGAGGCCATCGACCCCGACATTCGCCTCGTCGTCGTAGGTGGACTGGCCGTCTTCGGCGATGTCGACATCATGCAAGCGATGGACGACGAGATACAGATTATCGAAGGCAAGGGCTTCACCAAGGCTACCGACATCACCTACGATGGAGTGCCGGAAGCCCAGCAGACCGTCGAAGAATTGATGGCGGCGCTAGAATCGTGCAACGAAGGGGCGAGCGTCCCGCTCGAGTATCTTTTCACACTCGGTGACGATCGCTTTTTCGACGTACTGAACCGATCCATCACCTTCCAGAAGGACCGCTCCATCGACCTCTGGTCAGACTTCTATGACATCGAACTCGACGCCGACGGACACCGCGTCGGAGGTACCGTCGGCGGAGCCGACCCAATCGACACGAACATCGGCGGAGGTAACGGAAATGGTGGAAATGGCAACGGTGGCAATGGTAACGGAGGAACGACCGTGCCAGAACCAGAACTTCCTCAGATTTGGCCGACTTACGGACCTCGAGGAGCGACCCATTCGCACCCGACGACAATTGAGGAAGGAATTCACTTGGAGGCCTGCACATCCGATAATGGACAGACCACGCCCGAGGGCAAGGAGCTTCTCTGCGGCTCGATTCTCGTAGTCATGCAGCCAACTGACGATTGCATCTCACTCGAAGGATGGTATTGCCAACTCGAGGTCGAGGATGCGATTGCCGTTCCTGGAAAACTCTGCGAGGATGTCGAAAGTATCCCTGCCGATGTAACCTGTCGTGATGCTTGGTCCTACCTCGACATCGATGATGGTGAGCCTGAGCCAGAGCCTGAACCAGAACCGGAACCCGAGCCCGAACCTGCAACGTCTTGGATGGATGGACCTCTCTTCTGGGTCGCAGTGATTTCACTCGTCGGATTGGTGATCGCCTCTATCGCGACCATAAACCAGAACCTTCGCGGCTCTGACGAGGAAGAGGAATGAGCGCCGATTCGAACGGCTCAATCTGCCCGCGGCTCACTCGACACGCCAAACCGGACCGTCGGGGCTGTCTTCGACGACCACGCCTAGTTCGTTGAGTTGGTCGCGGATTTGGTCTGCGCGCGCCCAGTCTTTTGCTGCGCGCGCGGCGGCTCGCGCCTCGAGCAAGGGTTCGACCTTGGCTGCGAGAGCCCCGCGAACCGACTCTCCTTTGGCTTGTGCGGCGCGAACGGAATCTGCATCGGGCAGCAAGCCGAGGATGCCGCCGGCGAATTCATCGAGCCAAGCGAGGCCGGCGGCAACGAGGTCTGAATCGGCCTCGGAGTCGAGCAGACCTCGTAATTCGCGAACCACAGCCTGAACCTCGACCATCGCGGTTCGCGAGTTGAAATCATCATTCATTCCGGCGGTGAAGCGCTCAGCCGCGCTCTCAAGCGATTCTTGCCCATTCCAATCTCCGCTTCCCGCCGCCACGAGCGCACGCCCGTAGACCTCCATCATGCGCTCGTGATGCTTCTTCGATTCTTCCAGCATCGCCATGTTGAATTCGATCGGCTGGCGATAAGGAGCATTTAGCAGCGCGTAGCGCAGCTCGAGCGGATCGACGTGCTCGAAGGTATCTCCAATCGTCCAGAAATTACCAAGCGATTTCGACATCTTCTCGCCGTCAACGTTGATCAGCCCGTTGTGAAGCCAGTATTGCACGACCGGATCGTGGCCTAGGCAGCATTCGGATTGGAAAATCTCGGCTTCGTGGTGAGGGAAGAGAAGGTCGGCTCCGCCGCCGTGGATATCGAAGGTCTCGCCTAGATGCTTGAGAGACATGGCTGAACACTCGATGTGCCAACCTGGACGTCCTTCGCCCCAAGGGCTCGCCCAACTTGGTTCGCCTGGTTTGGCAAGCTTCCACAGAGCGAAGTCGCGATGGTCGCGCTTGCCCGAGCCGGTGTCGTCGACGCGTCCACCTGCACCGGCTCGTACCATATCGAGGGTCTGACCGGTCAATTGGCCGTATTTTTCGGGGGCTGTGTCTATCTCGAAATAGACCCCGTCGTCAGCGACGTAAGCGTGGCCCTTTTCGATTAACTGCTCGACCATTTCGATGATTTCTGGAATGGTTTCTGTGACCCGTGGGTATGCGTCGGCGCGGAGTACGTTCATCGCGTCCATGACTTGGTAGTAGTCTGCGATATTGCGCTCTGCGACGACGGTGTAGTCGACGCCTTCGGCGTTCGCGACATTGATGATTTTGTCATCGATGTCGGTGAAATTGGTCACGTAATCGACGGCGTATCCAGAGTGGCGAAGCCAGCGTACGATGACGTCGAAGGCGATGGCTTGGCGAGCGTGGCCGAGATGGCTGGGCGAATATGGCGTGATGCCGCAGGCGTAGAGCCGCACCGTGCCCTCGACGAGCGGTTCGAAATCTCGCTTGGCGCGCGAGCGTGTATCGTAGACTCGCAATGCCATGCTCTCGGCCGAATCCGTGCGCCGCTCGGTCATTAACCGCGCGCTGTCGCTAGATGGAGCAACAACGATTCGAGTCGAGTCAAGCCCGCGCCGCTTCAACGAGAGCGCGATAGATTTGGATTTGCTCGATTCGTTCGGGGTGCCATTGAACGCCGAGACAGAATTTCTTGTCGGGGCGTTCCACCCCTTCGATTAGACCATCGTGGGTTGAGTGTGCGGTGACCGTCAGACTCCCGGGGTCGCTGACGCCTTGGTGGTGGGTCGAATTTGCGGTGGCTTCTGATCCCATGATCCCGTGCAGGCAGGACCCTTCGACCATCAAGACTCCATGTTGGGTCTCTTCACCATCCCAGCCTCCGTGTTCCTCGAAACCGGGGGTTTCTGGGAGGTGTTGATGCATATCGCCGCCGTGGACAATGCACATCAATTGCATTCCACGACAGATGCCGAGAAGAGGAATGTCATTCTTGATTGCGCATCGAATCAAATCTGCCTCAGACTTGTCTTGTTCTGGGTGAGCGATTGACCCGAATCCGCATGGTTTCTGCCCGTACATCTCCGGGTCGATGTCAGGACCCCCGGCCACGACGAGGCCGTCGACGAGGTCCAGCAATGTATCGCAACTACCTGCTGGTAGCAAGAGAGGCTTTCCACCAGCCTCCTCCACCGCTTTCGCATATGTTGAGGGGACGATATCGGCCTCGATATTCCACCCGCCGAAAGAAGAGGGACGCCTTCCGACGGTAATGCCGATGACCGGCCTCGACCTACTCTCCCCCATTGCGCGCCGAGGGTGATGTTTGGTTCATCAACTCGATGGATGAAAATCGCGATTCCAGCCAATCTCAGATTCGGGCAGCTTCGATTAGAGCGTCGAAAACTCTCGTTTGGTCGATCATCTCAGGGTGCCATTGCATCGATAGAAGGAAGTTCGCTCCGGGTAATTCGACCGCTTCGATGAGGCCATCCTCGCTTCGTGCAACCACCGTCAGGTCTCCTGCATCTGCGACGCCTTGGTGGTGTCCAGAGTTGCCTACTGCGCTAGAACCGATGATTGAGCCGAGTTTGGAATCGGGGTCGATTTCAACCGGATGGTTCGACCATTCTCCCCCGGTCGCCCCGTGATTCTCATGACCAGGGGTATCTGGAAGGTGCTGGTGAAGGCGGCCACCACGCTCGACGCTGAGGAGTTGGTGGCCGCGACATACGCAGAGCATCGGCAGGTCGCGCTCAATCGCTGCGGCGATGAGCGCGGATTCCCAGCGGTCTTGCTCGGGACGAGTATCGGTGGTTCGCTCATGGGGCTCTTCCCCGTAGCGGGTAGGGTCGATATCGCGACCGCCGGCGATGACTATGCCGTCAAGGCGGTCGAGCAGAGTCTCCACATCGTCTCCTTCGGCGATTAGGACCGGAATGCCCCCGGCGGCTCTGATTGCCCGTGGGTAATTCGCAGGTAGCATGACTACGGCTTGTTCCGGCGTCTCATAATCGCGCACATTGACCGAGGTCGTGACCCCGATCACCGGCGCAGCCACGCCGCTCACTCCGCCGCTTCGCGCGCCAGTCGAGCGGCGCGGAAAGAAAGAATGCCGCCGGTCATCATCGTCGCACCGACGATGACGAGAACGATGTGCGAGGCGATTGCAAGGTCCGATGCCTCGCCGAGCTTGCCGAAGATTCGAGCGCCACCAGCGACCATCACGAGAGCAACAACCATGGCAGCGTGCATCAGGTGGTGGCGCATGTGAGGCATGCGCTCTGAGAGAACGCCGAGTAGCAGGAGAGGTGTACCCATGAAAGCGGGAATCATGGCTGTGATAGAGGCCTGACCAGAGGCGAAGTATGCCCCGATTCCCCAGAGAACAAGGAAGGCTCCTTCGTAAGTCGCTAATTTCGGCATCGTCAAACCTAGGAAGGTGAATTCCTCATCCATGACGCGCGCTCAAAGCGTCGCTATTTGAGCATCACTGAGTCGCGCTGAGCCCGCGGGTGACTGGCTTCACTCTGCGGCTTCGGCATCGACAGCCGCAGCCGCGTGAATTTCAGCGTCGCGGGCAACAATCTGCTCCCAGAGAATCTCCGCCACGTCCTTGACATCCATCTCAGCGCCTACCGAGTCAAGACCATCTTTGACCATGATGGAACAGAATGGGCAACCGACCGCGACCGTCTCGCAACCGGTCGCTGCAATCTCCTTGGCACGGATCTGATTTACTCGCTTATCCGCGTCCTCTTCCATCCACATCTGAGCACCTCCGGCACCGCAGCAGAACGAATCCGTGCCGTGCCTCTCAGCCTCGACATCAACGCCTCCAATGAGGTCGCGAGGCTCGTCGACGATGCCGCCGATGCGACCGAGGTAGCAGGGGTCGTGGAATGTCACCGAGCCATCCTTCTCTGCATCGGGCAACTTGCCCTCCTCTTGCAACTTGGCGAGGATCTCGGAGTGGTGGAAGACCTCCAAATCAGCTCCACCATAATCGGCGTACTCCTTGCCCAAGGTGTGGAAGCAGTGAGGGCAAGATGCGACGATTCGCTTGACTCCAAGCTCTTGGAAGGTCATCATATTGGTCTCGGCGAGCATCTGGAAGAGGTACTCATTACCCGCTCGCCGCGCAGGATCACCCGAGCAGCCTTCCTGCATTCCGAGAATTCCAACATCGAGCCCGGCCTCCTTCAACAGGCCAATCGTCGCGCGCGCAACCTTCTGATTGCGCTCATCAAAGCTCGCCGCACAGCCGACGAAGTAGATGTATTCAGCCGGCTCGCCAATCTTGATGTCGAGCCCTTCAGCCCAGTGGCCGCGCTCGTGCATGCCGAAGCCGTAAGGGTTCGAAGCCGACTCGAGATTGCCCATCGCCACATTGAGTTCCTCTGGATACTCCATGGTCTCCATCATCGCATTGCGGCGTAGGTCCGTCAGTTTCGGCACGTGCTCAATGTAGACCGGACAAGCGTCCACGCACGCATGACAGGTGGTACAAGCCCAGACCGCGTCCGCACTCATGCGGTCGAGAATGCTCTCATCAGGAGTCTCCCCCTTGAGCAGAATCGGCGCGTGGTCATTGGCATAATTGCGGACGTCGTGCACGATCTGCATCGGATTGAGCGCTTTGCCAGACTCGTAAGCAGGACAGACATCCTGACAGCGCGCACAAGTCGTGCACGCCCAACCATCGATCAATTGCCTCCAAGTGAATTGCTCATAGCTCGATACACCGAACGCCTCGATGTCCAAGTCCTCCAACGGAACTGCCTGCCCGCTCTCGTTAACCGCGAGCGGGCGCATCTTGGCCATCGGCTCGGTATCGTAGAAGAATACGTTCGGGAAAGCCATCACGAGGTGCATGTGCTTCGATACCGGAATCAGCACAAAGAAAGTGCAAATCGCCAACATGTGAGACCAGTAAGCAGCAACAATCGCCCCATCGGCCAACCCCAATCCGGCGACCCAATGCCCCAACGGCTCCCAGGTCGCCGACGGCGATTCAGCCGACTCGACGACGAAGGACGTCGAAGTGATGGTCATGATCAGAACCAGAATGAAATTGCCTTCCAACTGAGACTTCCCCTTCAATTTCGCAGGTGTGAAAACGACTCGGCGCAGCAGCGCCGCAACACAACCGATGAGTGCTATCGTGTAACCCAATTCCACCATCCCGTTCCACGGTCCGTTGAGGACATCGGGGAGGACATTGTGAGAGAACCAATTGGCGGTGGCGAGGTCGAACATATCCGTCGAGAGCATCAGGAATCCCCAGAACATCAGCACGTGCATGATGCCGACGACCCTGTCTTCGAGAACCCGCTTCTGACCCAACCATCCAGTGATGACCTCCATCACGCGCTTGCCTGGGGAATCGAATCGGTCATCGCTTGCACCGAGAAGCACCAAACGAGTCGCCAGTTGAACCTGATAGAGGAAGAAGCCGATCGAGACGCCGCCGATCAGCAGCAGAATCATCCAACCATCGAGTGGTCCGTAGGTCTGCAGCAGTGGATGCTCCATCACGAATCACCTTCAGGGAGGACCTGAATGGTCCATGCAAAGGCTCCTGCACCTTCAATCAACCGCTTTGCGCGCGGGTAGATTCCACAAGGCGAACTCTTTCCGACTGCACAAGGCCAACGCTCATGTCCTTCTCACCCTCACCCTATTCCATGGTCAAGGCCTTCGCTCCGGGGAAGTGCATCCTCTTTGGGGAGCACGCGGTTGTCTATGGCCATCCGGCTGTGGCGGTGGCCATCGATTCCGGGGTCGAGGTGGAGTTGACGGAATCGACTTCTTGGACGATCGAAGGTAAAGACTTCGATGCCTCTCGTCATCCTCACATCTCTCACATTCTGAACGATGTATTCGGGTATGAGGGGGCGCCGCTGAGAATGGGGATTCGCAGTGGATTGTTCTCAGCGGCTGGGCTGGGTTCGTCGGCCGCGCTTTCGAATGCGATGGGGGCTGCTGTTCAGAGGCTTATGCGGCCGGGCGAGGGAATCGATTCTGTTTCGCTGGCGCGCATCGGGCACGCGGCCGAGGCGAAGGCGCAGGCTGGGCGGGCGAGTCCTACCGATACTGCGACGAGTGCGCTGGGCGGCTGTGTCGTGGTTTCGGGTGAGCCCGTCGATGGGGCGCGGCACGTCTTCGATGCCGCGTTGGAGACGCCGGAGGGTCGACGCGAATGGTCGGTCTGCAAGGTGGATTTACCCGACGGACTCGATGCCTGGTTGGTCCTCGGTTTCACAGGGATCGGTTCGCCCACGGGTGAGATGGTCGCTGGGGTTGCTCGACTGCTGGAACGAGACCCCTCCAAGCACGAGGATATGGACGCCATCGCTAGAATCACACAGGCTGGTTTGACCGCGCTCGGGGCTGGGAATCTCGAGGCTGTGGGCATGGCGATGGACGCCTGCCACGAGCGTTTGCAGAGTATCGGGGTCAGCAGCCATGAGCTCGACGCGCTGGTCGAAGTGGTTCGTCCACACGCGCTGGGAGCCAAGCTCACCGGCGCGGGCGGAGGAGGCTGTATGGTAGCCCTCACACAAGACCCTCAGCGCGTCGCCGAGGAGATTGAAGTCGCTGGTGGAACTCCTTTGATTTCGAGGCTCGGGGCTGAGGGAGTTCGGATTCTGGACTGAAATGGGGCACTGAGCCTCGAATTTTTAGCCAAGAATGCTCGTTATTCACGACGACTATTTATAAGCAGTTCATAAGTGCGGCCGCCATGAAGAGCGACGAGGAGCGACTTACTGTCGTCAACGTGGTCGCCTCCACCCGTGTGGCGGAGGAACTCGACCTGCCTGACATTGCCATCCAACTGAACTGCGAGTACGAGCCAGAACAATTCCCTGGTGTCGTCTACCGTGTGGTAGACCCGAAGCTCGCCATTCTGATGTTCCGCTCCGGACGCGCTGTGTGTACCGGTGGCAAGAACAAGGATAATATCCACACTGGAATCGAGCGCATGATCGGCGATCTGCGCAAGGCTGGAATCGAGACTTGGGAACTCGACGATGTCGAGATCGAAGTTCAGAACATGGTTGCAACCTACGCACTCCACTACCCTGAGGATTACTACGGTAGCGCTCGCATGGACGATAACCACACTCGCGTCATCGATGTCGATGGCGGCATTCGCGCTGCAACCGACGAGGAAATCGAGGCCGAGGACCCACGCATTCGCGGCATCCGTGAGGGTGAGCCGTTGGCAGCTATGCCGCGCCGCTTGAACCTCAACAATCTGACTTTCCATCTGCCTTTCGACAAGGTCGAGTACGAGCCAGAGCAGTTCCCAGGACTCATCTACCGGCTCGACTACCCTCGCGTCGTCTGTCTGATCTTCGGCTCGGGTAAGATGGTGATCACGGGTGCTCGTGACAAGTCAGAGATCCTCGAAGCAGTCCAATTCATCCAGGACGAACTCGCCGACTTGCTCTGATTTGAGCAAGGCGTTGGAAGCCTGTCATTTGAGGCAGGATAGAGCTGAGTCGCGATTTCTAACACCGCCTTGCGGTGCATCCGACCTCAATCGACAGTTTGTTCTTGCTTGAATCCCAATTCGTCGAGTTCGTCAATCGACCATCGATTGAACGTGGGTTTCCGGCTGTGGCGGCCTTACGGAAACGAGGCAACCGAGAAGCCAACAGGCCAGTTTTCAAGTTACAACTGTCTGCTCATCACCAAGCCCTGCAAGCGAGGTCAGCCACTGGACGACCTACGGAAACCCAGAAAGAACGGCTCGTGCGAGTCCTGAGAGAGGTTAATGTGCAGACGTAGTCTGCACAATCACGTGTCTGACCAACGCCTGTATGGATTTCTCATTGTCTCGATGCTGGTTTTAACACCGGCGGTAAGCTTTCTCGAGCCAGCCGAAGCGCCCGTCAGACTCGACGAGGAACACTCGACCTTCGACACATCTCGCAATTCGGGATCGACCATCGTCGACGTCCCGAATTGGCGAATCGGTGACCGCTGGAATTACGATGGATTCCTCGACGTCCGCGATTTCGTGGCCGATAGTGGAGTCCAAACCAATGTCGAGACCCTCGATGGAACCCTCGACACCAGAGTCACGGACATCTACACTATGACAGTCGAAAACGTATCCACCCTCGTCTACAAAGTCGAATCCGAGGGTGAATACGAAGCCACGGATGTCAATCTCGCCGGCTACGACGGCGACCTCATAATCGATATCGATACCATCGAGATCGTCCGCGCTTCTGACTTGGCATCGATCGAACAGGAAGCCACCATCGATATCGACTTCAATTACCAAATCTGGTGGTGGACATACACGATTCACGTCGCTGATCTCGTCGTGACCAACGAATTCAGCCCATCACTCGAATCCTACGATTTCCCAATCAGCGTCGGTGAATCGTGGGAGACGACGTACACGCAGGAGACCACATACAGCGGCAGCAGCGATTACGTCGAGATACCCGACGATACGACCACTTCCAATTCATCTTCCTGGGAGGTTGTCGCACGAGGCAGCTCAGGGGTGAGTTACGGGGGATGTGGTCAATCCTACAACATCACGGTCTACGATTCCGACGGAGACGAGACCGGCTACCGGTGGTACTGCCCAGCGATTCGCAACGACATCAAGAGCTCGACGACAGAGAGCATCGGATTCATCGCCACACACGAACTGAACTGGTACCAACAGGCAACACGCACACGAACGCTCGATGTCGACCTCGAGTTCCAATTATCACCACTATCGATGGACATGAACGCGACCATCACGGTAACCAATAACGCTGGAAATGCGGTTGCTGATCAGGGGGTTGAATTCAGGTATGAGATCGACGAGGATATCAGGACTTTCACCACCGATTCGAATGGGCAGTTCATCGTCGAACTGAACAGCGGCAGCGCCGCTGACAATTCGGTCGGCGGAAGTGAGCATGCTTCGCACGGAATCATCGCTTGGTTGACCGACGCCGACCAGATTGGAGTCACGACGCTCATCACCGATGAGAATGTGCATGAGGTGGATCTGATTGCCGATTCAGCCGGTGTGACCGTCGAGAGGACTCGGGACAATCGCACGGTGAGCCTCAATTCGATAATCGGATTCGCGGCGGTACCGGGCGATGTTCTGACATTCAGTGTCCCGGTGGTTAATCGCGGTATTCTGACCTCTCCGGCCACTGAGATTCGGGTTGTAGGACCGGATGGGGTCAGTTCGACGAGCGCGGTGCCCGCGCTCGACAGCCTGCAAGAGGAACGGGTTGAGATTTCTTGGACCGTTCCAGTAGGCCAGCCAATAGGTGATGCAACTGTCGACTTCGTCGTCGATGAGGCTGGCTTGATTTCAAACGATGGAAATCGCAGCAATAATGTCGGATCATTCACCCTGTTCATCGGGAGGTTACCGACCGCCAGTTTGATGGTTAATTCACCAGTCAATACCTTTGACACTGCGACACTCAATGGATTGTACTCAACCGACCCCGATGGAGGTTCTATCTCATGTGTTTTCGAGGTCGAGACGCTGAGCGGTACCATGGCTTCTTTCGCCGAGGAAGATTGTGTCTTGGAGGCGAATTGGGAGGATGATGGAGAATTCCTCGTCAGGCTGACCGTCACCGATGGAGAGAGCGATACCGACTCGGTGGAAGAGGTCATCACGGTCCTCAACCGACCTCCGGAGATCATCGTTGACGCCTCGACCTATTCGACTCCAGTTCTCTCATCAGTCACCTTCGAGGTGACCCACCGCGAAGATATGGACACCAGCAATCCATTCTCACCGGTGGACATCGCATGGCAGACTGCCTGCGAGGAAGGTAGTACAGTCAGCGCACGCTGCACAATTACTCCACGTATTGAGGGAGAGTACACCATCGAGGTCATCGGAATGGATGATGATGGGGCCACGGTGACCGAGACGGTGACCATCGATGTGACGAATATCGCGCCATCGAATCCCGGCGCGGAAGTATGGCGCGGCAATACCAAATTGACCCCCGACACGAGAGGAGTTTACACCGTGGATGAAGGCGATGCGCTTGAGATTCGAGGGTGGGCGGAGGATTCTGAGAACGATATAGATGACCTTGTTCACCTTTGGTCGCCTGACGCTGAGGATAAGCCTGAGATTCAACAGCAGAGCATCGGCCAATTCTCAACCGTCGAACACGTGTACACTACCTCCGGACTCCACCTAGCAACTCTTGTTGTCACCGATGATGATGGCGAAAGCGCAGAGACATTGACCGTCGCCATCGAGGTTGAGAATGTTGCACCGACTGTCGACCCAATCTCCAACCCATTGCCAGTGGCGGAGGATGGAGAGATCACGATTACAGCAACAGTCTGGGACACGCTCGGCGACCTTGAGAATCTTCAGAATTGCTTCGACCTCGACCCCGAGACCAATTCCGATGACGAAGGCGGTGCTGACGATGATTGTGACCTGGAGGGCACGAGTTTCGTAGGATCCTGGCCAGACGCAACGACCGCGCCCTCGTCAATCATTTTCCACACGATGGATGATGATGGTGAGCGTGCCTTCGATGAGGTGCCGATTACTGTGAATAATGTCAAACCTTCAGCTCACGCTGCTGTTAGTGAACAGAATCCAACAGAGGGTGATTCCATCGTCCTGAGTGGAAATCTGACAACGGATTCCGCCTTCGACCTACAGAATATGGATTACTATTGGGACCTCGACACCGCGGTCGACAGCGATGGCGATGGTAACCCATCAAACGATGCGGACCACGTCGGGCGCTGGTTCGAGTGGAAGGCGGATTCGCCTGGAACTCGAACCGTCAAACTCACAGTGTCTGACGAATCGATGAGCGATTCGAAGACTCTCACAATCACTGTTGAGAAGGCTCCGTTCACATTTGCAAACCTGATCACCTCACCAGCAGCGATTATCCTCATCATTCTACTACTGGGTGGCGGTGGTGGCTTCGCCTTCATGCGACTGAAGAAGCCAGACGACCTCGTCGAGGCTCCACCCGAGGCGCGCCGAGGAAGGCGGGTGTCTATGGATGATGCCTTCGATGACCCAGAATTCGACCCGTTCAGTGAAGACCAGAGCAAGAGGCGAGTGAAGGAGCAGGAGCGGGACGAGGATGGAAAACTGACGGATACTCCGAGCGAAAACTCCGGAGAGGAAGACAAGGAACCTGAGCCGGCTGAACCTGAAGAGGCTCCGGTGATTCAAATGACCGAACTCGATGAGGAATACGAGCAGGTAGGACGGAGCGAGGAGCTCGATGAGGACGTATTGATCGATCTTCTGGGAGATGACACGGCTGAGTCTGAACCTTCCGAAGAAGCAGAATCTGACCAATCTGAAACCTCGGAAGAGGAATGACCGCGCTCGAATTATCCCCTGAGCAAAGCCCTTCTGAGTCTTGAGGTGAGGGAAGGACTCATGGCTGATGAGCCGATGCACTGGCTATGGTCAATCTCTTCAGATTGCTGGGATTACCCGACCCATCCAAGTCGGCCGAGCAGGTCAGAAGAGCTCCACGCTCGGCCGACCCTGGCCCACAGAATAACGATGTCTTCCACGATTTAGGTAAGGAAATCTGGGCCGAGAGAACCCATCGCCTGGCCTCACCAGCGGACAGATTCGTTCACTACATCAAGCCCGATGACCTACATCGGATGAACCTCAATGGAATGGAAATCCGACTTGGTCAAGGTGATTTGGTTATCGCAGACTTGGGCTCGCTAACCCACATGCCGAGCCAACAGACAGTCTGCCGCAACCGCATCCAGACATTGGGGCAGCAGACCGGCCTACCGGTATTCGCACTCAACGAATCAGATACCCTGCTGATGATCGCAGGCAGAAATATGCGCGTAGATACCGAAAAGCATCTGCTCGGGATGGCCAAGTGGGGGCAGTTATCTGAGGATGATTCTCAGTGATCGCTTAGGCCGAAGCGCCAATCGATGGGGCTCGGTCCAGGTCCGAGAGAATCGAATCCGATTTGGAAGAGAGTTCGCGGTATCGAGTCGGTAGTGGTACCCTCAGGGATCTCCAGCGAATTGACACTGAGGATTGCCAACGTACCGTTCGCACCGGCAGGTAATGGGTGCAATTCGGCTAATTTACAGTGGAGCGCTGCGAAGGCGATGGGCAAGATTGGCGCCTTCGCACCGAGAAGATCCCATTCTGAGTCGCTCGGTGGTAGCGGGCTGGCGGTGGCATCGACCGCAAGGGCGGAATCGTGGTCGGCATTCAATACGAAAACGGTGCATTGAGAGCCGATTCCACCATCTCGCAGATTCACGAGAGTATCGCGTGGCCGGCCCTCCAAATCGACTGAAAGCGACATCGCGAGAAGCGAGGGAGAGTTAGAGACGACGTTCACCGAGGACATCGGAGCGAGGTTCTCGACCCCATCAGCAGAGGTTGTAGCGACTAGCACGACTGGTCGAGGCATCAACAAGCCGGCCAACCAATCGCGCCGTTCGTGGTGGCTCATCGAAGCCGTGTTGTGAACCGCCGAACCAGAAGAAAGCGAAGGTGGCGCGGGCGCATCACCCTCCTCATCGGTCAACCAAGTATCCAGCGCGCCTGATTCGATCTCGCTGGCGGAGTAAGCGGTGAATTCGCGGAATGCCTGCCAGCGCGCTAATTCGATTTCATCCTCGCCTCGCGCGCGTTTACGCTCGATTGACGCATCGGAATAAGTCACGCAACGGCGTAGGTAAGTCGCGACCACCCTGCGCCGCTCATCGTTGTCCATCTAACCCTCGACCCCGAGCTCGCGCATCAACCTCTCGACGTGGCCGGTGGCGCGAACATTGTAACCCACGAAGGAAAGCGTGCCGTCGGAATCAATCACGAAAGTCGAGCGAGAGACGCCCATGTATGTCTTCCCGTAATTCATCTTCTCACGCCAGACTCCGTAGGCTTGATGCAATTCGATTTCCTGATCGACGATGAGATCGAAGTTCAATTCCTGCTTCTCGATGAAGTTCGCATGAGATTTGGTCGAATCCTTTGAGACGCCCAATATTCGGTAGCCTGCGGCGCTGATAGCATCGAAATTATCTCGGAAATCGCAAGCCTGAGTCGTGCACCCCGGCGTCGAATCTCGAGGGTAGAAGTAGAGGATGACTCTCTGGCCCGCCGCCAACAACTCGTTCAGACGAACCGTGCTGCCATCGGTTAATTCAGCCTCAAATTCCGGTGCCTTCTGTCCGACCTCCAGTGAGATCCACTCATCGCTCATGGATGCTCGACCGAAGTGGGTTTGATGAATGCTCGGGCCGCGAGGATTCAAGAGAGTCCGAGCGGCCCGTCAGAATATGGGCAAAGCAGGAACCTTCGGTGGCACACTGACCCTCGTCATAGGTGCGGCATTCCTTCTAGGATGGCTTGGTGCAGGGATGGCGGTCGATTACATCGATGGCGAACTAGAGGAGAATTGCGATAGCACGACCGGACAGATTGGGCAAATCACCGGTTGGGATGAAGGTCAGTGTCAGGACGGTCGTGACTCGCGCGACACGCTAACAGCACTGCAGATGCCTCTGCTAATCATCGGTGTCGCGCTGGTTGGCGGCGGTGGATTCCTGCTATTGCGAAGTTGAGCGAAGCGAGCCATTATTTGGCCTAATCAAGTGCATTCGTGAGGCTCAACGACGGGCTTCCTCACGAATCCGCTTCTTCGTCGCCGCCCAAGCACAAATCGGGCACGCGGCCAAATCATGGTTACGCGCGGGACAATATTCACGCCCGAAGTAAATGATTTGCAAATGCCGGCGGTTCCACGTCTCCATCGCAAAAACCGCCTTCAAATCGCGCTCGGTCTGTTCCACGTTACGCCCATTCGACAGACCCCAGCGCGCCGCCAGCCTGTGGATGTGAGTATCAACTGGAAAGGCTGGCACCCCAAATGCCTGCGACATAACAACGCTCGCCGTCTTGTGACCGACACCGGCGAGCGACTCGAGGAATTCCCAATCGGGAATCACCTCGCCACCACCAGCAACAATCTGCTCACCCATCCGCTGGAGATTCTTCGCCTTGGTCGGCGCTAAGCCAATCTCCCGAATCAAATCCCGAATCTCATCAACCTCAAGCGCCGCCATCTTCGCCGGCGAATCCGCCGCCGCAAACAACGCCGGCGTAACCTCATTCACCTTCTTATCAGTAGTCTGCGCAGACAACATAACCGCAACAAGAAGCGTGTATGGATCGGTATGATCGAGCGGAATCGGCGTAGTAGGATACAGCTCATCGAGCAAAGCACCAATCCGCTCCGCCTTCTGGGCTCGTCGCATCACTCAGCATCCTCCTCATCGCGTAGACCGAGGAGTAACGAGCCACCGACGATCAGGGCAGGTAGACCGTAGCAGGGGCCGTACATCCAAGCCTCCCACTCAGGAAACGAGGTCTCGCCACCCATCAGCACGTAAGCCATCATCCCGAAGAAAAGCGCCGGAAGCACAGACACCGCCCCGAAAACCAGACCGCGCATGACTCGCATGAGACCGCCTCGCGCGCGGGCATGATGAATCTTCGTCAGTGGAATCGAGAGGAATCGACTGGGTTGAGCGCGAATCACAGACCGAGAAGCGCTTCCATCTCAGCTCCGCTCTTTGTGTTCAAAACGTCGGCCGCTTCGAGCCACCCCTTGCGAGCGATTTGCACCCCGTACCACACGTCAGCCAGGCCTTCGGTTGCGTGCGCGTCCGGGTTGATACACACTGGCACACCCTGTTGCTTGGCATAGCGGCAAAGGCGCCAATCTAAGTCCAGACGGTATGGTGATGCGTTGATTTCGACGGCTTTGAGTTGGCCTTCGGCATTGAGTTCTCCCATCCTACGCAGCACCGCGTGCATGTCGACGGGGAAGCCTTCCCTGCCTTGCAGGATACGACCGGTCGGGTGTCCTAGAATCGTGAATGTTGGATTTTCGACGGCTCGGATGAGGGCTTCGGTGTTCGCTATCTCGTCGCGGTTTCGCCAGCTGCCTAATGCGTGGACTGAGCCGACGACATGGGTTAGCGATTCTCGGGTTGAATCTGGGTAATCGAGTGCGCCATCGACGAGGATGTCGCACTCGGAGCCGTGGAAGATGCGGAAGTCGGTTCCAGCGTCAGCCCAGCCCTCGTTGAGGGAGCGGATCATCTCTGCTTGGGCTGGGATGCCATCGGCTGGGATGCCGATTTGTCGGCCGCCGATGTTGAGGATTTCCGAGTGGTCGGCGATTCCGAGGTATTGCCAGCCGAGGTCGATTGCTGCTTGGGCCATCTCTTCGAGGGTGTTCACGCCGTCCGAGGCGATCGTGTGATTGTGGAGTGCGCCTCGGAGGTCTGCGGGCTCGATGAGGCGGGGTAGGGCTGCGGTTTGGGCCGCCTCAATCTCGCCTGTATCTTCGCGTAATTCTGGCGAGACCCATTCGAGGCCGAGGTGACGGTAGATATCGGCCTCGTCGGCGCAGGCGAGGGTGTGTTTGGCAGCTTCCATGCCAATCGCATCGCCTGCGGCTTCTTCGGGGAATAATCCGAATTCGTTGAGGCGGAGTCCTCGGTCGATAGCGAGTTGTCGCATGCGGATATTATGTTCCTTTGAACCTGTGAAATATGCCAGAGTGAAGGGGAAGGTCTCTGGAGCGACGATTCTGACTTGGGCGTCGATAGTCGCATCGGCACTGCGTTCCATCAGCGTCTCGGCTAGTTGGGCATCGACGCCGCCGCTAGTGGCTGCGGCGGCCAACATATCTTGCTCGAGAATCAAGCTGACCTTCGATTCACCAGAGCCCTTGACCTCGGCGATGCCGGGGAATGAGAGGATTGCATCAATGACGGCATCGTGGTCAGCAGGTTCTGCCCCGGCTACGATATCGAGGTCTCCGATGGTCTCGCGCCGCCGGCGTGCACTACCTGCGAGTTGTGCGCGCGTGACTCCCGGAATCGCTGCCACACGCGCCTCCAGCGCTCGCCCGAACATCAAACCGACATCCATGCGCGAGCGCCCTTGATAGCGGCGCAGTAACTCGATTCCCTCGAGATATTTCTGTTGGCTTTTCTCACCGAATCCCGACAAAGGCGCAACATGACCCATCTCGCAAGCGACCTTCAGCGCCTCGACCGAATCCACCCCCAATTCCTCGTACATCACCCGGGCACGCTTCGGCCCTAGGCCGGGAATCCCAACAATCTCGATCAGCCCAGGAGGAATCTTCGAATACAGTCCTTCGAGGTCACCCCAAGTGCCCTCAAGCACCGCTTCACCAACCAATCCACTGATGCCCTTGCCAATTCCTTTGACATCGACCAGCCGACCCTCTTGCACAACCGAAAGCAAATCCTCCTCCATCGAGGCGAGGGCTCGGCTGCCATTCTGGTAGGCACGAACTCGGAACGGATTCGCTCCATCGAGTTCGAGAAGCACCGCTACCTGTTCGAGGACTGCCACCACCGAGGACTTGGTCTGGAAGGGAGGTCCGCTGGCCCGAGGCTTGGGTAGGCTCCAACCCTTGACCTTGACCATGCGACCAACGGGAACTCACCCGACTTGAGGATGTCCATCGGCTCGCGCGCCTCCGCTGACCCTGGAGAAGACTCAACAATGCCCACGCCATGTGCCCAGCATGGAGGTCCTCGCGACCCTCGAAACCCTCTCACTGACCGGATGTGGGGTAGCCATGCTGCTGTGGATGAGCATCGGCACTTTCACGCGCGCGCCGTGGGGTGAGGCTTTCGCGCAGCGCGTGATTCTGGTTCTCTGCGTTGCCTCGGCAATCATGCTCTTCGCCTTCCATCATCTTGGTGGCGAGCTATTCGGTTCACGCAATGTCGCGCGCCCCTTCGCCTTGGTGGCGTTGATTGTGGCCGCTGCTGGCTCGCTGAACATCAAGGGGCGCGATGTGCAAGGTGAAATCAACCCGCACGAAATCATGCGGATGCG
>CAZNVK010000013.1:0-47771 GCA_964576865.1 uncultured Candidatus Poseidoniales archaeon | reverse complement strand
AGGTGGTCATGGGCGTGGTGGACCTCGTGGATAACCGACCCGCTCGCCATGAAGAGCATCCCTTTGGCCATGGCGTGGTTGAATAGGTGGAATAGAGCGCCGCCGAAGACTAGCGCGGCCGCGTGGTGCTTGTCGTTGTTGAACAACCACAGCGCCGCGCCGAGTCCAGTGAAGATGTATGCCAGTTGACTCATCGTCGAGTAGGCGAGCACCTTCTTGATGTCGTTTTGAACGAAGGCGATCGCCGCTGCCATGAACGCCGTGATTCCGCCGACCCAAGCGACGATGAGTCCCAATTCCTCCATCCCGGCGACGCCGTGATGATGAACATCGACGAATGGAACCATGCGGGCGACCAGATAGAGACCAGCATTGACCATGGTCGCCGCGTGAATGAGAGCGGAGACAGGAGTCGGTCCTTCCATCGCATCTGGCAGCCACACGTGTAGCGGGAATTGGGCCGACTTGCCGACCGCGCCAATGAACAACATCAGAAGCGCGGTCTGCAACTGACCAGCATCGACGAGCGCTCCACCGACTCCAGTCGATGGGTCATCAAAGACAACCGCGAAGTCGAGAGAACCGTAGATATCGTACAACATCAACAATCCAATCATCAGGAAGACATCGCCTACTCGCGTAGTAAGGAAAGCCTTCTTCGCCGCGTAGGCAGCACTCGGCTTCCAGTAGTAGAATCCGATGAGAAGATAGGAGCAGAGTCCCATAATTTCCCAGAAGATGAAGAGCCAGAGGAAGTTGTCAGCGAGGACCATTCCGAACATTCCCATCGAGAAGAGGACGAACTCGGCGAAGAAGCGGTGGTTGCTATTGTCGTTAATCGAATCCGTGGTCATGTAGCCGATTGCGAACCAGCAGATGAGGAAGCAGAGGAAAGTTGCGACGAAGAGCAGCATGATGCTGACAGCGTCGAGGTAAATGCCGAATCCAATGCCGGTGAACCCTGTGCTTGCGACGGACCATCCCTCGCCATTGTAGGTCAGGACATCGAACGTTAGCCAGCTGAATGGATCGCCCGACTCGATGTGCCCGTGGTGCTCAAGATAATCGTAAATCAGCCACACGGCGGCCGAGAGGGAAACACTGAGAGCGCCGAGGCCGAGAATACCTCCTTCCTTCAAGCGGTTGACCCATGTTTCATCGCCGTTCCAGATTTGGCCGGCGATTGCGATGGTCGCGAAGAAGACCAGTGGAGCGGCGATGATCAGCCACCAATAATCGGTTGACGAAGCCCCAGTCGTGTAGAGATAGGGGACGATTGCGAGGAACGGTACGATGTAGAGTAGTCTATCCCACTCTTGCTGGTGCTCTCCCATCTTTGTCACCTCAGTTCCTCAGCAGGGTCGCCTCGTCGAGCGAGATGGTCTCCTGCGTGCTGTATAGCGAGAGCAGGATGGCCAGCCCGATGGCGACCTCCGCGGCGGCGATCGCGATTGCGACCGCGGTGAATACCCAGCCGTCGACTGAGCCATGGTGCATGGCTCCGGCGACGAAGTTGAGGTTGGCTGCGTTCAGCATGACCTCGATGCACATTAGAACGACGATTGCGTTCTTTCGGCTGAACGCGCCGACTAGTCCGATTCCGAACAGAATGACGCCGAGTCCGGCGATCCAACTGGCCTCGATCATCACTCATCGCCTCCCATATCGTAGAGGAGATTGACGAGGCGCTCGTCGCGGACGAGATAGGAAGCGCCGATCATGGCCATCGCCAGCAAAATGCCGAGAACGACGGTGACGATGGCCCAATCATCGAGGATTGCGACGGCGAAATCGAGGGTCGTTGGTGCACCCGCTGCAGCGTTTCCAAACATCGGGTGCTCCATCACTTCGCGGAGTAGAATCAGCACGAATGCGAAGACCCCGAGTCGTGCCATTACGCTGACCGCCTTCATTGGACATCACCCTCCTGAATCTGGCGGCGGGTCAGCATGACGCCGAATTGCACGACGAGCATGACCGAGCCGAGATAGACGAGAATCTGAATCGCTGCGAGCATCTCAGCGTGGGCGAGAACCATCACGCCCGCGACCGCGAAGAAGGTCATCATCAGCGAGAGAAGCGAGTGGGCGACTCGGCGCGCGTAGACGCAACCTAATGCGCCGAGGATGGCGACGAGCGCCATGATGACGAATGCAATAGCCTCGAAATCGATTTCCATCGAAATCACGCCTCCGCTTCCTTGGCGGCTCTTGCCGCCTTCTTCGCGCGCTTGTCCTTCTCTTTCTTGGCGCGCTTAGCCAATTCCATGTCGACGCGCTCTTGGTGGACTGCGGGTAGGACACGTGTGCGGTCCGCGTCGAACCAGAGATCCTCGCGCGAGTATCCAGACATTCCATCGTATTCATTGGTCATGAAGAATGACTCGAATGGACAGGCTTCGGCGCAAAGTCCGCAGAACATGCAGCGGCCGATATCGATGCGGCCGCTGACGATGTCCGTCTCGGCCGGCTTCAACTCGCTCGTACCGATATCCTCGATGCCCGAGCCGTCCATCCATCGAACTGTTGCTGTATCTCCAGAGATGTCGATCACCTCGGCGAAATCGTATTGCTGCGGAACCGCCGAGTGCTCGTTGACGAGGTCGAACTCCTCGATTTCCTCAAAGTCCTCCTTCGGCTTAGCAGCGAATCCACCGGCTTCGACCTCGGACCCATATCCATGCCATTCATCCTCTTCCTCAGCGGTGTCAAGGACGTTGACGCGGACCTCGGAGGTCATGTGGAGGCAGTCGTTAGGGCAGGCGCGGACGCAGGCCTTGCAAGCGGTGCAGGTCTCCCAGACGATACCGATGCGCCCATTGTAATTTCCAGGCACGAAAAGCCAGGGTTCCATGTCTTCCAATCGCTCGTAGGGATACATCACCGTTACAGGGCGCTCAAGGAATGGCAGCAGGTCGGTCGACTCGCGGTCGGCGGCGTAAGTGTGGCCCTCCGAGAGGTGGTCGTCGCCGATTCGAGCGAGTGTGAATTCGTCCTTGAGGTCGACTTTCTGTCCGTGGTAATTGTTCTTGAGAATGCCGAGGCGACCGAGGAATGGCACTGTGCGGAGCGCCGTTTTCATCGTGATCCACATTGGTCGAATAATCAGGTTGCGGAAATTCGGGGCCGCGTGTGGGTGGCCGGTGTTGTATTGTTGTTCATCGCTCATCTGCTCACCTCCCGATTACTCCCTGTGCGTCCCCGGGCTAGCCTTCTCCAGAGTCTGAGTGTGGTACATTCTCCGGTTGAGTTCGAGGGCTTCTTTGTCCTCGTCGATTGCGAGAACGATGAAGGCGAGGACGAAGGTTCCGAAGAGAACTGGCGCTGCCCAAATTGGCCAGCCGCCGGCTGCTGTGCTGTCCCAGACATCGAGGCGCAGCCAGATGGCTACCGCGAGGTTGACGATAGATGCTGGAAGGAGCCAGCGCCAGCCGAATTCGAGAATTTGGTCGGTGCGGACTCGGTGGAGTGAGGCGCGGACCCAGACGAAGAAGGCGAACATCAGGTAGGCTTTGAGGAGCAGCACTCCGATTCCCGGAGTGATTGTTACGAGGAATTCGAAGACGCCCCCGACGAATGGTAGGCTGACGAGGGTGTCTTCGAATGGTAATTGCCAGCCGCCGAGGAAGAAGAGTGCGAAGAGGATGCAAGCCGCGTAAGCGCGCATCATCTCTACGGCGAACATGAGTCCCCAGCGAATGCCGCCGTACTCGGTCCACCAGCCCTCGACGAGTTCGGCCTCAGCCTCGGGCATATCGAATGGAATACGCTCGACCTCTGCGATCATGGTGATGAGGAAGAGGGCTGCGCCGAGTGGCATGATGAAGATATTCCAAGTGTTCGAAGTCTCGATTTGGAAGTCGACAATCTCGAGGATGTTGAACGAGCCTGAGATGACTGCGATTGCGAGGACGCTGATCAGCAGAGGGATTTCGTAAGCGGTGAGTTGAGCGGCTGAGCGCATTCCACCGATGAGTGTGTACTTGTTGTTGGATGCCCAGCCGGCGAAGAAGACGCCCAGTGGTGCGACGCCGAAGACAGCCATCATGAAGACGAGTGAGAGGTCGGGATTAGCCGCCCAGATGTGTGGCCCGAACGGGATGAATGCGTAGACCATAACCGTGGTCGCGATGATGATGACCGGTGCGGTCTCGAAGACCACGCGGTCCGCCTTGGTTGGAACCATGTGCTCCTTGGTGGCGAACTTGAGGAAGTCCGCAAGGGCTTGGAAGAAGCCCGGGAAGAGGAACCAGATTCCGTGGTAACCGCGGTTGTGGACGCGATGGACTGCGACGTGCTTCGAGTCGTTGCCTGCGACCGAATTGAGGGTGCCAACGACCCATCCGAGGATTGCACCGATGCCGAACGGAAGTTGATTCCACCATTTGCCCGCCGTCGTATGTCCCTCGCCAATCCAAAGGCTGCGAAGGCTCGTGGTGGCTCCGAGGCGGTCCATCAGACGAGCGATGAATTTGCGCTCGATGTATGGGACGACCATCAAAGTCAGCATCATCGTTGCAAAGACGATAGTGCACATGATGGTCGTGAAGATGAATGTCTCGAGAGCACCCTGAATGCTGGCGAACTCGTTCTGAATGTTTAGAGTTCCAAGCGGACCGAGGCCGATATCGTTCGAAGGCAGTATGTCGTGAACGGTGTCCATGGACCAGCCTACGATGGCTTCCATCCAGCCGCGCAGGTCTAACCAATCGCTGCTCGCCATTCTCTCACCTCACCTATCGGTCTCCCCAATGCACGGGTCGAATGAACCCATGATGGCTGGGATATCCGCGACCTTGTAGCCGATCATGCATTTGGCCGCGTATGGAATTGTGATGAACATCGGAGAGCGGATGGAGACGCGGTAAGGCATCTTTCCGCGGCCCTCGCCGCCACCGGCGAGGTAGAACATCGACTCGCCGCGGCTATCTTCGAAGTGGTGGCTTCCAGTGGTGCCTTCGGGGGCGCGAGACGGAGCCTTGGCGATAATTTTCGGATCGCCTGGCTCGTGGTAGGTCTCGGCTCCGCCGGGCATCTTGTCGAGCGCTTGCAGAACCATCGAAGCGCTGGCGCGCATCTCTTCGACGCGGATTCGGTAGCGGTCGTAGCAATCCGCGCCTTTGATTGAAGAGCGCTCGACTGCTGGCTGCCAGTCGAGTTCGCTGTAAACCGAGTAAGGGTGAGCCCAGCGAACGTCGTAATCTACGCCGGCGGCACGGACATTGGGTCCGGTGACGCCGTGGTTGATCATCTCCTCAGGCTTGGCATAGCCGACGCCTTGGCTGCGAACCAGGAATACGGTGGACTCGTCGAAGAGTGATTCGTATTCCTGAATTCGGTTGAGGAAGAGCTTGAGTTTGGCGCGAGCGCGCTGAGCAAATCCGTGTGGCAGGTCGCGCTTGACGCCGCCGATACGCGGGAAATTATAGTGCATGCGGGAGCCTCCCAACTCTTGCAGGAGATCCATCATCATCTCGCGCTCGCGCAGACACCAGACCATTACCGACAGATTACCGATGTCTGGTCCGTACGCGCCTAGCCACATCAGGTGGCTGGCGATGCGCTGAAGTTCGACTGCGACTAGTCGAATGTACTCAGCGCGCTCGGGCACCTCGACGCCGAGGAGGTCCTCGGCGGCGTAGATGTAAGCGTGCGACCAGGTGTTCGCGCTAGCGTAGCACAATCGGTCGCAGTAAGTGGTGATTTGTGTGAAATCGCGAGCCTCGCAAATCTTCTCGACTCCGCGGTGAATGTATCCGAGGTCCGGCTCGGTATCGACGACGGTCTCACCATCGACCTTGACCTTGAGAGTCCAAAGGCCGTGGGTCATAGGGTGCTGAGGACCCATTGAAATCCACATTTCTGCCATGCAAATCCCTCCTCACTTCACCTTGCCAGCGTCGGCTGGCTTCCTCAGGAATCCCTGAGCGTCGTCGTACATCTCCTCGAATCCGTGGTAGCGCAGCTTGTGCTGCTTCTGCAGCGGGTGATATCCGACCGGAGTCTCGTGTGGGTTCAGCACTCGGCGCATTCCCTCGTGACCATCGAAGTCGATTCCGACGAGGTCCCAAGTCTCCTTCTCGTTCCAATCCGCTCCGACCCAGATGTCCTGGACCGAGGCGACCGCTGGCTCGCGAGTGTCCGGCAGAGCGATGCTAATTTGAATCTCGAGAGGAACATCGGCGCCCTCGACATTGTTCGCGTCGGTGATATTCGGCTGCACGACGCCCTCGATGGTCGCTGGGTCCTCAACGCAGGTTCGCATCAAGTGGTAGACGACCTCCCAGGTCTTGTCAGCGGCGTCTGGCCAGTGGATTCCAGTAATCATCGAGCAGTGGTCGACGCCGTGCTCGGACGCGAGTGTCTCTGCGAGACCTCGCCATGAATCAGGTGTGCAAGTCCCGCTCACCGTGTGGCGGGCCTGAGTGCCGCTGGAGCGGGTGTCGAGTGCGGCACTGACGCCATCGATTGCCGAGATTGCCTCAGCCAGAGCCTCGGCAGCCTTCTGCTGAGCCGCCGCTGTTACCTTCTTGCCCATCCTGATTCCTCCTTCACTCGTCTCCGACGATTAGCGGCGCCTCGCTCATCGGGCGCACCTCGCTTGGAACAGCACCGATGCGGATAATCTTCTCACGCAACTTGCCGAAGCCGTCGATTAGCGCCTCGGGACGAGGCGGGCATCCCGGGATGTAGACATCGACTGGGATGACCGTGTCGACGCCTTCGAGAATGTTGTAGGATTGGAAGTAAGGTCCGCCAGAGATAGCGCACTCGCCCATGGCAATGCACCACTTTGGCTCGGGCATCTGCTCCCAAAGGCGGACGATGGGGTCAGCGAACTTCTTCGAGATGGGACCGTTGACCAACAGAACATCGCACTGTCGCGGGCTGGAGCGGAAGAAAACGCCGAAGCGCTCCGCATCGAAGCGGCTCGCGCCAGCCGCAGCCATCTCAAGAGCGCAGCACTTGATTCCCAAGTGAAGCGGGAATAGCGACTTGCGCTGACCCCAATTGAAGAGGCGTCCACCGAGGACGCCGATGACCTCCTTCATGCGGCTTGCCCTCAGGGCCTCGTCGGTGACATCACCGACGGTATCGACGAGGATCCTGCTGTTGAAGACGGAGAAATTCGGAACCTCGTCGCTCATTCAATCACCTCAGATGTAGATTCGCCCGCGCTTGCGGAAGACGTGCCAGACGCCCAGGCTCATCAGCACGATGAAGACGGTCAGAGTCAGCATCGATGCCCAAACATCGATGTCGGCGCCGGCTTCCTCGATTGCGATGACGCCGCCGAAAGCCAGGAACATGAACGCGATATCGAAGACGAGGAAGATGATGGCGTACCAGTAGTATTGGAAGTGGAAATTGATGTGTGCGTCACCAACCGGGTCCGCCCCACATTCGTAGGTGCTTTCTCGCCGGACGTACAGGCTCTGATCAGTCTCGTATCCCGGCAGTAGAATCGAGCGCAGCTTGTTGCTATCGTTCGCGCTCGGGGTCGGTCTTAGGAAGCGAGAAGCGACGAAGCTCATCACTGGAAAACCGATGCCGACGAGGGTCATGATCGCCAATGCGAGATAGGCTTCTGGGACCGTCGACATCGCTGACACCTGACGGTCCCGTAGGGACCGGCAGAGTTCGCCACCTGAAATCCGGTCATAAGCATAACCGTGCTCGCGGTGAGATTCACAGAACGACTGCCTTTGGGTCCGTGGAAGGAGGTCAACACCCCACTGCCCCGAGCGGTGAAGTTAGCATCGGCGCCGACGAAGAAGTACGCTCGCTCTCAATCACGCGATTCATATTCGAGAGCTTCGATGATGCGACGGTTCTCCGCGCGCGAGCGGAAGAAGAGGATGACCACCAGTAGGGCTCCGATTCCCGTCAAGCCGTAAACCAGAATCTGTTCATTCTGCTCGCTCAGCCAAGTCAGCCCGGGAGATACTTCTGCGCTGACTTCTAGATCGAGGGGTTGGCCTGCGACTGGCATCCCCTTCGGTTGAACCGTAATGGTGAATCCGTAGGTATCATCCTGAATCATTCCTGCTGGTGGCGTCACGCGCACCGTGATGGTGCGCGAGTTTCCCGGTGAAAGTTGGAATTCGTCATCGAGGATGTTGACGGTCCAGCCTCGGAGTGAATCGCTTGTGAGGATCTGGACCGTCTCGACGACATTGCCATGATTGGTGACGTGGAGAATGAACTCCACGCTGGTCTTCTCATCGGTAGTTGCGGTGTCCTCGCCTTCGAGGGTGAAGCGTAAATCGTGAACCGTTCGCACCTCGAAGACGAGGTTGACGCTGGTGCTTTCTGCAGCATTCTTCTCCGAGGAGGCGCTGACCTTGATGACACCCGTGGTGCCGCTGGAGACGCCTTCCAAGACCTCGAGCTCGATGGTGATCAGTACGCGGTCGCCCGATGGAACCGCGATGTTGTCTGTGGCGACGACGCCGTTCACGAGGACCTTGCGCAGAACTGATGATTCCATTCCAGTCATCGAGATGACCGCATTATCGCCACCGGGGAAATTACCGGTATTCTCGACCCAGAAGGTGATTTCCGTGACCCCGCCGGGTGGCAGAACGAGGTCGAGTTGACCGGCCACTGGGCCGGGCATCTCGGGCGAGATCGCCATGCCATAATCGTAATTCGAGACGATCACGCTAATCTCGTGTTCGACCTTCTCGCTGGTTCCGAATATCGCAACGCGCGAGAGGATCGACACCGAATCCGCGTCTTCCTCACCCTCGACAGTCACATCGAGGAAGACGCGCCTCGACTCGCTCGGATCGAGTATCACCTGCGATATCGAATTACCATTCGAATCCGAATAGGATGCAGCCCACATCGGTGGATTGCATCCCGTCTGATCGCTCGGATCGCAAACCTGCAGTTTGAATGTATCACGGATATTTCCTGTATTCGTGATGTCAATCGGGAATTGCACGACCTGCCCAGAACGTCCGGTCTGTTGCTCGGAGAGAATCTCAGCCGTCAGGTCGTGCCTTGCCGCGACCGATACCGTAAGCACCTTGCTCGCGAGAATAGTCGTTGAACCACTCACCGTTACGCCGAATTCGATCGTGTTATCGCCCGCGAGGGCATCTGCGGGAACGTTGACCGTGGCGGTGAGGGAGGCCTTGTTATTCGAGTCGTGACGGCTGTTGACCGTGACTGAAGATTGCGAGAATGAGACCTGCCATCCTTCGGGAATATCCATCGTTGTCAGCGAGAAAGTGTCGAGACCGTTTCCTCGATTCTCGACCGTCAGTGTGACCGAATCCGAGGTTCCAGGTTCCACATTCGAGAGTTTGGATGTACTCAAGGTCAACTTGGCATCGTGGATTTGGCCGATTGTTACTGTCAGAATCTGTTCACAGCCGATTCCTTGGTTGGACCGACCTTGAATCTTGATTTCGATCTGCGAGCCTGCTTCTACGGAATCGTCGGGAGTGACTGAGAATGTGAATGTATGACTATCGTCGGAATTACCGGGTTCTGCCAGCAGGGCAGAGGTTGGACTGTCGAATTGGACCCATCCCGAAATGTCGTTGCCGGGAGATTGGGCTTGCATATTGACCGTCCATTGGGTGTTACCGATGTTTTCGACGGCGTAGCTATTCTCGGCTGTCTCGTCAGGGTCGAGGCTGTGTGAGGTGGTGGATAGCGAGCCGTCGCACTCCTTGACTTCCGGAACGCTGAGACGCATGGTTAGGTTGTCTTGGGCTCGGTCGGCTTGGTTCGGGTCGTTGGTGACCGTTGCTGTCAGCAGGAAGCAGTGCTCACCAGCTTCGGTCGAGCTGCCGTCGGGCACCTCGACCGTGACTTCGACCGTCTCCGTGTCTCCAGATTCCAGTTGGACTACCGCAGGGTCGACGGTCGCGCTCAGGTCGTCTGACTCGCACTCGTCATCGCTGGTCATCTCGAGTTGGACATTGGCCTGCTGCTCACCGGTATTCTCCACCTCGACATCCCAGACGACCTGATCCTCTCCATCGTACTCGACATTCGGCTCGTCGGTGGAGAGTTTGACCGCGTAGAGTCCACCGCCGTCGCCGGCGGTCGTGGTTACGGTGACATCGGCATCCTTCGGAGTGCCCGGAGCACCGCCGGCGACCTGCGCTGTCGCTTGGACTGTGGTTTCACACTCACCATTGGCTTGGTCGTTGACAGTGACGGTGAGTGTGACGGTCTCGGATTCCCCCGCCCCGACTGTTCCCGAGACCTGCTCAATCGAGGAACTAAATCCATTGCAATTCGAGGCATCTTGCTGAGTGCTGAGGCTGACGGCCATATCGTCGTCACCATCATTGTGGACGGTAATCGCGTACTCGGCAGGGTTGTCTGCGTCAGCCTCCTGCGCCATCGGGCTCGCCGTGAGGCGTGGTTCGACCTCTGCCTGAACCATCGGCGATAGCACTGTGAAGAGCAGTAGAACCACCAGCAATCGAGCCGATGCAGTGCGATTCATCGCTCTTCGGACAATCGGGCCCCTCTAAGGGCTTCGGGCCTCGCGACCCCGTAGGGTCGCGGTTCAGGCCTCGACCAGTTCATCCGAATCGGCGTCGCAGTGGAGGCAGCGTCCGACGGAGATGATGTCGCATCCCTTGACTTGGCCGGCTGTGTGGTAGCGGGCTCCGCAATTGCCGCAAGCGAGTGCTTTTCCGACGAAGATATCCCTACTGCAAACCCAGCATTCGATGCCGGAGCCGCCCTCTTGTTCACCTAGATTGAGCGACTCGCTGATCTTGCTCATCGCCTCCTTCGGAATGAGGGTTTCAAGGTCCCCGCCTCGCTGTCTATAGAGGTAGAATCCAGCCCCGCCGATGATTGCGAGGAGGAGAACGATGATGATTGGAATCAGAGTCTCGGCTAGACTTCCGCTGCTACCCTTTCCGGGCATGACATCGACCTCAAAAGTGAAGGTCGAACCTTGAATGTCCTCGCCATTGCGCAGGGACATCTCGATCAGTCCGTCAGCCCCTGTGTTGGGAGTGAATTCAATCACTATCGAGCGAGATTCTTCTGGGCTTAAGCGAATCAGAATCTCGTCGTTGATGAAGACGTCCCAACCGGATGGTGCGTCGACATCGAGTCGGTGGCTCACCTCGGCATTACCGATGTTCTGGATGTCCACGGTCATCTGGATTGGATAGCCTTCGTGGGCCACCGCCTGAGTCCTGAGGTTCCACGTCACAGCAGAGACGGCGTCGACGCGGAGTGAGATTGAATTCTCGATCTCAATTCCTTCGCCTTCCATCCTGAGAGTAACGATGGGTTCGCTGCCGGCTTGGGCTGACAGCGGAATGGTTACCGTGCACCAGATGATGCTGTTCGCCCCGGCTGCCAAGCTCGAGGGCGAGGTTGGGCAATTCGCCAGCCAATCGCCCTCGGGGACGATGATGCTAGTCGTAGGTCTCCAAGTCGATGTTCCCTCGTTCTCGACCTTCCATGCGAGATCGAATCCAGCCCCGACAGGGTGTGCACCAACTCCGAGTGGGGAGTTGGAAGAGGTGCCGTCGGCGAGGACTATCTGGTGGAAGGCCAGGCTTGGAATCGCTGCTGAAAGTACGTCGATGGTTCGGTTCCAATCGATGAAGAAACCATCGTCGGTTGCGAATCGCAACTTGAATTCGCCCGTGGTCGCTCGCCCATTTCCTTGCAGAGTGACCGACCATGTGGTCGTCTCACCGGCTGGGGCTTGGAGAGTGTCCAATCCACCGGTGACGCTCCAGCCGGAGGGAATCGCGCGCTGGTAGGCGGTCATGCTCAAGTCGCGGTTCCCATTGTTGAGGAAGTCGATCTCGAGTTCGAGTGTCGCATCGGGTGCGACCTCGTGCTCGATTCCATCGCTGATCGGAGTCGCCGAGAGTTGATCGATGGCGATGACCTCCAGTGGAATTGGAACCGACCATGAATCGGAGCTGACTCGCGAGTGAATTGACAATCCAGCGGAGAAGAGCGAACCGGCTGGAATCATCGCTCCGGGAGGGTTCACGGTGATGTCGATGGCTCGACGCTCGCCGACCGCGAGGGTCCCTGTGGATCCATGTGAAGAGCCGGCGAAGGCTCCGAGCACATCGAGTCCGAGGTGCCAGCCGGCTGGCGAACTGAGTTCGACATCGAAGGTCTGAGGTCCATTGCCCTCGTTGGTCACGAAGACTTGGATGTGCGTCTTCTCGATTGGACTGACTTGGACTTGGCCCGAAGTGATCTCCACCTCAGCCGCAGCGAGAACTGGCACCTCGAAGAAGATGTCCAGCATCGATTCAATCTCGTTCTCGACATCGGTGCCGGTGATGGTGATCTTGTACGTCCCCGGCTGAGGTGGAGCAGGATGAATCAGAGTGAAGCCAACCTCGACGGACTCCGCCGCAGCCAGGTTGAAAGTATTCGAAGTGAAAGAGTAGAACCAATCGAATTCGACCCCGTCATTCATCCGAATAGGAGCGGTGGCCTCGATGGTCGCATTGGTCTCGAACAGAGCGGTATTGGTCAGAGTCAGTGTCCATCCGGTCGAAGCATCATCGGCTTGTCCCAGAGTGATGAATGGTTCATCGGAGGTGACTCGAACGCCAGGGGCACTGACGATGAGGGTGTGGGTCAGGAGGTTATTATCCTCATTCGATTCCTCGATGAGATCGTTCGGATCGATGTGGAAACTCAAGTCGATGAGACCTTCCGAATTGGGGGTCCAATTCCAAACCATTGGTACAGAATCGCCTGGAACCATATTGAGGCTCTGAGTCGATACCAGTGAACCGTCAGCCCTCATCATCACTTCGAGACCTGTGACCGAACCAGCACCTGAATTCTCGAGGGTGATGGCAATCTGCACACTCTCTCCTATCTGAGGAATCGCGGGAGTCACGCTGACCTCGGGTGCGAAGGTTGGGTCTGGTGAGAGGTCGTTGACGTTCACGCCGCGCACGGCGATGGCATAGGGTTGGTAAGTGCGGCTTCCGCCGTGGTAATCGTCCTTGACTCGAACGGTCCAGGTTCCCACGGCGGCATTGTCGAGAAGGACCACTTCGACGTTATTTTTCGAATCAAATGTGCCACCTGCAATCGAGCGACCTGAGTTGAACACATTACCCTTGTAGGTGGTTCCACCATTGGGATGAATCACCTCGAGGTTGAGGTCGTTGCGCAATTGGTTGGTCGAGGTGGAGGATCCTGGATAATCCGACCAAGTCAGGACCACCTTGAGCGGTTCGCCTGCGCGCGTGATATCGAAGGTGTAATCACGAGTCTGACCGCTTCGGATTCGGCTTCGGTCATCGACAAAGATGCCCTCATCGCTGTCTGGTAGAAGCGAATTGATGAGATTGACACGCCCCCATCCCTCGTCATTATTGGGGATGTTTCGCACTCCCATATCCTCGGCACCGAGGATTAGCAGCGCCTTGATCAGAGCACCTTGGGGCGCTGGTCGGCTGGCTACTTCCATCAGGTACTCGCGAACCAGCGCGCCCGCGCCAGCGGCGGCAGGTGTCGCCATCGATGTGCCGCTGTACTCGATGTACCAATTATTGGACCAACCCGACTCAGCATTCTGTGCCTCTTGGGCTAGACAGGAGCGGACTCCATCACCTGGCGCGACCAAGTCGGGCTTGATGCGCCCATCATCGGTCGGACCACGGCTGCTCCAATAATACATCTCGTCTGGAGCACCGCTGTAGCGATTCTTGTGCCCGCCAACGGTGATGACATTCTTCGCCGTGCCGGGAGGGGAGACGCCGTCATTTCGCTCATTGCCGGCGGCGAAGAGAACTGTCATCCCCTCGTAACTCCAGTATTGATCCCAAGTCGAGGTGCGGTCATCCGCATCCTCGGACTGAGATGAGTAGGAGCCGTGTCCATCGCCTGCACCCCAACTATTGGTGTGCAGGCGCGCTCCGGCATTATAGGCGGAATTCAGCATGCTGTGTATGCCATAACTGCTCAATGCGCCGGTATCGTCGTGCTCCATGGCTTGCAAGTAGAGGCTTGCACCCGGGGCGACTCCGGTGTATGTCCCGCTGCTGCGCATCCCGGAACCCAGTACGGTACAAGCCACGTGGGTTCCGTGTCCCGTCGAAGGGTCAGCGGTTGATGAATCGCCGGGGGTCACCGAAGTGCGACCGACGATTCGATTGTTGAAATCGCCATGATCGTGGTCGATTCCCGAATCGCCGACAGCGACTGTCTGGCCAGATCCATCCAAATCGGTTACGAAGTAAGATTCGACATTGTTGATACCCATGTGGCTTCGAGCATTGTCATTCTTGAGTTCGAGGACGGGCAGAGGTGCGATTGCAGCAACCGAAGGGTGCTGGACGATCGAGTCGAGGTCGGCCAAATCGATCTCACCCCAGACTCGCCCCTCCTCAGGGCTCCAAGCATCCTCCATCCAGAATGCAGCGACATCGTCCAGAGAATCCTTCAGCCCGAGACCAGGCTCAGCATGTCGCTGCAATTCATCATCCTTCCAGCCGAGCAATTCGACCATCATCGAACCCTGGTCGACAACCCGCAGAACCGGATTGACCAACAAACCAGCAGGAACCGGGTGAATCGCAACGACTACCGGTTCCTCAGCCAGCAGAGCAATCTCCTGCTGCAGACCCTGAACCAGGAATCCCGACGGCGGAATCGTAGAGCGTATCTCAACATCCGCCGCATCCTCCACGGCGAGTCGAGCATCCCAGATGCCGACATCGCCGTCGACGATAACCATCACTAAATCGCCACGCGGCTCAGCTAGAGTCCGCGGCAGATGAACGGAAGGAATCAGGCCGAGTTCGGTGTAAACCCCGATACTCGACTCGGCCACATTGTCACGAGTCCTCTCGAATCCCTCGACGACTCGTGCCGCACCCAAATCCTGAATCGAATCCGGATCGGGTGCGATGCCAATCCGATTAACCTCAGAATCCAGCTCCTCGACCGAGGCATCCTGAATCCCACCAGCAAAGTCCCCCGCAGGAGCCAGAGCGAGAAGGAAAATCCCCAGCATAGCGACGGCGGTGCGCTTGGTCATGAGTCCGCGCCCAATTGAGTCGCCTTTCAGCGTTCGGGTCGATTGAACGGGTCTTGAATCACGACCTTTGGTCGTGTCAGAAGAAGTGAATCGGTGCATCATAGGTGAACATCTCCATGGTCCACTGGCCGACATTGTAGGTCCACCTCTCGTGATATTCGTCGCCGCCGTATGTGTAATCGAGAATGATTTCAATCGTGTAATTCTCCCAGACCGAAGCGCCATTGATCAGCAATTCCAGTTGGTCGCCAGCAATCGATGTATGAGCGGCGATTTCATCTGCAGTGTAACTCGAGCGTCCGATTTCGATGTACTCATCATTGAGGAAGCGAATATCGAGGCTGACATCGGTTATCGAGCGCGAGCCCTTATTGTCGAGTTCGACCATGACCACATGGCCGGTTCCACCCTGCAGGTACACCACGTCAACCGAGGTCCTGTCGTAGGGTACCAACCAAGTTCCGATGATGAACATCCCACTGAGGATAAGCAATACTGCGACCGAGGCGAAGATTACTCGGCTCGGTCGAATGACCTCGACGCGCTCACCGACGATTTGGAGGATTTCGTGAGCGCGCTCGGTCGCCTCGTCCTCGTGCTCTCCCAGAGGCTCGGTCAGGCTTTCCTCCGCCTTTCGCATCTTCTCCAGCAAGCCCATGTCAATCGCCTCCGAGGAATGTCGCGCAGAGCGTTAGAACGCCGGATGAGAATGGCTCGGGGACGATTAGGTGATGGGTCGAGCCCTCGAATCCAGGGATGAGGTTCAGCAGTGAGAGGTCAGAGGCCAGACCGTTCACTCCGAGGCTTGTCCCCGTCGGCACGCCTCCGGTCGTCTGAGCATCGAGCAGGACTCCGCGCAGGTCGAAGGTCGTGCCGAGGGCTTCGATTTCTGCCGTAGCGCGGGCTGAGGCGATGATACGCCCACCCTGCACATCCTCGATCTCGATGACGCTGTACGGGCCGACTATCTCGATGATGTGAATGGTCGCGCTGCGGAGATTCTCGCCCAGCGCCTCCATCTCCTCCATCACGACCGGAGGAGTTGTCGGCAGATTGGAGGCGCGCATGTAGATACGCTCGACTCCGTCACCACCACTGCGGATTGCGAGGCCATAATCCTCGGTTGGTTTGATGACCATTCGATCGGTCAGACCTTGGGCGAGGAGGATGATGTCGCCTCGGCTGTTGATGGCGCGTCCGTTGGCTTCGATGTAGAGTGACATCCCATCGGCCGAGGCGGAGAAGTCGAGCACTGGTGTTCCTTGGAAGGCGAGACTCTGGGTGATATCGAAATCGAGGTCCGGCTCGGTGGTGAGATTGATTGAGTCGGGGACATCGGTGAGGAATACCGTAGCCGGCCACCAGGCCCCGTCCATCCATTGCATCTGCTGCATCATGATCGAGTCGACCGCGGGCCCGTCCCGGCGGTATTGTTCCGGCACGGTCATGTCCATCGAGATGGCCGTGCCTAGGCTGGCTCGCAGGTCTATCGATTCGGGGATGTCGTTGATTAGCAGCTCCGTGCGCGAGCCGGCCTCTCGATTGATGAGGACGGCGTGAATCCAATCGAGACGGTTAGACATCACGAAGTGAGTCGATGTCGTCACCTCGGTGATTCCACCGCTGGTCTCGCGAATCGAGAAGTCTGAATCGATTCCGAGCGATGTCGATTCGCCAACGGTCAGGCCGTCTAGAGTCATCATCAGGTCCTGACCGTTGATCCCGCGCGCGTTGATCATGAATTCACTGCGCGCGGGCAACCATCCATCCATACCCAGAGATATCGACCAATCCTGTCCATCATCCGTCGGCATACGACTGACCGAGAGGTCGATCACTGGCGGCAGGTCAGGAATCCAGCCGCGGATGTGGAATCCATCGGCGATTCCACTCGGCGCAGCGTTCAGCGCCACACCGTGCACCCAAGGCGGCGCCTCGGCGGTCCCATTGCCTTGGTTCGCCTCGAAAATCAGGTCGAAGTCGCTATCGGCATCCAATTGCAAGCCATAATCGAAGGATCCGTTACCACCACTCTCACCCGAAGCGACTTCGCTGGTGACCCCGGCCAGCACCGTATTCACCGAACGGCCGAGGTCCGCGAATCCTCCCAAGAAGAAAGCCACGCCGGCAACGCCCTGAGTCGTATTCAACTCAGGAATGACCAAACTGTTGCCGGCATCGGCGCCGGTGGGAATGTCAACCGAGACCGTCGAAGGCAATGGATCGATCAGAACCAGCGCCGACAATCCACCCTCATCAACCGTAGGCGCCTGATCCACATTGATGCTCATCGTGCGATCACCACCAGCGGTCATGAAGGCGGTACCCCGCCCCGCAGCACCGCTTGCACCAGCCTTCACCGGCGCCCTCCAGCCGACCTCCTGCAAGCCCGAGATGCGAGTCGAAATCGTCGAAGTCTCATCATCCGGATCGTGATGGAAGAGGAAGTGATCCCCACTCATTGTCACCGGCTCGACCGCGTCGGTCAACTGAGCATGAATCGTCGAAATCGGCGTACTCGCACTCCACTTCGTGATATCGCCGAAATCAATGTTGAATTCGGCAGGCAGATCCAACACATGAGCGGCCTGCCGCTGATTTCCATCAATCCCAGTGTAACTGATTCTATCTATGGTCGAACTCGCGCTATAGGTCGCGAGTTCGGGAGTCAACTCCGCTGACAGATTATCAGGAATATCCGATATCCAGAGTCCTTGATGGGCTGCCCCAGAGAGGTTGTTGGGGCGGTGGTCGATGTAGAGGAAAGAGAACTCCGCATTTGCAGAAGTTAGCAGAGAAACGCGTTGGGACTCGCTATCGAGGTCATCGACGAGAGTGAACGCACTGAGGCCGCTGAAACGTAAACTCGCCGCAACCTGCACCATGGGCGTCACCGGACTATCCCTGCCCTGAACCGTCTCCAATTGCCTGTCCTTGGCTAGGATCAGATGGTCGCCAGGCATGGTCGGATGTGGGCTCGAGCCGATCTGAAGGCCGACCTCTCCAATCGATCTCGCTTCACGATCGGCTCGCCAATGGTTGTGAATCAGAAGATGTAGAGTCTCGCCAGAAAGGCCACCTGAACCTCCAGCACCACCGCTGATCACATCGACCGTGGCCGATGGAATGTCATTGAGGATGTTTCCGATATCGAGGAATAGGTCGACGATATTGATGAGTACGACATCGAAGATTCTCGACATGAAATCGAGATTCTGGGCCGAGTCGAGGCTTGTATCGGCTTCCTCTGTTCCGCCGAGTTGGAAGGAGCCGAAGAGGACGACAGCGGTGGGGATGTCCTCGGCGGTGATCTGGATTCGACGATGGTCGGTCGCGGCACCTCCACGTTTCATCCAGGAATGGTATTCCACCTCCTCAACAGATTGGACCGAACGGACCAAGACGAGGGTTTTGGGTGGGTAGGCTGGATTGACTGGTAGGGTCGGGTCGTCGACGTTTTGGGAGGTGTCGCGAGTGAAATTCTTGACGCCGATGATGAGGCCGAGGCGGCTCGGTTGGCCTCCTGGCAATTGAGGTTCGGACTTTGAGCCGAGCATGGTGAATGCTCGGTCGATCTCATCGGCGCTGAGACTGCCGGCGGGCATTCCGCGCAGCCAGCCTGATGAATCTGTGATATTGCCGTAGTCTCCGTCGGCGTTCTCCGGCGGGACTTCCGAGCGGTCCTCATGGAAGTGGATGTGCAGATCGGCCCGCTCATCGGCCCAATATTCGACGGTGGTCAGGCCGTTTTCTCCGGCACTTCCGGTTCCGTCGGCCAGGGTGCTGTCGGTACGGATTGTGACATCGACTTGTTCAGGCAGGATGGTCGCAAGACGGTTGGGATGAATGGTGGCTTCGATGTATGCTACTTCCCAGACATCACGTTCATCGTCAAGGCCTGGGGGGGAATAGTGGACATAGCCGAAGCCTGCTGTCACTCCGCAACTGATCTGATCTGATGGTAGCGTCGTCAATTCCACTGGTGAATAGCGGTCGGGGCAGTCGGTCTGCCCCGAATTATCAATCGATATCTGATACGGGGCGGCGATCGAGGCGATGGTGATTCCCGATTCATCGCCGCCGCCGAAGATTCCGAAGGTCAGAGCATTGAAGATGGATAGAAGGAAGTCCGTGCCGGCTCCTGAGAGGTCGAAGTAGAATCTCTCGAGACCCACTCCGAGGGTGAAGTCGTATGGGGTGTGGGTGAATTTCGAATCGATCACCCAGACGTAGGATTCGCCCTCGGTGAGGATTCCATCCGAATAGGCGAAGGCTTTGAGCAGGCTGACTTCGAGGGTCTGGAGATTATCCCAATCGGAATCTGTCATGCTCGATTGCAGGACGCTGACTCTGTAATCGAGTTGGGGCGCGACCGAAAGAGTGGTGCCGTCGAGTTCTGGGTCGAGCATATCGATGGAGAGGCCGACTTGGATATCGTCATCTCCATCGTCATCGACATCCATCTGGTGAAGCAGGAACTCGGTTTCTGGGTCGAAGAGCGAGAGAAGAGATGTGAGGAAGGTGATGGTTTCAGATTGCTCGATGACATTTCCCTCGGTGTCGACGTAGCGCGTCCAGATGACGTAATCCGTGAGATTGAACAGTGTTGACCAGATGGTCCTTACCTCACCGGGCGGACGGCTGTCTTCATCGGTGAGGATAATGTATGGTTCGGGGTGAATCGCTTCTGGTGGAGCGGTTTCCTGTATCGAGACATCATCGAGAGCCTCGTCGATATCGTGCAGCGGGTCGGCGACGGAGGTCTCTTGAACTCCGACACGAACTTGATCGAGCAATGGTCCTGCCAATTGGCTGACGCTATCGCTCGAGACCGCTTGTTCGCGTTGGTTGAGGACATCGCCCAATTCATCGAGAATGGCGAAGTCCTGAGACTCGATCCTCGCCTCGCCGCTGACCGCGGCGAGTGGGGAGAATGCTGGTAGAAGGAATAGGGCGACGATGAGAATCGGAAGGGAGATTCTGGTTCTCGGCGCCCTCCGGATGAGGCGCACTGAACCATTCTCCATGTCCGCACCTCTCTGAGGTGCGATTTAGGGTCTTGGGCGACGAGGGCGGGCGCCGCATCGTCTTTCGCAGTCGGCTTATCGCCGCGTTATTCGCATTGAGGGAGCTTTGGTGAGCCGATTTAGTTCAGGCTGACAGTCTCGATCGCACCGCACGAAGGACAGGCTGTTCGTGCCACATCGTGGCCTTCGGGAAGGGTGACTTCGAAGCGCTGGTGACACTGGCTGCAATCCTTCTGGACCAGACGCGATTGAGGCTCACTAGCAGGTTCGGAGGAATCCTCCGGGAGTTCTACCTCGTCCTCGATAGCCTCTTCTACCGACATCTCATCCTCATTTTCTTCGGTTGGCTCTACAGGCTCCTTCACCGGCGGGGGTGGAGTTGGGAATTCGTCCTCATCGAGTAGAGCCTCGGCTTGAGGTTCTGGCGCGGGTGGAGGTGGCGTCGGTAAGGAATCTTCAGTCGGGGCTGAATCCACAGCCTCCGGCGACCAAACCTGAGCACCTCCACCATTCTGCTCATCATGGCTGAATTCCATATCCTCACGCTCTACCGCCGATTCATCAGCGCTGAACTCAGCCAATAAATCGGCTGCAGGACTAGATGGTGCGTCTGCGGTAATTGGACCGGGAGTGCTCATCAGTGCCTCGAGGTCCACATCACCCATCGCAGCGGCCGAACCGATCGTCGCTTGTGGGTCGCTGGCACCCGACATCCCAGTAGCGAATTGGCCAAATGGGGATGTCGTCGCCATAGAAGTCGGTTGATCGAGAGTCGTAGACCCTGCACCGAACATCGCCTTCTGCTCCTCTACGCTCAACTCTCTCGGTTCCTCTTCAGCAGCCGCGGCTTGTTCTGACAGCAATGCCTCAAGCCGCGCATTCGACATTCGTCGCCAAGCGATCATGCCAACTCCGGCAACGAGTAACAGAGTGGCCAGGACGGCGATGATGATGATATTCATGGTGCTCAAACCCCCTCCATTATCGGATAGGGAACGAACCGTGACGAAGTATGTGATCTCGGTTGAAACGCCAGCATCGTTGACTATGGTGCAGACGACTTGGAATGTTCCCTTCTTCTGGAAATCCTGTATGACCTTCGAGCCACTGGCGTCGACATCATTGTCTGGTACGCCATCGGAATCGCTATCCACCTCTGCATCGAAGTCCCAGTAATAGAGCAAATTTGGGGATTCGGCATCCATCGCCTCAGCTTGGAATTGATGTGGCTCGCCAAGAATAACCGTCATCTCGACAGTTTGCTCGGCGACGAGAGGCGGAGTCGAATCGTAGAGGTCTACTATCGCAATCTCCTCCGTCACCAAGCCTTGCTTGTCGATCACCCTGAGCTTGACCTCGTGTTCACCGGGTGTATAGGATGAATCGAAGCGGAAGGTGAATGTCTTGCCGTCCTGCCAATCCCAATTGCTGTAGAAATCGATGACCTCGTCATCGACTAACCATTCGACACTCTGGATTCCCCAATTATCATCGATTGAGGCAGTTAGCAGGAGTTGATCATCGAAATCCTTGCGAATCGTGTCGCTCGCCGAGAGGCTGACACTCGGCGGACTGATGTCTTGAACGGAGAGGTCGAGGTAGATGCTTTGGCTGCGCCCGTCGCGTGAGACGGCGCGCAGCCCGACGCTGACCTCGGTCGGCTCGTCCCAACTGACAAGAATCGACGAGCCGGCCGTATCGTGATATCCATCACCATTGGTATCCCACTGGAATCCGGTATCACTGTCGATCTGGTCTGAAAGATTCGGGGTCTCGGAGGCATCGAGGGTGATCTCAGCCCCGACATCCACCACGGTCATATCCGTCGAATTTGCAATAGTCGGATCGAGAACCGGAACCAGATCGAAGACGACGGTAGTAGCTACGAAGCCGGTTCCCGCCCCACCACCTGAGGGCCCGGGGCGGTTATCGACGACGAGGTACAAATCCTCGCCTGCGTACTCTGAAGTCACCGACCACGCGAGCGTGCGCTCATCGGTGACCAGCAGCATATCCGTCTCATCGATGCGGGCTGCTGCTGCCCCACCTTCCTCGTACAAATCGAGTTGGGCTTGGGTCATCAGGAAGATATCTGGAGCCCCTGCCATCGTCGTCGCGAACAGATTGACCTGTGTTCCTTCGTCGAGCATGAGAGGACCTGCAAGGACAGAGTGACCACCCGTATCGATTCGCACAATCGTATCGACTATGCCGAAAACAGGGGAGTCCACTTCTTCAGCGTCGAGAATGACCGTTGCCATCTGGCCACCTTGAGCTCCATTACCCTGATCTTGCGGGTGAGCCATATTGTCGATTACGAGGTACCAACGAGTGTCGCCACGGTCGTCGGGGGCCGTCCAATGCCATGTTCCCTCGCCCTGGAATGACTCGAAGACAGACTCCGCCTGCCACACTGAGTCATGGCGGTAATTCTGTTCGTTCTGATAGACGGAAATCGAACTGGCAGCGAATAGCAGCAAATCGATTTGCGCGCTCGCGTCGACATCGAAGGAGAGCGTGTCGCCAGGTGAGAGAATCCCTAGGTCGACGCGAACACAGGCTCCATCATCGATATCCCAATTCGCCGGCATCATGTCCAAATCCGCGGGTGTGCAAGAAATCACACCTTTCGCACTGGCATGAACCGCGGGTGCCGAGATGGCGAGGAGGAGAACCAGAAGAAGCGTGGCGGCTGAACGACGCATCACGCAGGGGTTCGCCTGCACCTTTTGAATCGTATCGCAATCGCGTTCGGAAGAATATCACCTATTCACACGCATCAGTAATCGTGTTCGAGGTCGATTCCGTCGGATTATTCGTCCTTCGGAATCGGTGTCGGTGGGAACCATCGTAGAACCACGACATCGCCGACCGAGCGTACCCAATTCCACGGGACTGCGACGTGGATTCGTCCTTCGACTAGGTCGGCTGGAGGGTCGGCGACGAAGATGTGTGTACAACGCCACGAGTCGGTCTCGACCACCGTGTCGTGGACCGTTCCGAGGAGGCGACCGTCCGGAAGAATCACCGGAAGGTCGCGAATCGCGCTGACCTCGCTCTCAACCATCGAAGGCTGCCACCCTCGGGGAAGTGATGAATCTTCACATCCCCACGAGGATCCTCAACCCAATTCTGAACCTATGAATTTAGCACGAAGTTCATCGAAAGGAAGGAAGACCTCCTGAACCAGATATTCAATAGCAAATCAAGCGAGTCGAGATGTCGCGGCCTCGGCCGATTTGAAATCTGAACGAGATCAGATGAAATCGCCTCACATTGACGTACTCTCCAACCAGATATTCAAACGAAATTCAAGCGAATGAACTGGCGCGAGCGGGCTGAGACATTAATCCGAACGATATCAGACGAAATCGCCTCGCGCAGCGAGGCTTGGATGAGTGACGGCGCGCGCTAGAGCGCGCGGCTCCATCGAAGCCCGCTCGGACTACTTTCCGAGGTTCTTGTTGGCCTTCAAGGACGGTCGGAGCTTCTCTGCTCCCTTGCCCTTGTTGTAGAGACCGCGCCCCCGCTTGCCAGCGCTGGTCATTCCGCGCTCGGCGCGGCCACGGTGACTGTTGCCCTCAGCAATCCAGCCGAGCTGCTTGTCCGACTTGATAGCGGGGTGGTGCGGGTCAACCATGATGACTTCGTAGAACTTGTTCTTGCCGTCCTCGCCAACCCAGTAGGAGTTGAGGACCTCGAGGTTCGGGTAGCGCTTGCTGGTGCGCTCCTCAGCCATGCGCTGAATCGACTTGGCCATGGTGATCTTCTTGATACCGGCCTTCGAAGGCTTGCGCTTCATGTGGACCTTGCCCTTGCGCAGGCCACCACGGCGTACGCGGGTGCGGACGACGGTGATTCCTTGCTTCGACTTGTAGCCCAAGCGGCGAGCTGCATCGAGGCGAGTTGGACGCTCGACGCGCTGGAAGACCGGCTCGCGGCGCCAGCCGGCCATACGGTCACGGCGGTATGCGGATGGAATGTTCTCCTTCGGCTGCTTCCAGACCGAACCAAGGTGCTTCATGACTCCCATCTATGACCCTCCAAGCATCCCGCCGACCTGACTCCCCTTTATGAGCCTACTCTCCGACCTCGGGACCCTACGGGTTCCGAAGTTAGATTACATTCTACTGTGATTATTCGATATTGATTGAATCGGGAGCGAGGACCAACGATTGACTAAGGCATCCCCAACTGAGGGTACACAACTCCGCCCATAACCAACTGGGCTTGCCGTGCAACTCTGCCCGAAACCCAGGAAATCATTCAGCAATAGAGGGGACGGGAGCGCGGACCACTTTACAGTGAATTGAATCGTAGTGGTCCGCGCTCCCGGACTTGAACCGAAGTCCGGTAGTGAGGAGCCATTTCCCCTTCTGAGGGAATTGTCAGAACAGTGCCTGAAGGATATCCAGAAGGGCAGAACTGCGACTACTAGGCGGCTGCTCTCCATGCTTGCGGGGGTGGTAGAATGACCTCCAACTTGGCAAGAATTACTTGGCAAAAGCAACACTCTCGTGGACAACAAGGTCAACCATGCATGGTTACCATGGTTTTCCCGCATCCCAAGGTTGCCGGGTTCCGAACAACCATGGTTTTCGAAACGAGGTGACCGGATGATTCGCTTCAATAGAGATACTGAGAGGAAGTTGAAGGAAGACTTGGCAAGTATTGGCAAACCGATCCAGGGCTACAACATCTATGCAACCGTCAAAGGTTCAGCTAATCATCGAAGGATAGGAACCTTGGACCCGCAAAGAACGGCGATAACCTTCGATGGTACCAACAACCTTGCACCCATCATCAAGAAAGCTGAGTTGGAAGAAGGTGCTGTTGTTGGAGATGTTGCACTGGTCCCAATCCCGGTGGAGACCATCCAATCCGCCGCAGGAAGGCTGAGCGAGACCAGGCGTGGGAAGGCTAAGTCTGGGATTCTATCATCCATCAAGTCCATGATACAAAGAGGCGTGAAGACGAATCCGACCAAGGACCCACTCAGGGTGATTGAGGAGAAGGACAGGGAGATCGAGCACCTGAGGAGGGTGATCAACGCCAACAACGGGCTGTATGCAGACCAAATCGCGAGGGGGATGATGATCCCGAGCGTGGATGACTACCCATTCGACCCGAAGAAGCTCGTTCGCCTCGCGGATGGGTTCGATGGAATCGCAGTCGAGATGGAGGGACACAAGCTGAAGATATACTTCGTAGAAGGGAACCACGCCGGAGATTCAGGCATTCCCTCCATGACGGGCAGGCAGAGGAAGATGCGCAGGGCCATCAATCGTGGATGGGTGGAAATCAGGCTCTGCCATCTGATATTGCATTCCGATGGAAGCCATGAATGGGAATTAACAGCGTAGTCATATAGCTACTATGCGTTATGCTTTATTTTTCCTTGAAATCATAATCTGATGCGTGAGCAAATCCTGCATCCCGAAAATGAAAACTCGGAGGAAGAATCTCCAAGTCATTATCTGAGCATATTTTCTTGAACTTATTCATTGGCTCCGATATTTCTGAAATCCATCCAAACATATCTGACATATCTTCGTCCCAGATATAAAATCCGATGAAAAAAGAAGGTTCGTCCCCAAACATTGTATCACAATCAGACCAAATCCCTAGCGATTGTAAATCTTGTTTTTTAAGCCAATTATCTATCTCGATAACCCATCTTGATGTATATCCTTGGTCGTCATTTCTTTGGCCGTATTCTAATTCAAGAAAACTGCATAACACAGGTGCGATTTTCTCGAGTTCCCACCCCACAATTGCATTATCCACGACTATTTGTGTTAGAATTCAGGTAAATATGTTGTGAGATATGCCAATTCTGCTAATGAGTAGTTAGGTTATTGTGTGAAGGGGGCTTAGTGTGGGCGTTAGCATGGGTGGAGATGACGACTGGTTCAATGCCAACGGGGATAGGTTTCAAAATTTAGTCCGAGAAGTGTGCCTAGATTTCGATTATGGAGAGTGGTTCGTTCCGAGACCTCGTTCCATTGGAGGTGCAATTCCTACAGGCACATTGGCTAAGTTCAGTTCAGTTCTGTCAAATTTGTTGGAAGTTCATGTTGTGGAGCGTTTGAATGATTACAACGCTGTTAATTCCGTCTGGCCTGGCCATAAGTGGATAAACCAAGATCCATATTTTCCTGACTGTATATTGGTACCGTTGCACGGGCACGATCCCAAGCTAGATACTCATGGATTAATGGGGATAGAGGTGAAGATTTGGTACCCTATGGCCACTGAACTTACTGCGAGAATAAATGAGTCGCAGACAAACAAGGGTTTGGAAAATAGCATTCTGCTAATTGGTGCTTGGATGCCTATTAGCCTGATTTGGGGAAAGATAGGTACTATCGGCGTCGGGATTTTCAATTTGGATGAAGTAATCAAATGTAGAGATGATAAGTGGTTCAATCCGCCAAAGGAGCTTATTACAGAACCATTTGATACAGAAAAAAGAACCTCAAACCTACAGCAGACAAATGTAGTGTTCTGGGAATTACAGGATGGGGCGGATGAAGCAAATAAAATTGTTCAAGATTGGCCCTCAAGGCAATATTCGCCCGATTTAGAGACTCAAAACCGCATAAGATCTCTGATTAATCATGATGCAATATCTTACAGGCAAGAAAATCAAAATCGTAACAAGATACAGAGAATTGGCCATAGTGGAATTGACAGGTTCAAAAAAGAAATGCGGAATAAGACAGTGTGCGGAAAATCCCTTGACGGGTGGTTGAAATTAAGACCTTCAATTAAGATCAGCGAGGCTGTATATTCTGAATTGGTTAATTATAGAAAAAATAATCCTGGTTAGTGAACATATCTTGTTCTATGTATAATCATTTTTTTTCATGAAATTCATTTAGCCTTTCTTTAGCAATGAAGTGAAATTCCTCGTCAATCTCTGCGCAATAGGCGTTTCTACCCATTTCTATTGCAACACAACTTGCAGTGCATAAACCGCCAAATGGCTCCCATATCACATCTCCCTCACTAGTCGATGAAGTGATTATTCTCCTCATAATTTCCAGTGGTTTTTGATTTAGGTGGGCACTCGCAATTCCTTTCTTTTGATTATGCACTCTCGGAGCACTACGGCGACCAGAGCCTTTTTTCCTTTCTTTACCACTTAGTTGAGGGATGTCCCACACATTGGTTATGCCATGTTGATGATTCCAACTATACCGTATTTTCTCCCAATCTTCTGAGGTTAACGGTTTTTGTCCATCCAGAGAGTAGTATGGCCTACCCTCGGGATTTCCATGAAGATTAGCATATTCTGCCAATTTCTGCATTCTATCTGGCGGAGGCGGATACCAAAGCCATCCCTGATCGAAGTATTTTCTTGTAGCTGCATCTTTTACTCCACACGCTTCATTGGCTGTTTTTCTTGGTAATCCTGTTCTTTGCCACTCATTTATTAGCCATTTATTCGCTGAAATTTTACCCTCAGGCGTTTTGAATTCCATTTTCCTCTTGTAGAATACACATATTTCGTTAACAATTGGGAATTGGCGTATTGTATTCCCGTTTACATTTCCTGCGATGTGTCCCTTTCCCTTGTTCCAGTGGATTGTTTGTACATATTCCCAACCATAATCATCTAGTTTTGGATGGACTGTTGCCCAGCCAATTTCTGTCCCCCAGAACCATAATGTGGTTGATAATTGAGATTTTTCTGACCAGACTTTAATGTGTGGCTCATACCAATCATTCAAGGTTTCGTGAGTACGAGGATCTCCAAAAAATCCTCCAACTCCATAGGGGCCGTCGACAATTATGCAATCTGGGGACGGCCATTTATGACAAACATCCAGCACATCTCCAAAGTGTAAATTGAAACTCATCGCGCTCTCCCCATGCCTATTCTATTATGTCCCAATAGACGGGTTTCCAAGAAACATCCGCATCGGTGACCCCTAATTTACCACATTTACAGCACTTTACTCGAATCTGTACAAACTCTACATTCAGATCAATTATGTCAGTGAAACTGTCTATATTTTCACTCTCATCCCACTCATGCTCACACGTCTTATCGGTCATAGCACCTGCGTTTGGAATCGGGAGTTATTGAACTCATCTCCGAAATCGGAAAAGGCTCCAACGACATTGTCGTTTGAAGCAATAGGTGATTGTGACTACACTCTGCATCATTGGCGAAACCATAACCTTTCAAACGGCGAGTTTGCTTCTTGCATTCTATGACCGATATGAAACCGCACACCACAGCCTGCCAAGACGAATACCCCTACTGGGTTCCCGATGGGATGGACCAGGGTGAACCCTCAATCTACGACAATGTGATGACCTGGCTGAGTAGCCCGAGGAGGTGGAAAGACAGGAACCTGAAGCGCTACAAGAACATCAGAATACCTGCAAGGAAGTTCAGGCACACCCTAAGCCGCTTCACTCCCCACGATTTGAAGGACGACTTCCTTTACATGGAGTTCATCGAGTCACTCCAGAGTGAAATCGAGGACTCCGATCTGGCGCAAACGACTCTAGATTCGTACCTCGGCTATGTGACTGGCAAGGTGCTAATCATCGGGGAGGTCAAACCTAGGATCGTCGAGGAGGTCAAGACCCAGATCACCCTCATCAAGAAGGGGCTGAAGAGGAGGGAGGTGTCCCACAGGGGGATCGAGGAGGACGAGATCGTCAAGCTCCTGAGGTCCATGGACGAGATGTGCGAGAACCCGGAGTCCGCCCCGAACCTCTCGAGGGTAGCGAACCCGAAATCCTCGAACGCTAGGTCGAAGCGGACCAGTCACCATCTGCTACTGGCGCTGAGGGCGTACACGTGCCTGACTCTGATAAGCGCGGGCAGAGCAGATTCCATCCGCAGAATAAGGATTTCAGAGGTGAATGAGGACTTCTTCATCAGGGAAATAAGCAAGATGAGGACGGTCTCAGAGGAGGTCCGCACCAGCATGCCCGACTGGGTGTTCGAGAGGGTCGAGCCCTACCTGGAATACTGCAGGGAGAACCACCCTGATGCAATATTCCTGTTCAGCGAGGACGAGAACAAGAGAGGCAGGGGGACGATCAACCCGAAGACCCTCCAGGAGATAAAGAAAGGTGCGATGAAGAATATCGATATGGAGCCGACGAGCGCTGGCGGGCTCTTCAGGCTACACGACCTGAGAACGGTTTGGTGCGATTGGATTGACAAGGGAGGCGCCTCGGTGGAGCATATGTCCGTGTTCCTGGGCCACTCCTCCTCCAAAGTGACCACCAAGTACTACTTCGCACCGAAACACAAGGAGAGAATGAGGAATGAAGCATGGGAAGCGGGTATGAAAGAGCTTGAGACCCTACTCCAGATACGAGAGAATACAGATAGGAAGATCGAGGATTTGTACAGGCAACTGCATGGAATCGGCTACTTCTCGGATGGCAAAGGAGGGGGCGTCTACCCAGCGTGTTGGGACGAGGATGATGGCATGATGGTCCGCGCTCCCGGACTTGAACCGGGGACCCCCTGATGGCTGCCTACAACCATGTGTTTCCAGTCTACAGTCAGGTGCTCTAGCCAACTGAGCTAAGCGCGGTACGGACTGCTCGACCAACCCTTCGTATTTGTCGCTTTCCGGAGGGCCTTCGGCCGAACACCCGCACTCCGATAATCGCCTTCGCGCCCCTCTCCCTCCCCTCAACGGTTAAGAAGGCTCGAAACGGCACTTCGCGGACGTAGGGCGTACTGCTCAAGGGATGCACGGAGGACACAGGATGGGGGATGGTTCGTCATCGGGGTTGAGCGGAGGTTCTGCAAGTAGCGCGTCGGCGCGGATTCCGACGGCGCTGACCGATCGTGAATTGGAGTCCTTTGGGCCGCCGGATCCGCGCATTTTGGTGTGTGGTTGTGGCGGTTCGGGCAACAATACGATGAATCGGATTACTCACATTGGGGTCGAGGGTGCGATTACTGTCGCTATCAATACTGACAAGCAACACCTCGACCATACGCGTGCGCAGCAGAAACTCCTGGTTGGTCGCCACATTACTCGAGGACTCGGGGCTGGTGGCGACCCGGTCACCGGCCGCCGCTGTGCGGAGGCCGGGCGCGATGTCATCACCCGAATTGTATCGGGGGCTGACTTGGTTTTCGTTACCGCCGGATTGGGTGGTGGAACGGGGACTGGCATCGCGCCGATTGTCGCTGAGGAGGCGAAGCGGTCCGGGGCACTTGTTGTGGCGATTGTGACGACTCCGTTTTCGGTTGAGCGCAGGATGCGTATGCAGCGCGCTCTCGAGGGACTCGAATTGCTGCGTAAGGCAGCTGATGCGGTCCTCGTCTTAGATAACAATCGACTTTTGCACTATGTTCCGAATCTGCCTCTCGACGAGGCCTTCTCGATCATGGACCAATTGATTGCCGAGATTGTGAAGGGTATCGTCGAGACGATTACACTACCAAGTCTGATCAATCTCGATTTCGCCGATGTGCGTGCCATCATGAAGGGCGGCGGCGTCACCATGATGCTGTACGGAGAGAGCGACCAAGGACCTGAGGAGGTGGTGCACGAATCACTCAATCATCCGTTGCTCGATATCGAAATCGATGGGGCGACGGGCGCGCTGATTCACGTGACTGGCGGCCCTTACATGACTCTCGAACAAGCCAATCAGGTCTGTGATCTAATGACTGCGCGCCTATCCCCGGACGCCAATGTCATCTTCGGCGCGCGTCAAGACCCAGCCTTTGGTGATACGATCAAGGTGATGTCGATCATCACCGGCGTCGCCTCCGAACGACTCGACAGAGAAATGATGAGCGCTGACATGCTCGGCGACGCCCTAAACATCGCCCGCCATGGAAGGCATCGCGAAGGTGGAAGTCTGCAGCGCTTCGACTGAGAAATCTAGTGATTTTACTCGGTTTTCGGCTAATTGGCGAACTCGACCCTTACGCGTGCGCGCTATCGAATCGGGCAAAGCCTCAAACCGGATTCACAGCGAGAGCGGCTCATGCAGGACTCACGCAGGTTGCAGGCTATCGGTCTCGTTCTGGTCCTCACTTGCGGCACTCTGGCAGCACCAGCCAGCGCCCAAGGGGACGACCCAAAGCAGCCATCGGTGGACAATCCACACATGCATTTCTGGGGAACCAGCCAACTTGACCAATGTTGGACTCACTTCGATGGAAACGACTCGGCGGGGTCGGCGTCGGAGGGATACGGCGCGAAGACCTTCTCTGAAGGAAGCCAGGTGGAGGTCGATTACACCTGCCGCATTCAGGAGAACTTCAAGCAGGATTTGTACCTAAATGAAAATGGATCCTCCAACATCGAAATGTGGTTCAAGATCTACTCGGGAGATTGTGACTCAAGCGACCCGAACCAAGATTGCACTGACCTGACCCTAACCCTGTACAAGGGCACGACGGAGATTGCCATGACCACAGAGGCGGTGAACAATGTGAATGGATACCAGGATTTCGCAATCCGTTGGGATATCCAAGTCAATGAGACGATGTACCGCTGGAACAAGAGTTCGGAAGAACCCTCGGTACGAGTTCAGTACTCGGCACCGGGTGTCACAGGGCTTGAGTGTATCATTTTCGATTGTGCTGGCGAGTTCATTATGTACTACTCAAACAATGACGAGAATTACAGCGTTGAAGCGAACTTCCCAGTGATTAATCAGTCCGCTACTGAACCGGGAGACGGGGGCGGCGGCGGCATCGGCGGAGTTGTTGATGATGCACTTCCAGGATTTGGATTGGCCGCCGGGCTCAGTGCGCTCGCTATGGCAGCGGTAGGTGCGAGCCGCTTCGCGCGCGAAGAGTGAATTTGATGTTCGATTGGATTTCTGCAATCTTCGCATCAATCTTCGGCGCTGGCGAAGTCATCGATGAGATTCTCGCTGACTCGGAAGATGAGTGAGCCACTATGGCAGAAGGCTTCGGCCTGAGTTTACAGGTTCTCGACCGGCAGGGTCGATTCTTCGCCAGTATCGAGATCCTTGATCCGGACATTGCCAGCAGCCCACTCGTCTGGCATCACCATCACGAGTCGGGCTGCACCTACGCGCTCGGCGTGTTTGAAGACCCACTTCATGCGCTTATCCTCGAGAACCAAATCGACGTCGCGACCTGCGCCTCGTAAGCGGCCGGCGACGTGCATCGCCGCGCCGCGCAAATCAGCACCCATTCCGAAGACCACGTCTTCGACACCAGAAACCAACTCAGGAACAAGCCCCTTCTCGGCGAGGAGTTCAATCACAACCATGTCTCCGAAGCCGAATCCGGTGGCGGGCAAATCCTTGCCACCGAGCGTTCCAATCAACCGATCGTAACGCCCGCCACCGCAAATCGCCCGCAATTCCCCGGCCCGATCATGCGCCTCGAACACCGGGCCGGTGTAGTAAGCCAAACCGCGGACAACAGAAGCATCGAACTCAACCCAATCAGAAATCCCGTACCCTTCACACAGCGCGAAGAGCGCAGACAATTCAGCAACCGCCGCGCTCCCCTCGCCAAGAGCCGAAGCGAGCTCGCCCAAATCGGTCAATCCGAGCACGCTTCGAATCGTCGAAATCGCATCGCCGGCCAACCCCAAATCGGCCAACTGCGCCTCAACAACATCGGCCGGCAATTTATCCATCTTATCGACGATAACACAAGTCTTCGCGAACAAATCACCCGTTATCCCGAGCGAGCCAAGAACCTCTTCGAGCACCTTGCGGCTGCTCACACGAACGACCAAGTCACCCGAGCCAAGCCCGACCGAGCCGAAGAAGTGAACCAGCACGGAGAGCAACTCAGCATCGGCCTCGACGCCCTCAGCCCCCCAAATGTCCACGTTCCACTGGTAATGCTCACGCCCACGACCTCGCTGCGTCCTCTCGTAACGCCAACACTGCGGAATCGAATACCACTTGATTGGCAGTGCCAGTGCACCCGCCCTCGCCATTACCATCCGCGCCAGCGAGGGCGTCATCTCGGGCCGTAACGCCACTCGGCGCCCGCCCTTATCCTCGAAATTGTACAATTGGCCGACAATCTCCTCACCCGCTTTGCGCGTGTAGAGTTCCTCGCTTTCGAGAACCGGTGAATCGTACTCGGAAAATCCGTGCGCGCGCGCGGCTGCGTGAAAGCGCTCGAAGAGCCAATTGCGCACGCGCATATCCTCAGGATAGAAATCGCGCGTGCCACGAACCCCCTGAGCCATGAGCCGCAGGGACCGGCGACCGTTCTTCAAGACCTACGGCTCTCACGGTACACTTCGAGCCGTTCCTGCCGGCTGATGCGTCCATCCGAGAGAGGGAAGGCGAAGATGCGCAAACCGAGGAAGGAGAAGAAGCCGAAGGCCACTGTATTAGCTCCCCACACCACCCAGTGATTGTAGCCAAGCATGTCGGCGAAGTAGGCTTGCGAGGCTGTTGAAAAAACTAGGAACACGCTGTAAACCAGTACCATGATTACCAAACTTCTTCGATAATCTGAACCCGACTCGAAGGTCAACCATCGATGCATGAAATGCGATTGCCAGGTGCTAATCAAGTAGGCAAGAGCCCAAGCGCTTCCCGCTTGATAAGTCGAATGCAAATTGACTTCGTAGAGGAGCCAATACAGGCCAAAGAAGATTGCTACATTGATGCAACCGACAGCGCAGTACATCGCGTATTCACGTAGCAGCTTGGACCAAGGATAGTCCTCGCTTACTAGCACAGTCGTCCCTCAAGCAAGTTCTGCTTCGAGGCTCGCACCGGTGTGCGATCTAGTCTCACCAGACTCGTCCACAAATGTCGCAGGCAGAGCCTCTCCAACGCTGACAACGAAGGGGTCGTCCCCACCCGGAAGCGTATCGATGGGGACGTTCGCGCCCTCGGGCACATTGCGGAATAGAGGGCGCGGCTCAAGCGTGTAATTCCCAGACAACACGGCGAGAATCCACAGGTCGTCCGTAGTCGGGACCATGCGGTTGACGAGCATTGTACGGTTGAAGGTGATAAACAGCCCAGCGGTGATTCCCCAGAAGAGCAGAATGATCGAAATTCCGTTCGCATTCGTCGGGTCCCATGGATTTGGAACGTTGACGAGCATGTCGACGAAGTAGGACAGAATCAGCACGCTGAACATAATCGGGAATCCGAGATACATGATGTAATCCCACCACTTTCCAATCCACCAATCATTGTCGCCAGTATTGATGAAATCATCGCGGAAAGACGAGACTCCGTGGTCAAGATAATCGCGGAAATCGAAGCCAGAAAGGTCGTTTTCATCCTGCCAAACGCGGTATCGCTTCCAGCCGTACTTCCAAATCGAGTAAGCGATAAACAGCCCGCTGAACATCAGTCCGTAGCCCCAAATGTGGTCCTGAACTTCCAAAAATTGCGGAAATGCCACACCGGTCGCGCCGTCCACCAAAATCCACGTCGCCGCGCTCGGTAGGCCGAAGAGGAAGATTGCGATTGAAGTGAAGCCGACCGCCTGTGGGCGGTCGATTCCGTGGTCGACGAAGTTTCGCACGCACAGTTCGACAGTGGAGATCATCGATGTTAGGGCGGCGAATGAGAGGGCGAGGAAGAACATCGTTACCATCGCCAATTGGACGACTGGGCCGCCCGGCGCTTGGGCGAATACTTCGGGGAGCACGAGGAATGTGATGGCGCTCGAGCCGCCGCTGACCGCTGCTAGTGGGTCGTCGACGACGGCGAAGACCGCCATCATCACGGTTAGTCCGGCGATGATGGAGATCGAATTGTTGGCAAGGCACATCGTCGCCGCGTTGAGGGTTGTATCCTCATCCTTGCGCATGTAGACGGAGTAGGTGATCGCCATACCCATTCCGGCCGAACAAGACCAAGCGGATTGAGAGAGGCCGTTAATCCAAGTCTCAGGCTGCAGGAGATATTCAGGCTGGATGCTGAACATGTAGACGAAGCCGTCGAGCGAGCCATCGTCAAGGTCCATGACGAAGGCGAGGAAGAGGGCTGCGAAGAGTAGGACGAAGAGGGAAATCATCAGGCCGACGTTGACCTTCTCGATGGCCTTCGCCCCTTTCCAGATGGCGAGCATTGTGATTGCAACGGCGATGGCTTGGAAGAAGATGACTTCGCCGGGGTTTTGCAGGAAGGTATTCCAGACCTCGACGGTATCGACCTCGCTGCCCAGACCCCCGCGGATAGCGGTCTGGAAGTAATTGATGCACCATCCTGTTACGACCGCGTAATAGAAGCCGATCGCGGTCGAAATCCAGGCCGTCCACAGACCCATCCAAGCGAAGCGACGGCCTGCGAAAATGCGGAATGTTCCGACGGTGCCAGTGCGGCTGCGCTTGCCGAGAGCGAACTCAGCGATGATTAGCGGAACCGACCAGAGGAAGAGGAAAATCAGCCACGGCACGAGGAATGAGCCGCCGCCGTTAGCGCCGACCATTCGCGGGAATCGCCAGATGTTTCCTGTGCCTATGGCTGCGCCGATGGTCGCGAAGATCAGGCCGAGGCGCCCACTGAACTCGTCTGAGCCACCTTCTGCCATCAGGACCCCTCCTCGTCAACGAGGTGGCTATGGTCTTCGGGTAAGCCGAGTACTCCGCCCTCATCATCAAACATAGCACGGAGGGTGAAGCCCAGTCCACCCCAAACCATTGTCGCGATGAAGGCGAACATCAGCAGAGCGAGGATTCCTGAGCCGAACGGCGCGCGATAAGGAATCGATAATTCGTAGTAATTTCCGCCTTCCTCAGTCGTCGGATAGGTGAATGGGAAGGCGCCGTTCGTCGTCCCGAGCATCGCCTTGTACTGTATCTTACCAACCGAGGTGTCAGGAAGTGGGATGTGGCTTTCCAGAAGGGTTCCGTTCGTGCCATCGAGCAAGACGCACTGTTCATTGAGTTCGACGAATGCCGACATCTTCCAAGCCACCTCGACCCATTCGGTGGGGCCGAAGTCGTTCTGCTGCCTATTCGGCTCGACGAATCGCCACATCAGATGGGTTCGATTGATGTCGGGAGTGAAAGGGAAGGCCTTGTCGAGGCACATTCCAATCGGAATGTCTCCTCTGGATGGAACTGTGACATCTGCTGGTGCCTCGAGCCATTGGGTTGCAGTGGTATTCTCGATACCGACGATGGCTCGGTATCGAGGGTCATCAGCGATTTCGACCATGTAGAATGGTACGCCGAGGTTGCGCACCGCGATGTGAGCAATATCCTCGGGGTATTCGTGGAAGGCATTGCCAATCTCGATGGTGTAACAGTAAGAACCGTGCACTCCGTAATGCCAATCGCAGAAATCGCCGGTTGTTGGGTAGAGTTCCGAGGACTGCATAGGAGCGTAATCGGTCATCTCCCCCATGATGTTACCATGGAAGACCAGATACTCATCATCTGGAGTGTAACAATTCGTGCAATGACCCCATGGCCAGAGCACGAGCTCGGAGAATGAATGCCAAGTCAATGTGACCTTGAAGTCGGAGGCTCCGTCGCCATCATCATCGTTCATCTCGGTCAGGTCCTGAATGAACTTGGTCTCAGGCTCGCTGTTTCCACCCATCCAATCCTCATCGACTTGACCGTCGGCATCGTCATCCTTGCCATCGACGTGATCCTCGTTGACGAGGCCGTCTCCGTCGTTATCCTCGTAATTTACCGGCCCGTTGTAGACGTCGTTATTGCCGCCGCCCATCGGATTGTAGCACATTCCCGGGAATAGAGGGCCGGTGGCGCCGAGTGGGGCTCCCCACTCGAATTGGTAATTGCGGTTCAGGTCGACTCCATCGCAGGATGGGTCGACCTCTTCGTCGATGTCTGGTAGCGGGGTGACGCCGGTCACGGTGTTATCTCGCAGATTCTTCCTCCAACCGCTGGTTCGGCAATTCTCCCACGCGGTCTCACCGCAGTATACCTCGCGATCGTAGCGGTTGCCGTCGACGTTGAGCATCGGAATCAGGTAGATTTCACGCGTGTTGACCATATCGGTGATGAATTGCTCAGAGAAATCCTCGTCGACGCCGAGGTCGCCCGGACCGCAGGCGATTCCGTCGCCATTGTAGTCCTGAGCCGAGGCATTGAGCATCAAGCAGTCGCCATCATTGTCGATGCCGTCCCAACCATCTTCGTCAACCAAGCCATCTCCATCATTGTCGATGCCAGCCTTACCGTAGTAGTAAGCCACAGTCTCGAGGAAGAACATCGGCACCTCGTAGGACATCCATTCACGCGCGTGGTGGTTGCCTACCAACATGACATCAGGGCGGTCGGCGTAGTTGCCGTCGTCGTCATTGAACTCGTTGTACTCACCGCCCTGCACATTTCCGGTAATCTTCATCCAGGGGCTTGGGTGGTTGTAGTACCAGCCTTCGTAGTCATCAGAGGTCATCTCGTCGCCGCGTGCATTGACACCGCCCAAGAGGCCCTCATGATATTGCAAGAAATTCGGGTAGTACGCAGCCAGAGTCTGCATCCGCTCCTTCATCGAGAAGTAATCGTGGTAGGAGCGGAATTGCAGTTGGTCGAAATCTCCGTGTGGCCCCCACGGGAAGATCTGGTTAGCGTATTCCTCAGACCAAATGTCCTCTGGAGTGAGGTCGGATTCAGCGTCTTGAGCTGCGACCGGAGCGACCATCGCGACAGGAGCTGCGACCGAGAGAAGCAGCGGCATGAGCAGGGCAATAGCCGGGATGCGGCGCTCGCGCGCTACATCGGTAAAGTGTGAACGTGTCTTGCTGCTCGCCATGGGAACGCTTCGTCCAATCGAGAGGCGGTCTTCAATCCCTCGCCATATCGGTCCGAAGGACCGGCGCGGGGTTTATCGCGGGGTCGTCGTCGCCCGAACCATGCAGGATGGGTCTGAGGCAGGCACTTCGAAGGCTGGATTCCCCGAGGGAATGTTGAACGATTTGATGGAAGGAAGTGAGGTACTGCTCGGCTTTTCGAGCGGGACTCTGATGGTGGTACTCGCCCTCGTCGGTCTGGCGATTGGTATCGGTATCGCCTCTCGCCGATTCGTCTTCCCGTGGTTGCTTGATCTGCTTTCCAAGTCGGAACGCATCGATGGTGGGTCACTTCTGGCTCCAAAGTCACTCGGTTGGATGATGGGATTCTTCGCGTTCTCGGAATTGCTGACTTGGTTAAGTGAGAACGCCGAGCCGGTTTGGGATGCCTCACTCGCGCAGAATATGATCGACTGGTCATTCACTCTATTCGTCCTCGGACTGCTCCTCGCTCTCTATCGCTTGGTGGACTACCTCGACGCCTTCATCGTCGTCGAGGGAGAGGAGAATATTGCTAGCCGACGCTCGCTGGCGAGCGTCGCAGAATCCGTCGGCCACCTCGCCGTGGTCGTGGTGGCCGCCTTCGTGATGGCAGGCCTCTTCGGCGTCGACCTGAACGGCCTGATCGCGGGTCTGGGAATCACCGGTCTGGCCCTGGCTCTCGCCGCGCGCGATACGGTTGCCAATATCTTCGGCGCGATTTCGATTATTGTAGACCAGCCGTTCAATGTCGGCGACTGGATTCTCGTCGATGGAATTGAGGGAGAAGTTGTGCAGATCGGTCTGCGCACCACGCTGATTCGCTCGAGCGCAGACACTCTGATCACCGTGCCGAACTCAAATCTGGTCAACTCGCCGGTGGAGAATTTCAGCCAGCGACGATTCCGCAGGATCCAACCTCGATTCGAGTTCGAAGCGGATTCCAACCCAGAGTCGCTGAAGACCTTCTGCGAGAAGTTGCTCGCTCAGGTTAAGGAGGACGCGCGCGCGGTCAAGGAAGACGATTCATGGGTGCGCGTGAATGCATTCGGACCTTCGATGGTGACCGTCTCCTGCAACTTCTACTCGGTGCAATCGGCAGCCTCGCAGCGCGAGATGACCGAGGACATTCTGCTGATGGCTAAGGGAGTGGCTGCCGAGTGCGGTCTGACCTTCCACGAGCCACGCCTGCGCCGACAGAACTGAGGAGTACCGAACTCGACGATTGCACGGAGGCAAGGGCCAATGGCAACGATGATTCTCATCCGTCACGGCCAATCGGTCTGGAATGCGGCCAACCGCTTCACCGGTTGGACCGATGTCGAACTCTCCGAGAAGGGCGAGGCGGAGGCAGCCGCTGCAGGTGAGGCGTTGGCCGATGTGCGCTTCGATGTGGTTCACACCAGCGCACTGATTCGAGCTCAGCGAACCGCTGAGATCGTGATGAAACACAATCGCGCGTCGGGCGAGTACGGCTCGGTTTCGACGCGCTACGACGAGCGCCTGAACGAGCGCCATTATGGAGATCTGCAAGGACTCAACAAGGCCGAAACCGCAGAACTCCACGGCGCCGAACAAGTCCACATCTGGAGGCGCTCCTTCGATGTCCCTCCGCCCGGCGGAGAATCACTGGAGATGACCGCCGAGCGAACAATCCCGTATTTCCTCGACGAGATCATCCCCGACCTCGAGTCGGGCAAGAACATCCTAGTCGCAGCTCATGGGAATTCGCTGCGTTCAATCGTGATGCACATCGAGAGAATCTCGCCGGAAGAAATCACCAAACTCGAGATTCCCACAGGAGTCCCGATGCGCTACGAGTACGCCCAAGGCGACATCGCCCGCATCGAGTGAAGAATCGACTCTCACTCATCCAGATGGAACGGAAGTTCGGGCGGCGGCGCAGCAGCGTGGTAACGTCGTCGAAGATACCAGCAAGCAGCGAAGAGTATGAGTGGCATCGAGGGGAATAAAAGGTCGCCTTTGAGGGCGAGCATGAGCCAGTTTGAGCCTCCGATGAAGCCCAAGATTCCCATCAACCACGAGGCTGATGATAGTAGTCGCGCGTTGAAAAGAGACTTCTGTAGAGTGGGCACTCTCTCGACCAGAGTCACAGCCGGTTCGGGTCGTCCTGACTGATGCGAAACCGCCTCGACAACGTCCAATAAGGCCTGCTCGTACTCCCAAATCACCACTCCTCCAGTATGTGCGCTGAAGGCGCGCGGAGTGCACCAGGATGGCGGCGCAGTGCTGCTCCATCCTTCGATCAACGAGGCGCGCAATGGGGTGAGTTTAAGGGTCGTTTGCGAGGCTAGATGGAGTCTTGAGAGGTCCATCAAGAGCGAGGCGAAATCACGGATTGCCGGGAGATCGAATTTGGTTTCTATGAGGCTATATGCGAGGCGAGATGGACCGATTCTGATTCCCATCTCAGCCGATTTTGACTCGGCGAATTGGGCGAAGCGGACGTCGCCGAGGTCGAGGGTCGCGGGAGCGCCCCTCGTGAAGGGAGCGCGCCAGAGTGAAGCGGTTTTCAGGCGCGTCTCCAATTCTGCGAATCTCTCATTCCAACGCTTTTGATCTGGTGGATTCGTCCACTCTGCTTCGGCTGCGGCGTGGTACCGGCCGAGGGCAGCGCCGCAGCGGTGGAGGAGGGCTTTGGCCGTGTCAATGTCGTCGCGCCCGAGATGGTCGAGGAGCACGGCGGCCGCGTTTGCAGAATTTGATTCATCGACGCGGCGCAGGAGGATTAAGTCCGCATTCTCGTGCAGGTAGCCCCCGCATGGAACACAGGCTGATTCGGGGGCGATTCGGGCGCGTGGTCGAATGTTCGGGCTTCCCCAAGGCAGGATTTCGGCGGTCCACGAGCCATTTGCTGCCTCGATTCGAAGGCTTGGTCCACGCTGGTCCGCATCGACTTCGATGGCGTTGACTTTCACAGGAACCTCCCCCCAAGCTTCCAATTCCTCGATTGCCTCGAGCCATCCCTCAGGGGTTGAGAGTGATTCGTCAGGCTCTAGCAGATTGAGTCGGAGTCGCATGCCGCGCATCAGGTGAGCGGTGAATCCGCGCGGCGGCTCTCGGTCGCAGTCCACCTCGACCATCGCTGAGGGACGCCATGCGCTGTTGAGCGCTGAATTGGACTGCGACACGGCTCCCCGAGAACCGATGAGGGCTTCATGGAATCGGTTGAGGCGCTTCTGAGTACCCCGAAGCCTTGAATCGGAGTCGGTTGGACGATTGACCATGATGGAGGCGCCTGTGGAGATGCCGCTGGCTGTCGATATGGACGGCACGCTCATCCTCACCGACATGAGTGTGATGAGCGCGAAGCGGGTTTTCCTTCGCCGACCTTGGACCATCATCTCGACTATTCTTCTGGAATTGACTGGGCAGCGCGCGAAGTGGAAGAAGAACCTCGCGCGCCAACTCAAATTCGATCCCGCGGAATTGCAGTACCACGAGCCATTCGTCGATTGGTTAACCGGGGAGAGCGCCCGGGGTCGCAAATTGATTCTGGCGACAGCCTCCGACCGCCTGGTTGCCGAGAGGGTGGCAGCTCATGTCGGACTCTTCGACGATGTGATGGGGTCGGATGGGGTCATCAATCTGCGCGACCGAAAGAAGGCTGAGGCGCTGATTGGGCGATACGGCGAGAAGGGATTTGGATACTGCGGGAATAGCGTTCACGACATTCCCGTCTGGGACCACGCCGGTCAGGTCGTCGTCGTCAATCCCGAGCACGGCTTGCTCGACAAGGTTGGCGATTCGGCTGACTTGGTCTTCGAATGAATTCGACTCGAATCCCTGAACGGGTTGCGCCGACGACCTTTAGCGCGGCGAGAGTCTGGTGAATGCATGAGCCGCGCGGGCAAAGCCGCAGGTCGTCGATTAGACGCTCTCGCACATTGGCTGCTGCGCTTCCGCATCATCGCCGCTCCAGCGCGAAGGATAGCGAACTCGAATCTCGCCTGGAGCATCATCTCGCGCACCGATCGAATCAGGCGAAACCGCTTGCGTGATCGCGTCAAAACAGCAGGTCCCGAAATGATGCCGAAGCACATCTCGATGATCATGGACGGCAACCGTCGGTTCGCATGGAATCGCTCGATGGAGACGGATGCTGGGCATGCTGCTGGCAAGCAGAAATTGAAGGATGTGATGCGGTGGATTCTGGATTTGGAAGTCCCCTACCTAACAGTCTACGCGCTGTCCACAGAGAACCTCACCTCACGTGACGATGCCGAACTCGACACCCTATTCGACCTGTACGTGGCCGGGTTGGACGAGATTGCTGAAGACCCGCTGATTCACAATAATAGTGTGCGGGTGCAGGTTGTTGGGCGCACTGAATTGCTTCCTGAGCGGGTGCGCGCAGCGATTGCGCGCGCCGAGGCAGCAACCTCGCAGTACGAGGATTTCCTGTTTACGGTATGCCTCGCCTACGGCGGCCGCGAGGAGATTGTCGATGCTGTTCGCACGATTGCGGCCGACCACGCTTCTGGCGAATTGGCGCTCGACTCGATCGACCCATCGGCGATTTCGAGTCGACTCTACACGGCTGATTTGCCCGACCCAGATTTGGTGATTCGAACGTCTGGTGAGGAGCGAGTTTCAAACTTCTTGCTCTGGCAAATCGCTTATTCTGAATTGTACTTCACCGATGTCCACTGGCCTTCGTTCCGGCGCCGAGACCTCTATGCGGCAATCGAAGATTATCAGATGCGGAGGCGCCGATATGGGGGCTGATCGCTGTCCTGAATGCGGCAGGGATGACTACCGAAACCCGTCTGTCACGGTCGATGCGGTGGCTGCTCGCGAGACTGGCGACGGGCTCGAATTACTGATGATTGAACGCGGCCCAGACCCACCGGTCTGGGCCGGAATGTGGGCCTTCCCAGGTGGCTTCGTCGATTATGGGGAAGACCCCGAAGACGCTGTGCTGCGAGAAATGCTCGAAGAGACTGGAGTCAATGGCTCAAACCCACGCATCGTGCACGTGCTCGGGGCTCCCGGGCGCGACCCGCGAAAGCATTGTGTCGGCCTCTTCTACCTCGTCGATGCAGACCTCGAGGCCGAACCTCGCGGAGCCGACGATGCCGTCTCCGCCGCTTGGATCCCAATCGCTGAATTGACTGAGGAGAACGTTGCGGCGGACCATTTTGTGGTTATCGAAATGTTTCGCGAATAGGTCTAAGTCCGGCCAAGTTCAGGCTCGCCCATGAGAAAGAAGCAACCAGTCTACGCCGGCCCAAAACCGATGTTCCCCTACAACCCATGCATGGTCGTCGGTGACGATATCTGGGTCGCCGGTCAAGTCGGCATTGATGGCGGGGATTCCATGGCCGAGCAGGCCGCTTCTGCACTGGGTAAAATCGAGTCACTGCTCGGCGAAGCTGGGTCTGGCAAGCAGGATATCGTGATGGTCAACGTCCTGCTTGAGAACATGGCTGAATTTGGTGAATTCAACGAGGTCTATGCGGCTTGGTTGGAGGGCACTATTTTGCCGGCGCGGGCGGCTTACGGAGTGAAGGAACTCCCACTTGGAGCGAAGGTCGAAGTCATCGCCCGCGCCGTGCGTGGTTCGGGTTCTTCGTGATCCACGGTTCGGGCTCTGCTTGAGCGGTCAACGATGGCTCATCTCGGCGGCAGCGCCACGATGGGATGATGAAGGCCAAGCGCTCCGACTCGGCCATGAGCGTGTTCAAGGCCTACGATATCCGTGGCCTTGCCGGCAGTCAATTGGATGCTGAATTCGCGCGACGGCTAGGCGGTGCGCTGGCGACTCATTTGGATGCGAATTGCGTTGCCGTCGCGCGCGACATCCGCGACTCCGGCCCCGAATTGCACGCGGCCTTCCTCGATGGCCTGACTTCGGCTGGAGCGGATGTCATCGATTTGGGAATCACAACGACTGGGGTGCTCTACCGCGCCACCGTCGATCTGCCTGTCGATGCGGCGGTGGCGATTACAGCGAGCCACAATCCGCCCGAGTACAACGGATTCAAGATATGCCGTGGCTCGCTGCCGATGGCAGGCGAAGAATTGCAGGAACTCAAGGCAACATTCGATGCTGGTGAGTTCCGCTCGGGCGCTGGAACTGTGACCGAGATGCCCGAATTCGAGGAGCAAGTCCTCGATACCATCGTCGAAAATGCCGGCAAGCCTCAGCGCCCAATCCGCCTCGCAATCGATTGTGGAAACGCGGTCCCCGGCCCACTCACCGAGCGCCTGATGCAGAGATTGGGCGTCGAACTCGTGCCGGTTCATTGCGGGTGGGACAATACCTTCCCAAACCACCCACCAGACCCGACTCGACAGAAGAATATGCTCGACCTCGCAGCGGCAGTCGTCGAAAACGGCTGCGAGTTCGGAATCGGGATGGACGGGGATGGCGACCGCATTGGAGTCGTCGATGAGCAAGGTCGCTTCATCCATCCCGACCGTCTAATGGCACTCATAGCGGCAGATGTCCTCGTCGATCGCCGGAACGGAACAGAAGCAGAACGCACTGTCTTCTTCGATGTCAAGTGCAGTCTCGCCCTCGAAGAAGCAATCATCGCCAGAGGCGGAGTACCACGAATGGTTCGCACCGGCCACTCATTCATGAAGCGCGAATTACGTGCCAATCCCGACGCGGTCATGGCCGGTGAAATGTCGGGTCACTTCTTCCTCCACGACCGCTGGCCCGGCTTCGATTGCTCCCTCTACAACGCGGCCCGCCTGCTCGAAATCATCGGCCGCGACCCCGCCCCGAACGAAGGCGGCCCTACCTTCTCAGCCCGCTTCGCGAACCTACCGAATTACCCCTCGACCGACGAAACCAAAGTTCCCCTCACCGGCGGTCGAGAACAAACCATGGCAGCCGTAGAGAACGCCTTCGCCGACCTCGAAAAGTCAACCGTCGACGGCATCAGAGTGCGCTACGCCGACGGTTGGTACCTCTGCCGACCATCCAACACCGAACCGATTCTCGTCATGCGAGCCGAAGGGCGCGACCAAGAGGCTCTGCAGAGAATTCTCACCGACGTGCGAGACCGTATCGGGCACTTATTGGACCTAAGCAACTTGGCCTGAGTGGGGCGTTTTTACTCCATTCCGCCATCGGAAAGCATCAGCGGAATTGCCACGATGACGCCACAGATAAGGACGCAGAATATTCCACAGATTCCAGATCCAGCAGCATTGAAAACGGTCATTCCTTCACCTTGAACATCCCCCATCAAGAGTGAACTAACGATTCCTCCAACCCAATTCACAGCTAATGCGCCGAAGACGATCCAAATCCCCATTTTCTCGTAATTGGTCATCTTGTAACCGCCGACAATCATCATCGATCCAGCGGCTAAGGAGAAGATGAGTGATGAAATCTTGTAGGACATCGGGGTTGTAATCGGATTTCCATCAAAATCGGTCATACCAAAGTCGCTTAGGGAAAAGACTCCACCAAGAAGTGCTAAGACTCCAAAGATGATTGTAAAAATCCCAATAACCTTCGCTCCGACGTTCTTCTGAACCGGCAAAGTCGGCCCCGTATTCACGAAAACCTGCTCTTGTGTCACGGTCTGCGTGATCGGGGTTCCATCAAGGGTATTCGAGTTGGGGTCTTCTTCCATCGACGCTCCCTGAACTCCGCGGGCCAAGAGGCTTCCTCCAGCACCGATTGTCTTATCCCGACCTCTCAGGTGGGCGCGTCGCTGCCATTGTAGCTTAGCTGGTAGAGCACTTGATTCGTAATCAAGAGGCCGGGAGTTCGAATCTCCCCAATGGCTCCAAATGTCTTCTGCTGAGAGGAGCCATTGGGTCGCTTCTCACTCCCTCCGGGAGGCGTTGGCGAATCAGTCGAATGCTCTCTCGATTCGCCCGCTCCTCGAACTTCCCTCTGATTGCTTGCAATTACATCAGTCCAGTTCGAGGATTCTGAATCTCCCCAAATCCTTGAATCCGAGCTGTCGCGATCCTCCTCATTCATCGGTCACGGCCTCTAGGCCGCGACAGCGCTCAATCAGGGCGACTTCGTCGCCGATTGTTTCTGTTCTCGCTATGTTTGAAAGTGAATGAGGCGGATTTTCGTTGTGTGCGTTGCGAGCGTAGTGGGAGGCACACCTCGTTGAGCGCTGAGTGGGCTGTGTGCTCTGTGTGCTCCGTGTGAGGGCACTGAAAGCGATTGAAATCAAGCGAATTTGGTTTTGCTGTGTTGCAGCGCTTCGATCACCGGCATGCGGTCGCCACAGAGCATCTGCAAACAGGCGCCGCCGCCGGTGCTATTGTGAGTGACTTTGTCACCAACACCGCGAGAGTTGACCAGCGCGCTGGTGTGGCCGCCACCAACGATTGTCATCGCGGCCGTTTCGGTGCACATGTTGAGGATTTCAATCGTCCCGAAAGCGAATGCCGGCTTCTCGAAATAGCTGGCTGGGCCGTTCCAGAGAATGCAGCCGGCGTCCATCATGATCGGGCGGAGTCGCATGAGAGTCTCGAGTCCGATATCGTAGATTGGATGGGGTACTGGTAGCTCGTCGACCTTCTTCGGCACACGTTCCTCGCCTACTTCCACCGCAACATCGCTGGGCACGAAGAGCAGGTCTGGATGATTGGCAACGAGGTCTTCCGCCATCGCCCAGGCGGCGTCGAAATCGTCTCCGAGGGTAGTGCGAATGAACTCCTTATTTCCTTCTCCGATGTCGATTCCTTGCACCCAGATGACCATGTTTCCGACAACGCCGACGAAGGCGATGGTGTCGACGATTCCTCGCGCGATGAGGTTCTTGGCGACGCGGAAGGAATCGTCGGCTTTTGCCCCGCCTAGGATTGCTACATAGGGGCGGGGCGGGCTTTCTACTGCTGTCTGGAGGGCGCTGATTTCACTCTCCATCAAGCGGCCTGCGATACACGGCAGGTCGTCTGCGAAGCCGGTCAGCGTTGGCGAATTTCGGTGTGCTGCGGCGAAGGCATCGGTCACGTAGGCGTCGAATTCGGGGGCGAGTTCGCTGACAATTTGGGAAAGTCTCAGCTCCTCGAGCCCGGCCTTCTTGAGGGCCATCTCCTCGGTATGCATGCGGACATTGTCGAGACAGAGAATCTCACCCGTGCCCATCCCGCGGATCGCCTCGATGGCCACCTCACCACAGACGTCAGGCACGAATCGAACCGGACGTCCGAGGATTCTAGCGAGCCTGTCGGCGTGCCCTGACAAGTCCGTGAAATCGGATCGGCCGGGCCGCGATTGATGGCCGAGAATCACCACCTTCGCATCGGAGAGGTCCGATAGTGTGGGGGTAATCGCACGAAGTCTGCCGTCGTCGAGGAAGGCTCCGGTCTCGGGGTGGAGGGGCGAATTGATGTCCACGCGATACAACACACGCTTGCCACTCAGGCGAATGTCGTCCAGCGACAGAACGCCGTTCACGATGCTGGCCACCAGCGGGCGTCTTTTGATGATGGCGGATGAGGGTCGAGGTCGAAACCACTCTATGGACCTCCCCCAATGCCTTTGTGTTCGGTGCTCGGTGGGGCGTTCATGGCATGGGATGCGGGACGGCTGACCGGCCCTGATGCGCAGGATTGGCGGGTGCCGGTCAGCGAGTTGGAAGGGCGACGGGGTCGGCTCGCTGTCGCACTGGCTGAGGCTGGGTTGGAGTCGGCGCTGATCGATGACCCCGTCGAATTGTACTGGTTGACCGGAGGGCGTCAGAACGGAATGATGTTGGTTGGTGCCGATGGTTCTGGGGTTTCGAATATTCACTGGGTGCGCAAATCGCTTGACCGCGCCCGCTTCGAGTCGGGTGGGGATGATGCCCCTGACCCCATTGAGGCTCAACCTCGGATGAGGGGACTTGTCGATGCTTTGCGGGCTGCTGGGGCTACGCACGCTCCTGCCATGTTGGCTGGAAAGGTGCCTCACGACCGTTGGGAATTCTTCGCTGGACGCATGGCCTCACTTGGTGCTACAGCCGATTGCACCCACTTGATGTTTGGATTGCGCGAGACGAAATCCG
>CAZNVK010000012.1:0-49205 GCA_964576865.1 uncultured Candidatus Poseidoniales archaeon | reverse complement strand
GGGATTTGGTCATCATCGGCTCTGGCCCTGCTGCCCTTCGCGCTGCTATCGCTGCAGCCGATTCAGGAACCATTCCAGTGATTCTCGAGTCCGGCGGAATCGGCGCTGGAAGCGCGAATTCCGACCTCGCTGGAATCGCAGCCTCGATCGACGAGGTCAGTTCGGCCGCTCACCGAGATGACACGATTGCCGCTGGCGGCGATTCGACCGACAAGGTGGCCGCCGCCCGCGTCTGCGGCGAGGGCGTCGCAGTCCTCGCTCAGCTCGAGCGCTGGGGACTCGTCCTGCGCCGACGCAGCGGAGGACTCCCGCACGCAGCTGAAGCCCCCGGCCACAGTATGCCACGCCTGACTGGCTGCGGTGATGCCACCGGCCGCAATACCACCCGCATCCTTGAGGAGCAGGCGATGAAGCGCGGCGTAATCCGCCGCGCTGACTTGCAAGCGATGTCCTTGGTGATGGACAATGATCAGGTCCGCGGTCTCACCGCATTCGACCAATCGACCGGCGGGGTTGTCGGAATCCAAACAAAGGCGGTGATTCTCGCAACCGATGGCCACCAAGGTATCTGGTCAAGTCCCGCAAATGGCGCCGGACTCGGATCTTCGCTTGCCGGTTTGGCAGGAATCGCACTCGCGGGTCTTGCGAGCACCCCTTCCCATCCGCTAACAGTCAGAGGCACCGATCTACATCTCAGCCTCGATGTACTCGGCGCAGGCGGCCGAGTCCGCAAGTCCAGTGGCGAGGATGTAGACTCCTCTGAGGTCGGCACAGACGATTGCATCCTCGATTTACGGACCCTTGACTCAGACGCAAGCGCTTGGTTCGCCAACACCAAAGCCCGTATCAAAGACAGAACGGGGTTGGATATCTCCCGCGATGTGGTTCCAATCACCACCAGCATCGCGGCTACGACCGGCGGTGCGCCGGTCGATGAGCACGGCCGAGTCACCATCGAGAACGGCAAGAAGTGGGCAACTGGCCTCTACGCAGCCGGGCGCTCCGCCAACAACGGCATGCACGGCGAGGGGCTTCTAGCAGGCAATCTACTCCTCGATGACTTGGTTGGAGGTGAAGCAGCAGGAGCTCATGCAGGCGCTTGGGCCGCAGACGCCTCCTTCAGCGGCTCGGCTCAAATTCTGACAGCCACCGAAGCCTCGGAGGCGAGAATCAAGGCACTTCGCAGCGATGAGGGAGCCTCGGTCGGCCAAACAGCAGCAACCCTCTCCTCGATCATGGCATCATGTGCCAACGGCTCCCAAGACGAGGCATCACTGAAGGCCGCGGCCGCCTCGCTCGCCGACCTGAAGTCGAACGGAATCAAAGTCACAGACCCCTCCAGTGTGATGAACACAGAACTCGCAACTGCACTGCAAGTCGAGGGCATGATCGTTCTGGCCGAGCAGATTGCCACCTCCTGAGGTTGTAGGATGAGCGAGGAGCCATCCATCTTCACCCGAATCATCGACGGTGAGATTCCTTCGTACAAATTGTATGAGGACGAACATGTCATCGCGATTCTCGATATTCAACCCTTGACGAAGGGACACGCTCTAGTGATACCGAAAGAGCCAGCGCCCTCGATGGATCAACTCAGCGAAGATTCTGCAGCAGCACTCGGGCGGGTTCTACCGAAGATTTCGCGAGCGATTCTGAAAGCTACGGGTGCCACCGCATACAATCTGCTTCAAAACAATGGGCGCGAGGCTGGGATGTCCATCGCCCACGTCCACATCCACATCATCCCACGATTCCCCGAATCGACCCATTCCTTCGTCTGGCCATATGGGGAAATCGATCATTCAACGGCTCCAGCCCTCGCGGAAGACATCGCAGCAGCGATGGATTAGGCGATCCACGCTGCGATGAAGCAGCATCGGTGTATTCTCAACCTGCACCAACCTCGCGGCGTCGTGACCGACTCTCAGAACGCGCCGGAGATTCTCCCGGAACTCTCCAAGAGCGCGACGCGTCTGAAACGGGAGAAACTCGAGAGGGTGCCGTTCGACCATAGCGGAAAGCACCCTGGAACGCGCTGGGCACAGACCGCTCTGGACTTGATGTTCGAGCTCGGAAATCAAGCGATTTTCCGCAATTGGGAAGCCGACCCACTTCCAGACGCGAAGGGCGGGGTAATCTATGTCGCCACACACATCAATGGATTGGTCGACCCAATGGTCATCACCAGAGTGCAGAAGAAACGGGTCATCTCTCTTGGTCGACACGATTTGATGACCCGTCCGGTGATCGGCTGGTGGGCGCGACGCTTTGGCTCACAACCGGTTCTGCGCCGCGCCGAAATCGAAGCGGGAGTGGTCGATGCAGAGTTCGCCCGCTACATCAACGATCGAGGCATGCTGACAGTCGCCGCCTGCCTAGCTTCGGGCAATTCAGCAGTGGTCATGCCCGAGGGCAAGTCACATCAGGAATCGCAACTCCATGCTCTGCGAACAGGTTCCTCGCGCTCGGCTCTGGCAGCAGCAGCTATCGCCGCCGAGAAAGGCCTTCCACCCCCGGTAGTGCAGCCCGTCGGGCTGCATTGGCGAACTCACCATTGGCTGAGAACCGATCACTATGTAGAGTTCGGCGAACCGATCGAGATTCCCTCGACTCATTCGCCTGAAGACCGAGCCAAGTTGACGGAGGGCGAATGGGTCGAACCCTCGCACGATGAGACGATCCAGATGCGAACAAGAATCTTCGACGCGCTCTCCCCTTTGACTCCTGACGCCCCAGATTGGGAGACTTATCGAGCCTGGAAACTAATCGCCCATATCGGTGCCAATAAGGTCGGAGCGCCGTTGACCAAACTCTCTGAGGAAGTCCACGGGGCGCGTGAGGTGCGCGAGACCATCGGTGCGAACGAAGAGAATTCCATGCTCGCTGAAGCCAGAGAAGCGGCTGAAATCCTCCACAACCACGAGCTCTACGCAACGGAACTTGCTCCACGAAATGAACTTCGAGGGAAGTCGTCGCGAGAGCACCTATCAGGCGTAATCGGATTGCTGGGCATGATTGCGATGCTACCGATTATCATACCCTCATCCGGTCCTCAATGGGCACTGGCCCGGTTCATGGCTGAGGACAGCGATGAAGGCCTCGACTCACGAACCAGTTACTACATGCTTGCGGCAATGTTCTCACCGGTATTCTTCTGGCCCCCCGTCGCCATTCTGGCAACGCTTCTACTCACCGCAGGAGCACTAGAACTCGCAACCCTCTGGACCTTCCTTCTCCTCATCCTGACGTTCTATCTCGCAGCCCTCATCTCAGCCCGTTCCTACGACCTATGGTCCGATTCACGCACCGCCTCAACCCGCCTCCGCTTGGCTCGCAGCGAAGATGGGGCGAGGCTATACCAGCTCGTCAATTCCATCGCCTCGCGCCTCGGCGCTCTCAAATAGGACAGCCAGTAGCCAACCTCATGGATGGCAAGACCGCTGCGAGCGCCGTCAAGGCTTGGCTCGCCAGCGAGAAGCTCGAAGCCCGCGAGGTCGAAGACGCCCAAGCCTTGCTTCACCTACACGTCAAATACCCTCCAACAAAACAAGGGCACGTCTTCAACGTGGTCATCCCAAAGAATCGCAATCTCGTTCTCATCTACTCGATCACCCGAGTCGACGAAGGTCAGCAGAACGAGATGCGCGAACACTCAGCAGAAGACCCCGACGCATGGGATGAATGGCTTCACATGACACGAATCCAACTTACCCGGGCCGACCTCGATTGGGTCCTTCACGTCGGTAAGACGAACAAAGCGAAAGACGACCCGCCTGGTCCACTGCAAGCCTTCAATCTCTCACGACCGATTTGGTTCGATGGTTTGACCCAGAACGAATTCATGCAGACCATGCGGAAGGTATGGTTGACCAAACTCGAACTCATCCACCAGATCAAGTTCGGTTATGGCCAAGGAATCGGCAAGCCGGGACCGGTCGACGATTGGGCCAAGAAGAAGGCCAAGAAGCCACGACAAGGTGGTAGGAGACCGGCTCCAAGCACTCCCGAGCCTCAATCGATCGACACCGATGAGACCGGCGGATTCGGAAGCGATTTCGACCCCGCCGAGTGGGCCTGAACGGAGCTAGAGCCAGTACCTCAGGGACGCAACCATCATCCCAGCCCAAAGGCCCTGACCGGGCCTGACAACAACTCTCCTCCACACCCCTTGCCTCGCGCGCACGCCTGACGCGTGGGGGTTGAGGTTAAGTAGCCAAATCGAGCGAAACGAGATGTTGCAGCATTGATGCTGGAGGGAGCGTAATGGAGACAGTGAAGGTAAGGAACAGTGTCACGATGGTTCTCATCATGATGATGAGCATGTTCGCAGCGTTGGAATTCTCGGAGCCGGTTGAAGGAAGCGAGATTGTTCTGACAGATGCGGTACAGGTCGTGAATGGAGGAACACACAGCGACAGAATGGTCGCAATGGACGCCGATTCAATGGGTAATACCCACTTCGTTTGGAGTCGAAATACGCATCACCTCTACTACAAGATGCTCGATGCTCGAGGAGATGTGCTAATCGATGAAACTCAGATTTCGGATGCCGGTACTCACCGCGCTTGGCATCCGGACGTGGTCGTCGATTCCGACGATAACGTCCACATCGTCTGGGCCGACAAGTCGGGCCAGTGGAGCATCCTCTATGCACTCTTGGACCCCTCCCAAGATGATCAGGATGGAAGCTCTGGACTCGATGCGGTTCTTTCGATTATCAACGACGAAGAAGTCGTCAGCCATCAGCAGAACCGCGATTGGCCTGCCATCGATGTCGACTCAGACAATAACCCTCACATCGTCTGGGAAGATGCCTACGAGCAGTTGGACAAATTCTACCAGCAGCCGCAGATTTACTACTCGATGCTTGAGATTGACCTCCCCGGAAGGGAGGCCATCGTCGCCATCGAGGACACACTGCTGACCCCGATCATCGGTCACAAGGGACACCCTGATGTCGCCGTCGATGCGGATGATTTCGTACAGATCGTCTGGGATGATACCCGCGGCGGCAAGGTCGAGATGGTCGTTCCGATTGACACCTCGGGTTCGATGAATACCGAGTGGGCCGACATGTGCGTGGTTTTCTACGGTGGAAACTTCGCCAGCGGCGGTTACTTCGAAGGACTCAAGCCGATGCTCGAGGATGCCAACATGACTGTCTTCGAGACACTATATGCTCTCAGCGGCAACTGGCCGGCAGCAGCGACTTCGGGAACCTGTGCTGCTGCATACCAAACCGGTGGCTCTGGCAGTCAGGGTCCACGCACAACTCACCTAGGACAGAACCCATCGGACAACTCTGGTGGAATCCGTGAGTTGACCGAGGTTGTCTACAACGGCGGCGCAATCAATCTACCTCAAGACGGAGGGTACTACTCCGAATTTTGGGGGCCAGCGTCGACATGGGCATGTCTGTCATGGCGCGACGCCATGGGCCGCATGGGCAACTCAGCCAATCCGCCGACAGCCCTCGACCACCGATGGAACCCCAATGCGACCAAGATTGTCATCCCGATTTCCGACGAGGGTCCATACGGCGGGGATCCTGCTCAGCAATCCGATGACACTCAGAGCATCAACGAAGCTCACGACGCGTGCGTCATCGCTGACATCGTCCCGGTTCCGCTGCTTGCAGCTGGATGGGGCTCGGGCTCGACAGATGTCGGCTCGCACATGCAGGATCTGGCTCAATGCCCGAACGGATTCGTCTCCATCGGAACCAGAACCTGTCCAGGTACCACGACTCGCAATACCGATGCCGGCGGTCAGATGTACAGTTTCCCGACCTCCGGCAGCAGCGCCGCCGACTTGCAATTGATGGTCGAGGCGCTGGTTTATCTGGCGACCAATAACTCTCGTGAGATTTTCCTCACCATCCTCGACCCCCACTCGCTGCTCGACAGCCCGTGGGCTGGCTGGACGAAGGGAGATTCCGGAACTAGAATCGTCAACAATCGCTACGTAGAGGACGTCGGTCCATCATCCGACCATCAAGGATATGGTCACCTCGTGGTTGTCAATGATACTCGAATCACACTACAGGATGCGTTCAGTCTGCATCCATCCATAGCAATTGACACATCTGGCAATACTCACATCGCTTGGATGGATGGAAGAGCCTACGGCTTCGATATCTCTGTGAATTACGAGATTTACTATGTCCGATTGCGCCTGCGTGGAGCAGCTGCTTGGGACGGAGCTGAGGAAGGACTTCCATCCTACGGAATCAAGCAGATCACGGACTCGGTCATCTCGAACGTCGAAGGAATCGACGGCGTCGATGAAGACAGGCCATACGGGGCTAATTCCCACATGCCTGAGATCCTCACCGACTCGTTCGATAATGCGCACATCACATGGTTGGATAATGGCAATGAGACTCAAGGCGAGACCATCATGTACGTCCGCCTCAACCACACCAACGACGATTACCCAGAGGGCTTCCCACTGAACTCCCTCGCTTCAGGTATCATCGATCCTTGGGAACTCAACGAGGTATCGAGTTGGGAATCTGACAAACTCGGCCCCAACTCGCCATTCGCTCCTGATCTTGGTCAACCACCAGCCTTCGCCAATGACTTGGGAAGCGGCGTTCACATCGCTTGGTCTGACACCAATCGATGCAATGACCAGAATAATCAAGGCGCCTATACGATATGTTACGTGCATGTTCTAACAGGGCTCGTCGAAGTTGCTCTGACCGAGACTGAGACCTTCTATCACACGATAGAGCCGGGCCAACAGACCACATACAACATGACGATTTCCAACCCGACTCCGGGCCCAGCTGAACTCGTCGCGGACACATATACCGTGACGATGGAAGGCGTCCCGAACAATTGGACCGCGACGTTATTCTTCGCCACCAACCACACACCGATTTTCGATTCGACGCCGGTATTCCTGCGTGGTGGCGATGTGGTACCAATCTACATGCGTGTGCGCGCGCCAACAATCTATCAGGCGAATGAGGATGAGTTGGCGGCGATCACCGTGAACGCGGTATCGCACAAGGATCCAGCGATCAACGATGAGAGATTGACACTCACCTTGATGGACGTGGTTCATGGAATCAATCTCGACACCAGCCACTATCAGGTCGATGTCGAGCAAGGCCAATCAGCGATTTTCTCAATCACGGTGACGAATACAGGAAATGTCTACGATACCTTCGAATTCTACGATCCAGCGACTGGAGAAGGTCAGACGGAATGGGGCTTACCATTCGGTTGGGGTGTGACCTTCCCGTTATCGCTCTCTCTCGATCCAGGACAATCGGTCACCCGTAATCTACAGGTCAATGTACCGACGTCTCAGGACCCTGGGACATTCGTGATCTATCTGAAGGGATGGTCGACGGGTGAGCCGGTCCTATCTGTAGATCGAGGGACTTACGATGTGCTTGAATTGTGGATCAATGTCTCGATTCGAAGCTCCGGCAATATCGTCTTCAATCTCGGTGATACGACTCAACACGTCCTCCCCGGTGACTGCGCTGAGTTCGATATCGAGGTAACCAAGCACTTCACACCTGGCCACCTGATATTCACAACTCCCGGTGGCCCCGAGGAGCGACCACCAGAGATTTCTGAGTCAACATGGCGCTACGATCACTGGACGGTCGACCTTGACTTCGCCAATGCGCCAGGAGGAAACGGAATACCCGATGATGATCCGAGATATTGGTCGCTGATTGAAACCCCGTATACGGTCACAGCGATTATGTGCGCGCCGTACAATGCGACCGCGGGCTTGGGTGAATCTGTCACGGTCAAGGCGCATCTGGAAGGCGCGCCTCGCGTTCGCGACTCGGTCGTGCTGGTGACCAATGTCATTCAGGTCTACGATCTGGAAGCATCGGTTCCTCAGACGAATCTGCAATTACATCCAGGTGAATCATTCCAGCTTGACACCATCATCGAGAATATTGGAAATGGTCACGATCGATACGATATGGCAGTCCACTCAATCGTCGACTCGAATGGCAATTCAGATGTCTGGGATATCGAGATTCCGAGGGTCTTGTTCGAGGAACTCCCGCGAGATTCGACTCAGGAAATTGAAATTCACATCAATGTGCCTGAGAAGACCTTCGCGGGAGACTATGTCGTTCGATTGGATGTCTTCAGTGAGGAGCCATATCAGGGAACGAAATTACGCGATAGCATAGTTCTCAATATCGAGATCGTTGAATTCCACGATATGCGAATCGAGCTCGACCCTGCAGTCGAGTCCCGAATCAAGACAACGGCCCCCGGCCGAGTGGTGCGCTATACGATGAATGTCAGCAATTTCGGCAATGTCCCCGATCAACCATCGATTCACAATCACACCCAGACGGGTGCGGGATGGGACGCAGCCCCCGGAATGAATACTCTGAGCGGCTGGAGGGTCAACTTCGCTCTGGTCGAGGGCTTCGATACGGAGTTCCCTATCGAGCGCCCATGTGTGCAATTGACAATCGGCGACAATCCTGCTGATGATGAGTGTTACAAGACCGCAGTTGGAACCTCGGCTGGAACGGTCATGTTACCGGTAATGCCTGCTTACACGACCTTGCATATAGTTGCGATAATCCATATCGATCCAGCCGCCGCGCTCAGCGATAGAGAGATTGGAATCAAGGTGCTCTCCTCCTTCGGTTCTTCTGAGACTGGCGGAGATCACGATGAGACATCGATTTGGGATGATTCGTGCACGCTGGACGAGAACGGCGACGGCCTGCCTGACAATACCAGGCCGAATTGCGATACCAACGAGCAGATACTCGAATTGAGGCTACGTGCACCCGATCTGGAGATAGTCAGCGTCACAGTGGGTTCGAAGACGGCCTCGGTCGGCGACATGCTTTCGGTCAACGTGCAGATTCGCAACATAGGAAACATCCACGCGACCGATGTAAATGTCGTTCTCTGCGTTGATCAGTCCAAGCGCTCGATCGCCAAGCATGGCTGTGACGAGGAGAACATCGCCTACAGGCAACTCGTCGAAGCCGTGATGCCGATGGGTGTTGGAGGCGATGAGGATCCACCATCATTGACTCTGTTGTATCTGGTCAAGGCCGGGTCGCACGACATTGCGGTGGTCATCGATCCAGACAATATGATTGTCGAATCGAATGAGGACAATAACATCCAGATGGTCGATGGCAAGATGGGATCCAATTGGGGCTTCCTCGATGTCGGAGTCGAGGTCGTCGCTCAGTACTCCGTACCAGCCATCATCCTCGGTGCAACAATCGCTCTGATGGGCGTGGCTGGTGTTGTGATGTATGGTCGCAGGATGGAGGCTCTTGCTCGCTTCGCCGAGAAGAGCAGCCTACTGGCGAACCTATCCGATGACGATCAGATCTTCTGAGCCTCGTAACCCGAGCTTGGACCTTCTGTGCCCGCTGCCTTGGTGGGTGTGAGTCTTCAGCGGGCTAGCCACCATGGCAAGGGCGTGCCTTCACGGGCGGCGATGACGCTGCCAGAGCCTGAGGCGAAGTCTCGCAGTAACCGTTCGCGAAGCCCATCCATCATCGCCTCAGCTTGCATCGATTGGATGCGCAGCCCTTGCGAGAAGAGGTCGAGGTCGAGGGGTCTTCGAGGGTGATTCAGCATCGCGTGCGCAAGCTGCCTCTCCTCGTAAGTCTCTGATGATTCATCGATTGAAGGCGCGACCTTCTGCATCACCTGCTGGTGCAGGGCGATTATCGCGTCGCGCTGTTCATCGATGCGCTCGAGGGCGCGGTCCATCTCAGAAAGCATCGACATGGCATCGACGAGCGGAAGGCGACGCCTCGTACCGATCTCACCGATCACGGCGTCGAGATCCCCTGGAAGCCGCGAAGACAGACGGATAGGACCACCCTTGGGAATGGTGCGGTGCTCTGCACGGAATAGGTTGGGACCGAGGTCGAGGCGCAGCGAGAATGATTGATTCACCGTGTACATCTTCTTCGGAGGACCACCCTTGACCGAGGGAACCCTCTGGGAATCGACGAAGCCAGCCGCTTCGAGCACTTTCAGATGCTTGACGACTGCCTGTTGACTGATTTCGAGTAATTCAGACAGCTGGAGAGGGTAGTGCGGCTCCTTCGCAAGACGGCGTAGAATGTCGCGACGTGCCTTATTCTCGAGGATTGTCAGAGCCTCATCGAAGTCCACCACGACTTACCAACTCAAGGTTGTGTAGTCGGAGGGGGAATAAAAACCCGAGTGTGCCGCGAAACCACGTCTGAGCGGTTTACTGCGGGGCTGTCGAGGTCAACCCTCGTCCCACCAACGCCATTTTTCCCCATCCGCGGCCGAGGTGTCATTCGCCGACTCAGGCGACTTAACGGGTTGTGTGTCGGGTATTGCGGATGGTGTTGATTTCGTACTATCGATGAATGGATCTGGCACGGATTCGCTTGTACTGTGGATAACTTGGACAGATTGCTCTGCAGATTGAGATTCTCCCTCTTGGTGTGCGCGATACACTTCATCGGTGGTCATCACTCGTCCATCGATGACGATTCCACTGATCTTCTTCTGTTCTGGCGAGCGATTGCGCAGGGTGAGAATCGCGAAGACGATGGCGACGAGCCCGACGATTAGACCCAGACAGCAGGAGCCGAACATGACGAGCACCGTCGGGTCGGTGAAGACCTGCATTTCGTTCGCGAAATCATCGACTAGCCAAAGTTCCGAATCTCCTTCGTTGTGCAATGTGTAATCGCCACTTTCGGGTACGATGAATACTCTCACGGGGCGGTAAGTGGGTCCGTCTGCATCGAGTTGCCTATCGACGTGAAGTGAGCCGGGTGCGGATCCTTCGATCTCATCCTCACCATTCCCGCTAACCATCCGTAGGTCTGCAGCGGGGTCTTTGCCATCCGTGACGACTCTCAATGCAACATAGTAGTGAGAATCGATGAGTTCAGCCCCTTCACTCTCGCCCGGGTCGAGTCGCATCACATTCTCCTGCTCGGGATCGAGCATCGGCCTCATCGCATCCATGGCATTGCCAGAGGTTGCGATGGCGACCAGAAGAAGTGCGCAGGAGATTCCTGAGGTCCACATCGCGATGCGGCGATAGTCGAGGCTCACGCTCCACTCACTCGCCGCTCACATTTGATGCTGGCTATCACAATCTCAGGGCAGATTGTAGCCTTTCTCTGCCAGTTTCTCCGGCAGGTATGTATCGGTCACGAAATCGAGACCGTACTTTGCGAGAGACTGCTGTTCAGCCTTTTTGCCGAGCTCGAGCATGAGGTTAATCTCATCCTGCCAGGAGGCATCGGCGAATCGTGGGTCACTCAGTTCGGCATTAAGAGCTTGTATATCCTTACTCGACAAGTCATCAGCGGGAAGGTCGAACCTGACGATGTCATCGGCCGTGATCCCGAGATAATCGGCACTCGGCGTTGCTAGATATTCCGAGATATGCGCTGTCTTGATCGCGCCATATGCAATCGATGCATAGATTCGATATGACCAAGGGTCGCCGTCGGCGAATACGATAACAGGAATCTCCCATTCCTCATTCATTCGCTTGATTATGCGGCGGGTTGAGCGCGCTGGCTGGCCCTTGAGGTGAATCAGTGCGCAGCGAGCCGACTCGTCGAATCCGTTCTCGACGAGTCGGTCGAACATACCACCAGTCTCTATCGCCATGACGAAATCCACGTCATGGTCGACGAGTCGGATCTTTTCTGCCTCGACATTGTACGGAACTCCGTAACCGGAGTCTCCGACATCGTCGCGGCAATTGATTCTCATCCACTCGCCGCGACGATTCCGCTCCTCGAAGGTGATGTTCCCAATGATACGGGCTCCATCTTCTTCGGGGCGGAGTTTGAAATCCTCGCGCATGCACTTTGTGATAATCTCAAGATCCTCTGCGAGATTATTACTCTCGTTTTGAGATCCGAACTTACCATGCCCCCAGCCTTCGGAGATGTAGTACATTTCTCTCAGTGTTGAGGATTTTCCAGCCTCGATCATCTCTTCGATGAATTCTGTGACATGCAATGCGCGCAGCAATTGGCGCGCTGACCCTAGCGAAGTCGCGTCGCGAGTCGACCTCTTCTTGCCATATTTGTAGACCCCGAGGCGCTTGTCGAAGGCGATATTCTGCTTGGTTCGAACAGGCAGAGTCATCGTCGGCGGTTCACCCTTGAGCATCTTATTGTGCATCTCGCCTGCGATATCGTGCAGCGCCTCGATGACTTCTTCCTTGGTGAATCCATTCGCGCTCATTCAGCACCACCTTCCTTCATTCCAAACCAATCGGTATCGGTGTTGGGAACCACCTCAGCAGCAGCTATCACTGGTTCTTCGGTTTCGCGAGCATCAACCCTCTCGTCCCCAGAAACCGTTGCTTCAACTGGCTCCGTCCGCTCGGCCAAACGCTCCATCGAATTGACTTCGGCCGCCTTCGCATGCTCTGCTTCGGCGGCCGCCAGCGCCTCGATCTTACGCATTTCATCAAGCAATTTCTCGTCGATCTTCGTCGCTCCGATTATCTCTCCGTTCCCGCGGAAGAAGATGTCGGTTTCGGTCCAATCCCCCTTCGACAACCCCGTGACCGTGAAGCGAATCTCTGCCGACTCCCCCGGGTTGAGAGTATCGAGGCGCCAAGCCCAGAGCCCAGTCGTCTCCTTCCGCCCACCGCGTGGGTTGTCTGCGATGCGCACGCCCTCACCCTCGGGCCATTTGGCGAGAATCGTGTAAGCGCGTGCGCGAGCCGTGTAATTGTAGATGGTCACAGAGCATATGGATTGTTTCGTATCCTTGTCCCAAGCGACTTCGTCCTCGAGGAAGACCGCGTTCATGATGCGGGTGATTACGGGTGCGAGATCGGGTTCGTCGCGGCCTAGCATCTCACTGGATTTGCGGGAAATCTCTGGTAGAATGATGTTGATCAGGTCGAATTTCTCCTGTGCTTTCTTGCGTTGAGAACTCTTCTTCAGATGGTTGCGCAGACCTCGCCCAACCTCCAACATCGCTCGCCGAATCTCCTCGAAAACCTCCTCGTTATCCGCCACCGCTTCCTTCGCTTCGCTGGTGAATTGGACATTGGTTGATGCGAGGTGGATAAGTACGGCGGCCGGGCCTTTCGGTAGGCCTCGTCCGCCCGGCTGGTCGAGTCCGTATCGCTTCCAATCGACGGACTCGAGCGCCTTGGTTAGGAGGCAACCTCCTTGTTGGTACATCAGTGGGACTCGATTGGCGAACCGCAGGACTTCTATTGGCCCATCGGCGGCGAGGTCGCCGCCGAAGACCAGCCCGACTTCGATTTGGAAGGGCTGTCCCTGACTGACCGCCGGTTTGCGAGTGACGGTCGATGCGAAGCGCGAATCGATTGCCTTCGACAGTCCTTTCTTGATAAGAATCTCTTCGATTGGCGATAGGCAATCGGTGGGAGGGGCGAGCAACTTGACCTGTTGGAATGCATCTAGCATAGCTTGGGCCTCATCGGGCTTGATGCGAACCGGAGTGCGCCCCTCGTCGAGTTCTGAGAGTTTGAGAATTTCGCGGGCGGCGCGCATGCTGACGCCTGAGAAATTGTGGCGGAGAAAGGATGTGAGCTTGCGTTCCTCGGCCTCTTTGAGCATGCGCTGGAGCTGGCCGAGGTGGATTCCGTGCGGGTGCGGCTTGATTTCTTCCACTTCGCGCGGTAGGCGCTCAGTGGTCCGAATCCAATGCCCTTCGTCGATGATTTCACCCTCGCGGTCGCGTACGGTCAATTTGATTGTCGCGTGTGGATTGACGATGCTTGTCATCCGCAGATATTGATGAACGGATTGGCGACCGCGCTGGTATTTCGCGCGCATGACCGTGCGTATCTTCAGCCCGTGTTCGACCTCTTCGCCATCCTCGAACCAGACGTCGCGCCGCTCGTTTGACTTGGTTGCGCGATTCTTGCGGGTGTCGAGACCGAGGTCAACGTGAACCGCTGAGGTATCTGATGCGATTTTCGAGACGACATGGGTCTTCGACCCCGTCGTCAATTGTGCATACATGACCACGCCAGTGATACCGATTCCTTGCTGGCCGCGGGTTTGGCGGATCGCGTGGAAGCGCGATCCGAGCAGGAATTTACCGAAGACATTCTCGACCGAATCTCGAGGGATTCCCGGGCCATTGTCCTGACAGATCAACTCGAGTCGGTCGCCCTCCAAGCGATTAATCTCGACTCTGATGTTGGGTGGGATGCGTGCCTCTTCGCAGGCGTCCAGAGAGTTGTCCACGGCCTCTTTGACGGCGGTGATCACGGCTCTTTGAAGGGTGTCGAAGCCGAGGAAATGCTTGTTCTTCTCGAAGAATTCACTGATCGAAATCTGCTTTTGTTTGCTCGCGATTCTCTCTGCATCTGCCATGGCGACTACCCCCTCCAGGTCCTCCCATTGTCCTGATGACACGGGGCCTGCTCGTGGTCGGGCGGATGCCAGCACTGCCGCCTCTTGAACCTGAGGGAGGGAGAGGGGTGTTGGATGCTGAAAGTGAATGTCAGAGCACGAGGCCGACCCTTGCTTGCACGTGCTCTGGCGGCGTGGGGTCGATGCGGAGGTCCGGACTTGGCACCGCATCGAGGATACGCCGCTCGACGGGCAGGAGTCCTGCCCACCACGGCCCGTCGAGGTCTGCCTCGTCGTCGCCGACACCGTGATCACGAATCTTCGCTCCAGCGTGTTCGATATCTACGGCGACGACAGAGGTCGCGCGCATCTCTTTCTCAGTGGGGTTACGCGCGCCTTCCCAACGCCCGGGGCACAGGCCCTCGGCGACAACTTCGAGGGCGTGCATCTTCTCCTTACCGTCCAGGATTCGTCCGATTCCGAAGGCGACGACCGAGCGGTAATTCATCGAGGAATGGAAGAGCGAGCGGGCGAGGACGATCGCGTCAACATGCGTGAAAGTGATGCACAACGGCTTGCCTGAGCCCGATTTTGCCATCAATCGGCTGGCTTTGGCGCCGTGCAGATACAGCGTTCTACTGTCGCGCCCGTGGATGCAGGGAATCACGAATGGACGCCCATCTTCGATGAATCCGACATGACAAATCAGCGCGGCATCGATGATCGAATGCACAGTCTCCTCATCGTAATGACCGCGCTCAGGAATCCTGCGAACCTTCGTGTGCGGTGCTACCTCATACTCAGACATGGCTCGCCGTGAGCGATTGAGCAAATCAGGATTGGCCTGAGAGGTTCGATTTCACTCGAATAAGTCAGGACGCCACGAGGTGATCTTTCCTGTGAAGGCGCTCGCCATCACAGTCAATGGACTCGCCAAATACAACTTGCCCGGGCCGGAACGCCCCTGGAAATTGCGGTTGATCGCCGACACGGTAACCTGTTCTTCGAAGTCAGATACTCCCGGCCCCGCTCCGATACAAGCCCCACAACCGGGGTCGATGAGCTTCACACCAGCCCGCTCAAACAGGTCGGTCCAACCATTCTGCTCGGACAAATCCTTGACCGCCTTCGAGCCGAATTGGATGTAACAATCGACACCATCGGCAACGGTCATTCCAGCGTCGAGCGCAGCCTCAGCCACCATCGCGTAGTAAGCGAAATCATCGTCCTTACCCGCGGTGCAAGAACCAGCATAGGCGATATCGATTGATACCTCACCCAACTCATCGATGTAAGCTCCATTGGTCGGGTCCGACGGAATTCCCGCATCCGGGTCGCCCGGATGCGCCACCATCGGCCGAATTTCGGTCAAATCGATGGTGTGAACTCCACCATGATACACAGCATCATCATCGGGCAGCACGAAGGCTGCCCGAATCTCATCCTCGTTCAAATCAGCGCGGCGATCGAGCAACCACTCAACCGTCAAATCGTCCGGCTCGCAAATCCCCGTCTTAGCCGAGCACTCAGTCGCCATATTGCACAGCGTCGCCCGCTCGTCCATCGAAAGCGAAGCCAATCCAGGCCCACCAAATTCCATCGAGCGGTCGAGCGTATCCGACTTCGCAGCATACTTCCAAAGGATGTGCAGAATCACATCTTTCGCGGTGCAACCGGGGTCGAGCTCGCCAACCAGATTGAAGCGAATACTCTCGGGAACCTTGACGAAAGCGAATTGGTTGTGGACGAGGTTTGCGTACTCGGTCGAGCCGACTCCGTAGGTCAGGGCATTGCTGGCTCCGCCCATGCAGGTATGGCTATCAGTGGCCTGAATAAAGTCGCCGACATCGATGAATTCCTCACGCGCAACCTGGTGACAAATCCCTGGGCTAACCCCGTCAACCGCTGAATAATCACGAACACCCGTGTGGCGCTGGAAGGACACTTGCAGGTCGCGAAGAGTCTGGATCTTATCCGCGAACCTGCTGAATCTAGCTACGCCAGTCGCATACAGAAGATGGTCTTCGAAGACGGCGAATTTCGGCGGGTTCGGCAGAGCGTAATCCTCGCCGTACTCTGCTGCGAGGAAATTGTGAACCTGCGCGGTTGTGAACTCGTGAGAGTAGCCACCGTCAACCGAAGCGATGACCGCATCTCCCGGTTTGACGTAACCGCGCGAGCCATTCTGACCGAGCAGCTTGTTGGAAATCATCTTCTCAGCCATGGTCATTGGAGCCTCGACTGTGCTCACCACCGGCAGAGCCACCTCGCCAGCCTTCAACCGCTTTGCGAAGGGGAATATCCCACCATTCTCGATTATCAATTGAGTCACAGGATCGTACTTGCCGGTGAATTCAGACAGGGCGATGCTCTCACCAGCCTGCAACCGCTCGAGCATCGCATGGTCGCCCATCAACTGGCCGAGATTGATGTTATTCCGCTCGTGGATGGGCGCGAAGGAAGCCGCGATGACGATGCGAATACCAGACCATCGCTCGCATTGGGCAGCCGTCTCGCGGCTGCTGCCAGTCCCCTTGCGGTGGCCCGAGACGATCACCTCGAAGCCACCGTCTTTCAGAGCGCGTTCCTCGAAGACCCGGCGCCCTTCGTGGAGCAAACCAGCGTAGGCGTTCTCAGCGAGCACAGCGGGATCGTGGTCGAAGCAAACCCAAGCCGGAGTCATCACATCGGTATTGATGTCGTCAAGCAAATCGTCAACCGTCAAATCAGCCATCTGCAAATCGAGACCTTCGTACAATTGCTTGCGAATCAAATCGAGATCCTTGGTGAGGAAAAGCACCCTCTTCTCAGGAGCCAATCTCACTTCTGACGGCGGCCACGACTCCACTCAAGCACCTCTCTTGCAGTACGGGCCAAGGTCCGTTGCTATTTCACCGTTAGCGAGACGCGGCACAGGCTCGCAAAGCGGCGTTTCGAAGGCGATTTCGCGATACTCTAAGGTTTAAATAGGAAGTCTTTTGCGAATATATTACCTTTCTGTCTGAAAGGGGGTGTGAGGGGATGTCAGAGTATCTGGTTGAAGACATAGTGAAGTGCAGCGAATGCGGTTCGAGAAATTTGAACCGAGACGAGACTCGTGGAGAGGTCGTCTGCGATGACTGCGGTCTCGTATTAGAAGACAAGGTCATCGACCAAGGAGCCGAGTGGCGTGTATTCAGTCCCGAGCAGGGCGACCAGCGCGCGCGAACCGGTGCTCCGATGACCGTGATGCTGCACGACAAGGGTCTCTCGACCGATATCGACTGGCAGAACAAGGACTACTCCGGTAAGACGATCTCCAGTCGCTACCGCTCGCAATTCTACCGAATGAGGAAGTGGCAGAAGCGCTCGCGTGTGAGTAATGCAACCGAGCGCAATCTTGCCATGGCTCTGGCAGAATTGGATCGCATGGCCAGCCGCCTCGACCTGCCGAAGAGCATCCGCGAGACGGCGGCTGTCAACTACAAGAAAGCGGTTGAGAAGAGACTCATCCGCGGTCGTTCGATTGAAGGTGTGGCGGCTGCTTCGCTTTACGCAGCCTGCCGCCAGTGCAACAATCCGCGCACACTCGATGAGATCGGTGAGGCTAGCCGAACCGGTCGCAAGGAAATCGGCCGAACCTACCGATTCATGGTGCGTGAATTGAAAATGAAGATTCCACCTACCAAGCCCGAGGATTACATTCCTCGATTCTGCTCGGGCCTCGACCTCGACGCTGAGGTCCAAGCAAAGGCGTACGAGTTGATTCAGAAGGCGCAGGAGAAGGAGTTGACCAGCGGTCGCGGACCTACCGGAATCGCTGCTTCGATCATCTACATCGCCAGCGTTCTGTGCGGCAAGCGTCGAACTCAGCGCGAGGTCGCTGAGGTCGCTGGCGTGACCGAGGTTACGATTCGAAACAGGTACAAGGAACTCATCCAGAACCTGAATATCGAACTCGAGATTTGAGTCGGTGGCCAGCATGGCCAGACGCGAAGGCAGTGCCTTGGTCTGGCAGATGACTGACGAGCGGCTGAAGCAGGCTGTGCGAGATGCCTACGAGATCGCACCGCTGCCAAATCCACCGCTCGAGCTGCCGGATTTTCCTGCGATTCCGCCCGCCGAGGCGGATTCTTTGGTTCGGCAGGCGGCTGGAATCTTTGCGATCGACCGCCAAGGATTCAATCTGCGATTGACCGAATTGGTAGACGGACATCTCCCAGATTACGCCCGGCGTTCGATCGACCCTGAGGAAGCTGAATCGCATTGGCTGGAGTCGAATGCAGCAGAGATGGCCGAGCGAGTTCTGGCTTTGCAGGCTCGTGATTGGTTAGCTGTGGCCCTCGACGAGACATCCCCGGATACCGATCGTTGGTACCTAGGCGCGGCTCTGGTTCAGGGGCTGGCTCTAGGTGGCTCGGACATCGCTCGTGACGACTGTTATTCCCTACTCGAAGCGATTGCGTACGCTGTCACCCCCGGTAATCTCCCTTACTCGAACGTGTCCGGGCGACACCAACTCGCCTGGTCATCAGACAGGGATACTGCGGACCCATTGCCGCCTCACCCGGCCGGCGCTATGGCCGCAACGAGCATCCTCGACACGCTCTCGATGCGACCCGATTCGGCGGCAAATGTCCTACCTCGCTGGCTTGAGAACCTCTCGGTTTCATTGAGGCTTTGCCCGGCCCTAGCCGTTCCGACGCGGGTGATCGATGGCTTGGGCGCGGCCGACGGAGAGGATTGCGCTCCATTCGTGCGTGCGGGTTTGCAGATGCTCTCGCACTCGCCCGAGCAAGCTCGTGATATCCTCGTCGCTTCGGCCGACCATCGATCAGTCAATGCTCGTCGAACAGTTGCCGAGGCTCTCTCTCGAATCCATGCTCAGGAGCGGGACTTAGCCCTGACTCTCGCCGACCGACTCCTGCTCGATGAGGACTCTTCAGTGGTCAATCTCACCTCCACCTTCGTCGGTGGGTTGGCACGTCAATCCGAGGAGGAATTCGTCCCGCGCGCACTCACGATTCTCACCGAAGGCGGTGAGCGGGCAGTCCAGCGCTTAGTCGAATCAGGGCTTCGCGACCACCTTTCCGCCAACCCCCTCGACCCCCACTCGATGCTTCCAAGCGCCTGGCTCTCCTCGTCGCCAGTCGGTCGCTCGCGCGTTGGCAATCTCATCGTAGAGCAAGCGCGAGTCGCTCCTGAGGCATTCACTCGAACCGTCGCTGACGTTGCCTCACAAGATGGCGAGGCGCGCGCGGAATTGCTCCGTTGGATAGAGATGCGTAGTCCAGATTCACTCACACTTTTGGAGTGATCAGGAGCAACCAGTGGTCGCACCGCAGGCATTGCACTTCAGACAGGTGCCATTGCGAACCATCTGGCTTGAACCGCAATCATCGCAGATATCACCGGTGAATCCTCGCTCGCGAGCCATTCGGCGGATTCGTGCTTCTTCATCCTCGGTTGGGGTGAACGCGTTGAGAGTTGGCTGGATGTTGCGCTTCTCACCCTGGGTGCGAACGACTCCGTCCTCGGTTTGTTCCGGTCGGCTGATCGATGTGGTCTCCATGTCTTCAGCCGAGACGTGAGCGAGGTCGTCGCGCTCAAGGTACTGTATCGCTAGCTCGCGGAAGATATAGTCGACGATCGAAGTCGACATCTTGACGCGGCCGCTTCCACCGCTGACCATTCCACTGGGGTCGAACTTCTGGAAGGTGAATGACTTCACGAAGGCATCCAGCGGAACGCCGTACTGCAAGCCGATTGACACGGCGATTGCGAATTGATTGAGCAAGGATCTCCAGGCCGCACCCTCCTTTGAGGTGGTAATCATTATCTCTCCGAGTCGACCATCATCGTAGGTGCTCGAGGAGAGGTAGACCGTGTGGCCGCCGACGCGCGCCTTCATCGTGCTCGATGAGCGAACGTCTGGTAGTGGGCAGCGCGTGGCGATGTAATTGTGAACGAATTGCTCGGCTAGGACGGTTGCGGCCGGAGCCGGAATCGGGAGGGCGGCAGCGGTCTCCTCGACCATCTTGTGGACGACGGTTACCGCCTCATTCTCCTCTTCCTCATCGGCGATGGTGGTTGCATCGACGAGTTGGTTCATCAGCGGCTGCGAGAGCTTTGATCCATCGCGGTAAACCGCGCAGGCCTTGTTCATCGTTTCGTGACTCAACTCATAGGCAGCGCGAATCTCTTCGATAGTCGCATCCGCTGGCATGTTAATCGTCTTCGAGATTGCACCCGAGATGAATGGCTGCGCGGCTGCCATCATCAGAACGTGCGCCTTCCAATCTATTGAGCGCTCGCCATACTTTCCGCACGGAGTCGCGCAGTCGAAGACGGCGAGATGCTCATCTTTCAGCCCGGGAGCGCCTTCTATGGTTCCGTATCCGAAGACGTGGTCATTGGCTTGGTCGATTTCCCTCGCGGAGAATCCGAGGTGACCGAGGACGTCGAAGAAAGGGTCCTCATACTGACCCTTCGTCATCCCGAGAGTCTCGCTGCAGAATTTCTCGCCAAGAATCGAAGGCGCGAATGCAGAGCGTAGTTCGAAGACGTCTGGGAAACTGGCTTCGACGCTCTTGACCTTGGCAGCGCTGAATCCAGCCGCCTTGAGAACCTTGGTGGATACCGTCGGACAATTCCGCAGTGAGGCGGTTCCCATGATGTATTCCTGAATCGTCTCGGTCTCCTTATCGGAGTAGCCCAATCGCCGGAGCGCGTTGGGCACTCCGCGATTGATGATGCGCAGCGAGCCTCCACCAGCCAATTGCTTGTACTGAACGAGTGAGAATTGCGGCTCGACGCCAGTTGTGTCCGCGCCCATCACCAGGCCGATTGTACCGGTGGGCGCGATGACAGTGGTCTGAGCATTACGGAATCCATGCTCTTCACCCTCGCGCAGAGCCCGATCCCAAGCAGCGCGAGCAGCCTCGAGGAGGTCCTTCGGGCACTTCTTTGAGTTGATCCCCATCGGTGCGACGGTCAGCCCTTCGTACTCCTCATCCGGAGCATCGTAAGCTGCGCGGCGGTGGTTTCGCATCACGCGCAGCATGTGGTCGGCATTAGCCGAGTAATCTGGGAATGGCCCGAGCACGGACGCCATCTCGGCGCTGGTAGCGTAGGATTCGCCGCACATGACTGATGTCAGCGCGCCGCAAATCGCGTATCCGCGCTCGTCATCATACGGTATACCCATGTGCATGAGGAGTGAGCCGAGGTTGCAGTAGCCCAAGCCCAGGGTGCGGTATTCGTAGGACTTGCGGGCGATTTCCTTGCTTGGGAATTGAGCCATCAGTACGCTGATTTCGAGAGTAGCGGTCCACAATCGAACCGAGTGACGGAAGTCCTCCACATCGAAGGTTTGCGTCGCCTTATCGTAGTAGTGAAGCAGGTTGATACTCGCAAGATTGCAAGCGGTATCATCGAGGAACATGTACTCGCTACAAGGGTTCGAACCGTTGATTCGACCACCCTCAGGACAGGTGTGCCACTCGTTGATCGTCGTATCGAACTGCACTCCCGGGTCAGCGCAGGCCCAAGCCGTGTAAGCGACCTTGTCCCAGAGTTCGGATGCAGGCATCGTGCGACATGCTGAGGGCTCGCGACCATCCTCTTCCGCCCGCGCCAATTCTGTGCGGTGGTAGAGATTCCACTCGCCATCATCTCGGAGCGCGTCCATGAACGAATTCGGAACTCGTACCGAATTGTTCGAATTCTGGCCCGAGACGGTGTTGTACCCCTCACCTTGCCAGTCGGTATCGAATTTTTCGAAGGTCATCTGCTTCCATCCCTGGCCGGCGAGGTCGAGAATTCGCTTGATGTGAGGCTGTGGGACAGTGTCTCGTACAGCCTTGACCATCGCCATCTTCAGCGCGCCGTTAGCCGCTGGATCTAGGCGCGATGCTTCCTCGTCATGCTCCCATATCGCATTCATGATTGAGTCAGCATGCTTCTGCAGAATGCTCGATCCGATGACGAGGGCCGAGACCTTCTCTTCTTCGGAGAGTTTCCAATCGATGTACTCCTCGATATCTGGATGGTCGAGGTCGAGGGTGACCATCTTCGCTGCGCGGCGCGTGGTTCCCCCCGACTTTATCGCGCCCGCGGCGCGGTCGCCAATCTTCAGGAATGAGAGCAGGCCACTCGAGGTGCCGCCGCCCGAGAGCGGCTCGCCGGCTCCACGAATTCGCGAAAAGTTGGAGCCGGTTCCTGAACCATACTTGAACAGCAAAGCCTCACGGTTCCACAGGCCCATGATCGACTCACTGCCGCCGACAAGAGAGTCGGATACTGATTGGATGAAGCAAGCGTGAGGCTGCGGGTGAGTGTAGGCATCCTCAGAGAGTTTGAGCTCACCCGTCGTTCCATCGACATAGTGGTGACCTTGGGCCGGGCCGGTGATGCCGTATGCCCAGTTGAGGCCCGTGTTGAACCATTGCGGGCTATTGGGTGCCGAGCGCTGGCTGGCGATGAGATAGCACATCTCATCGTAGTAAGCGCGCGCGTCAGCCTCGCTGGCGAAGTATCCGTAATTCCAACCCCAGTAAGTCCAGGTCCCAGCGAGGCGTCGGAATAGTTCGCGTCCATCGGTCTCACCGAGGAATCTCTCCTCGGCCGCGAGGGTCTGCAGCTTCTCGTAATCCGGCTCACTGCGCTGCAGCCAAACGGGGACACCATCCTCTGCCACCTTGCGCAGTGCGGCTGGTACGCCGGCCTTGCGCAAATACTTCTGAGCACAGACCTTTCCGGGAACTCCGGCGAATCCCGACGGGAGTTGCACGCCTTCGATCTCGTGCGCGAGAGTCCCATCGGGGTTACGAATCTCGACGCTCATCTCGATCCAATCGAATGCGTCGAAGGGGTCAGAGCCGGCGGAAGTGAAACGCCGCTCGATGACTAGACCCTTCTCGGGCTCGACATCATCGGCGACCGTCTCATCATCTGTTCGCGTCTGCATTCTGACCACTTCCGAATCATTTCCCCGGCTCGATTCTGTCCTTCGCAGGCGCGAAGGATTCGGTTGTGCCCAAGGAGGGACTTTAATGATTGAGGAAAGGACCTCCTCGGAGGAGATAGATTGGGCTTGGGAAATGTATAATCCGCGTCTTCTCTCAGGGGTAAAGTTCGGGGCTCAGGGTCGGATATCCAGTGTCCAATCTACACTTGCGCCCGACCGCGAAATCATGATTCCGACCGAGCAATCCTGAGCGTGGGAGTGAGCGATAATTCGTCGCACTAGTTTCTCGGGGACATCGCCTTCAATTACGTAGTGCATTCGTACCGCGGTGAATACGCGGGGAGATTCCTCGGCGCGGTCGCTATCAATCTCGATCCACATCGCTCGAACATTATCCATTCTATGTTTCAAGCCGACACGCAGGTCGACTAGAGAACATCCTGCGTGCGCCTGAAGCACGACCTCCATCGGACTCGGCGCAGTCTCGGAGTACAACGGTGTGACCTTGCCCGAGTCGGTTTCACCCTCCATCGTGCGGCCGCCAGTCCAGCGCACTGTGCCCTTCATGTTGCAGCCCTCTCGCGCGACAGTCTTGAGGCTTCGTCTCAGCGAATTGCAATTGTAATTAGCACAATTCGAAATCTTGCCCTCGGCGAATCAAAGGGTTGGCTTCATCAAGGGGAGGCAGGTCGCGCGCCTGAGAGACATGAGCGAAGGGCGCGCAATCAGCATGGAGAACGGTCAACTGAACGTGCCCGACCACCCCATAGTCCACTATATCGAGGGCGATGGAATCGGCATCGACATCACTCCGGTGATGATCGACGTAGTAGACGCCGCAGTTGACAAGGCATACGAGGGCACACGTCAAATCCACTGGTCGGAAACACTCGCCGGCCAGAAAGCCTTCGACGCCACCGGCGAGTGGCTCCCAGAAGCAACACTCGACGCCATGCGAAGCGGCCTCGTCTCGATCAAGGGACCACTCACAACCCCAGTCGGCGGAGGCATCAGAAGCCTCAACGTAGCGCTTCGCCAGAAGCTCGACCTCTTCGCCTGCGTCCGCCCGGTCCGCTGGTACGCAGGCACTCCTTCCCCAGTCCGCGACCCGGGCGCGGTAGACATGATCATCTTCCGCGAAAACAGCGAAGATGTCTATGCAGGAATCGAGTGGGAATCGGGAAGCGAGGAAGTCGCCAAAGTCATCGCTTTCCTACAAAACGAAATGGGAGTCGAAAAGATCCGCTTCCCAAACACATCGGGAATCGGAATCAAGCCGATTTCAGTCGAAGGTACGGCGCGCATCGTGCGCGCCGCAATCCAGTACGCGATCGACAACGACAAGGATTCAGTCACCCTAGTTCACAAGGGCAATATCATGAAGTTCACCGAGGGAGGTTTCCGCGATTGGGGTTACCAATTAGCCAAGGAAGAATTCGGCGCAACCGAGCTCGACGGTGGTCCTTGGTGCACCCTGACCAACCCAAAAACCGGCAACACGATCACCATCAAGGACGTCATCGCCGACGCAATGCTCCAGCAAGTTCTCACACGCCCGCGCGAATACGGAGTTCTGGCAACGATGAACCTCAACGGCGACTACATCTCAGACGCGCTCGCCGCCCAAGTCGGTGGAATCGGCATCGCGCCCGGAGCCAACATCAATTACGACACGGGAATCTCCATCTTCGAGGCGACACACGGTACCGCTCCAAAGTACACCGGTCAAGACAAGGTCAACCCCGGCAGCCTGATTCTCTCCGCTGAAATGATGCTACGTCACATGGGCTGGACGGAGGCTGCAGACCTCATCGTCCAGGGGATGGAAGGCGCGATCAGCGCCAAGACGGTGACCTATGATTTCGAGCGCCTGATGGATGATGCGACACTGCTGAAGTGTTCACAATTCGGTCAGGCGATCGTCTCCCACATGTGAGTTGAGTGAATTGAGTTTTCAATCGCTCAATCTGTGTGAGCCTTTGCTAGACGCACTCGATGAAATTGGCTATGACATGCCAACGCCAATTCAAGCCGAGGCAATACCTCATCTTCTTCAGGGCCGAGACATGCTCGGCTGTGCTCAAACAGGAACTGGCAAAACAGCTGCATTCACCTTACCAATCCTCAACGCGATGGCTGAAGACCCATTGTTCGGTAAGCGAAATATTCGCACTTTGATGCTGTGTCCAACCCGCGAGCTCACGGCTCAAATTCACGAAAATATCGAATTATATGCTGCAAATCTGAACATTCGAAGCATGGCAATGTTCGGCGGAGTTTCACAAAAACCACAGGAGAAAAAACTCCGCCGAGGAGTCGACATTCTAGTCGCAACACCAGGTCGACTCCTCGACATGATCTCCCAGCGCCATGTCGACCTATCCTCAGTCGAATTCCTTGTCTTCGACGAGGCTGACAGAATGCTCGACATGGGCTTCATTCGAGATATCAGAAAGATCCTCGCGCACGTACCATCCAAGAGGCAAAGCCTACTGTTCAGCGCGACGATGCCGCGACCGATAGTCGAATTATCGAAGGATATGTTGAGGAATCCAGTCAATGTCTCAATCACACCAGAATCGACAACGGTCGAGGCGATCAAGCAATCCTTGATGTTCGTAATGAAGACCGATAAGCGCCATCTGCTAAGGCACATCCTCAACACTCAAGACCCTCACAAGATGCTCGTCTTCGGGCGCACCAAACACGGCTGCAACAAGATTGTCAGACTACTCGAGAAAGACGGATTCGAAGCCCTTGCCATTCACGGAAATAAGAGTCAAGGCGCGCGCGAGCGCGCCCTTGGCCGATTCCGCGACGGTTCTCTACAAATCCTCGTCGCAACCGACGTTGCCAGCCGCGGAATCGACGTCTCCGACATATCTCACGTCATCAATTACGACTTGCCCAACGAGCCCGAAGTGTACGTGCACAGAATTGGCAGAACCGGCCGGGCGGGCCAAGGCGGCATTGCGATAGCATTCTGCGATGAGTACGAGGGCGAATACCTACGTGGAATCGAGAAGACCATTCGCAAGGAAGTCCAGGTCGACGAAGACCATCCATTCCATTCAGAGCGGGCAAAGTCGCGCAAGGGTGAGAAGGCTCCCAAGAAACTCAGGCAGGGTCGGGGCGAAGGCAGCCGTGGTAATCGATCGGGCGGCCGAGGTCAGAACAACTCGCCGCCTCGGTCTTACAATAATAGGAAGAGTGGAGATTCGATTCAGAGTGGTAAATCGAGTCGTAAGGACAAGAGCAAGAATCGTTCGGATCGTGGACGTTCCGCAGGCGGCAAGAATCGGAATAAGTCAGGTGGAGGCTACCATCAGCGCTCAGAAGGAAGCAACCATCGTCACTCTGGAGGAGGCAATCGTCGCCGCAATCAAAATCGCCGCAATTAGGCTGAGAAATTCAGTGTTTGTGAATCGAAATCAAGATTTAGGCGAAAATCCCGAATACCGTCGGCGCTTTCTGTTTTTTTTCCGTAATTCAGCAATAACCCCCTCTCTTCCGGTGCAATTCGGCGTATGGCGACGGTGTAGTGAAATGCACCGACTGTATTTCTTTGTAGCCGTTGTGAATATTATCACTTCACGGTTTAATTATTGCACCGAGTGTTGATTGACTACATGACAGTCATCGCTGGATACGCACGCTCGCCCTTCACGCCCGCAAAAAGAGGGGCACTCGCTCGAACTCGCCCCGACGACATCGCTGCTTCCGTGGTCAATGGATTACTGGAAAAGCTCGGCCTTGACCCCGCTTTGGTCGAGGATATCATCGTTGGAACGGCCTTTCCTGAGGCCGAGCAGGGATTCAATCTCGCCCGCATGCTGACTTTCTTGACGGATCTGCCTGAGAGCGTTCCTGGAGTTACTATCAATCGATTCTGTGGTTCGAGTATGCAAGCGATTCACGATGCTGCCGGCCGAATTGCTATGGGTGCTGGTGATGCTTTCATCGCTGGTGGGATTGAATCTATGACGCGGATTCCGATGACTGGGTTCAATCCGATGCCGAATCCGCGGATGTCCGAGGTGGCGCCTGATGCGTTCACCTCGATGGGGATTACCGCTGAGAATCTGGCTGTGAAATACGGGATTGAACGCGAGACTCAGGAGGCATTTGCTGTTGAGAGTCACGCGCGCGCGGCTGGCGCGCGCGAGGAAGGTAAACTGGCTGATGAGATAGTCGGAATCGAGACCGAGGACGGTTTGGTTGCCGAGGATGGGTGTATCCGTCCGGGGACCGATGCTGAGGCGTTGGCTGGGCTCAAGCCGGCCTTCGATGCCGCTGGTTCGGTCACCGCTGGGACTTCTTCTCCGCTGACCGATGGCGCGGCTTTCGTGTTGGTTTGCACCGAGGAATTCGCGAAGAAGCATGGGCTCAAGCCGCTTGCGCGCATCCTGTCGACTGCGGTCAGTGGATGCGCGCCTGAAATTATGGGAATTGGGCCGGTTGAGGCTAGTAACAAGGCGCTCGAGCGGGCTGGTTTGACCCTAGACGATATCGATATTGTCGAACTCAACGAGGCCTTTGCCGCGCAATCTTTGGCGGTCATCGAAGAGCTTGGTTTGGACCCGGCCAAGGTCAATATCGACGGCGGGGCAATCGCTCTGGGCCACCCGCTCGGTGCGAGCGGAGCACGAATCACCGGAAAGGCGGCTAGCCTTCTCCAGCGCAACGGCGCAAAGCGAGCCCTCGCAACGATGTGTGTCGGCGGCGGTCAAGGCATCGCAACGGTGCTCGAGAAGTACGAATGAGGTGTTGCGAATGGGTGCGAAATTGGATGGGAAAACGGCGGAGGAATCCGCCGGAGTCGATGCGGCGCGCGCCAGCGAGGCTTCGACAAAACCACTCGGAATCGAGCGCGTCGCCGTCATCGGCAGCGGCGTCATGGGCGCAGGAATAGCCGCTCATTGCGCCAACGCCGGCTGCGAAGTGATGCTTCTCGACATCGTCCCGGACGGGGCGAGCGGGGAGAGCGACCGGAATGCTCTGGCCGAAGGAGCAATCGCAAAAATGCTCAAGTCCGACCCGGAGATGTTGATGCACAAATCCTACGCAAAACGCATTACTGCGGGCAATATCGAGGACCATCTCCCCCTGCTCAAAGGCTACGATTGGGTAGTCGAAGTCATCATCGAAAATCTCGAAATCAAGAAGAAACTCTACGCGAATCTCGCAGAGCACCTTGGGCTCAACACGATCCTCTCCTCGAACACTTCGACCCTACCGCGCTCGGCCCTCACACACAGCATGCCTCACGATATCGCAAGCCGATTCCTCATCACTCACTTCTTCAATCCGCCACGATATTTACCTCTTCTTGAGGTCGTGGCAGGGCCCGAAGTCGACGACGCAGTCGTCGCGCGCTTCGCCGAATTCGGTGATGTTCACCTGGGCAAGCGCGTCACCTTTTGCAATGACACGCCCGGATTCATCGGCAACCGACTGGGCGTGTTTTTCGTCCAGCGCGCAATCAAGGCGACCCTCGACCATGGTTTCACGGTTGAGCAGGCCGATGCAATGCTCGGGCGCCCAATCGGGCTTCCCAAAACAGGTGTTTTCGCGCTGATGGATCTGGTCGGCATCGACCTAATTCCACATGTGATGGAGTCGATGCTTGCCCACCTCACTCCCGAGGACCCATTCCACGAGATCGCGGGAGCGGGCGGCGATATCATCCGCTCAATGATCGCCGATGGTTACACCGGCCGCAAGGGCAAGGGTGGATTCTATCGACTCAATACCGAGGGCGGAACTCGCGTCAAGGAAGCGCGCGACCTCGCGACCGGTGAATATGCGAAGGCCAACCGCAAGGCGGCATTCCCCTCTGCCAAGATGGCCAAGCAAGGACTCGACCGGCTACTCGACCACCACGATGCTGGAGCCGCCTTCGTAAACGAGGTACTGCTCGACACTTTCTGCTACGCCGCCAACCTCGTTCCAGAGGTCACAGAGGATATCAGTGACATCGACGGAGCCATGCGAGTCGGCTACAATTGGAAGCGCGGACCATTCGAAATGATGGACGCCATCGGCGCGGCAAGCATCGTCGAACGCCTCGAAGCCGCCGGCAAATCTGTCCCAGAATTCATCGCTACAGCAGCCGAAAACGGCGGCTTCTATACCACCGAAGCAGGCGAGATCAACCGCCTCACCCCGAGCGGTGAGCGCGCCCAAGTTGAGCGTGGCCCAGACACCCTGACGGTAGCCGACCTCAAGCGCCGAGGCAAACCGCTCCAGCGCAATGCCTCGGCAAGCATCTGGGACGCAGGCGACGAAGTCCTACTCATCGAATATCACTCGAAGATGAACGCGATGGACCCACTCTCGATGGAGATCGTCCTCGCCGCAGTCGACATGGCTGAGTTCGGCGATTGGCGCGGCATCCTCATCGCCAACGATTCCAAGAACTTCTGCGCCGGCGCAAACCTAGGCCTCGCACTCTTCGCAGCCAACCTCGCAGCATGGACCGAGGTCGAGGAATTCATCTCCCTCGGCCAAGAGGCTTACCAGGCTCTCAAGTACGCCGAAGTCCCAGTTGTAGCAGCCTCAACCGGAATCTGCGTGGGCGGCGGAGCCGAAGTCCTGCTCCACTGCGACGCCGTCCAAGCCCACGCTGAATCCTACATCGGCCTAGTCGAAGTCGGCGTAGGAATCGTCCCCGGATGGGGCGGCTGCAAGGAGATGCTCGCCCGCCTGCGCGACTACAAAATCGCTCCAGGCGGCCCCATGGGACCAATCATGAAAGCCTTCGAAATCATCGGCACAGCCCAAGTCGCAAAGTCGGCAGAACAAGCCCGCAGACTCGGATTCCTGCGCCCAACAGATCGCGTCACAATGAATCGCGACCGCCTGCTGGCTGACGCGAAAGCAACCCTGCTAGAACTCGCACCCGACTACGAACCCCCCGAACCGCACACGTACAACCTTCCCGGACCGACCGCGAAGGTCGCACTCGAAATGGCGGTTGCCGACCTCGCGCGCTCAGGCCAAGCCACGCCGCACGACGTCGTAGTAACCGCTGAACTCGCCCACATCCTCTCGGGCGGCGACACAGACATTCTCGACGAGCTCAGCGAGGACGAAATCCTCGCGATGGAACTCGCTGCAATCTCCAAGTTATCCCGCGACGAAGCCACTTTGGCACGCATGGAATCGATGGTGCAGACTGGGAAACCGTTGAGGAATTGAGGTGAAAAAATGGTAGTTTACAAGGCACCCTACGACGAATACAACTTCCTTTTCCACGAAGTTTTCGATGTCCTCGATCTCGCAAAATCGCTGGGTCACGAAGACCTCGACGCCGACTTCATCAACATGATGATGGAGGGCTGGGGGGACTACTGCACAGAGGTTCTGCTGCCTCTCAATGAAGTCGGAGACCGCGAGGGGTTGGGCTTCGAATCGGGAGAGGTTACTACACCTTCCGGATTCAAGGAAGCGTGGCGCGAAGGCGTCGAGGCGGGCTGGTTTGCAACGACCTGTCGTCCGGAACATGGAGGCATGGGATTGCCGCATTTCGTTCGAAATGCAGTGGATGAGATTGCGATTTCTACGAATATGTCGATTTCTGTTGTGCCCGCTCTCGGGCTAGGGGTTTACGAGTTGGTCGTGAATCACGGAGTTCAGGAACTGATCGACCACTATGCCGAACACATTGCGAGTGGGCATTGGTGTGCCACGATGTGCTTGACCGAGCCTCACGCTGGGACCGATCTGGGCATCATTCGCTCGAAGGCGATCCCTCAAGACGATGGCTCGTATCGGGTGACTGGCACGAAGATTTTCATCACTGCCGGTGAGCACGATCTCTCGGACAATATCGTTCACATGGTACTCGCTAAGACTCCTGACGCGCCCGAGGGCACGAAGGGAATCTCGCTATTCCTCGTGCCAAAATTCCTGCCTGTGGATTACCAGTCGGGCGGCTTGAACGGACTCTCACGCGAGTTGAGTGATGCCCGTAACGGTGTGACCTGCTCGGGCATCGAGGAAAAGATGGGATTGCATGCATCGCCGACCTGTGTCCTGAATTTCGACGACTCGGTCGGCTGGCTGGTAGGCGAATTGAATACCGGCATGTCGCTCATGTTCGAGATGATGAATCGTGAGCGACTAGCCACCGGAATGATGGGACTTGGTCTTGGCGAAATCGCCTACCAGAACGCTCTCGCATGGTCGCGAGAGCGTCGGCAGGGTCGCGACCTCAAGGGGGTGCGCGACCCTTCGGAGGCGGCGGACAATATCCTCGTCCATCCAGATGTCCGCCGGATGCTACTGACTGCCAAAGTCAACAACGAGGGCTGCCGAGCCCTCGGAGTCTGGGTCGGCACGCTGCTTGACCAGATGCACTCTCAAGACGAGGAAGTCCGCGAGCGCGCCGAGGCACTAATCGCCTTGCTGACCCCGGTCGTCAAAGCCCACTTCACCGACCTAGGGTGCGAGACCACCAGCACCTGCATGCAGGTGATGGGCGGTGCTGGATACTGCTCGGAATTCGGCGTTGAACAATTCTACCGCGATGTCAGAATCTCAAAGATTTGGGAGGGGACGAATGGCATTCAGGCCCTCGATTTGGCCGGCCGTAAAATCACTCAAAACCTCGGCCGAAACCTGCGATTTTTGATGTGGCCGCTGGTCGAATTCATCGAGGAGAACCGCGACATCCCAGAGATGACGGAGTTCAACAAACCCCTGCACAAGGGCGTTCGTGGGCTGCAGCAACTGACCCTTCTGATGATCTCTCAAGGCATGGGCAACCCCCACTTCCTGGCCGCGGGCGCAACCGATTATTGCCGCTATTTCGGCAATATCATGCTCGCTTACATGTGGGCGAAGATGGCGCGGGTATGCCTCGAGAATCCCGACTCTAATTTCCATCAGGCAAAGCTGGCATCCGCGCGTGTTTTCTTCAAGCGAATCTACCCTGAAACCATTGCACTGGGAGCCAATATTCAGGCTGGCCACAAGGATCTGATGGATTATCCTGAGGCGATGATGTGATGCATGAGGGCCGCCGACCGAAGTTCCGATTTCGGGCTCGTCGGGCGGCCGCCTATGCCAAAACTCCAGTGCGTTGGAAGCCGAGCATACCGACAATTCTCTCGGTGGTCTTCACCATCGAATTGCTGGCGATTGTGGTTTGGCCCGAATTGCAATTCAATCGAGCATTCGTGCTTGGGGTTGGCCTCTCGATTCCTCTCGGCGGCTGGCTCTTCGTCTACTGGAGGATCTACCTCTCGGTATTCACCACGCCAACGCGCGATTACGTCGATGTCACCGATGAGCGTTGGCGAGAAATCACCTTCTGCGGTTGGGGAGAAGAGGAACTCAAAGCGAAGATTTTGCCGGGTGCTGAGGAGAGTAGCGACCTGATTCTGTACCTGCACGGATACTCTTCTTCTCTCGGTCGCGGCGAGTCGCGCTGTCAGCACCTCAACAGTCTCGGACCGCACGTTATCGGACTTGACCAGCGTGGCTTCGGACGCCAAGACGGGCGACTGGATTGGACCCTCCTGAAGGCCGTCGCTGACGCCGAGGCGATTCTCGAAGAAGCCCCGCAGCATCTCGGTTTCGAGCCTGAGCGAGTGTGGATCTACGGGCATTCTATGGGCGGCTTCATCACCATGCGATTGGCGAGTCACCCTTCCGGATGGTGGGAAGAGAAATTGCAGGGAATCATCCTCGAATCCCCAGTGACCTCCTTCCCGAAAATCATCGATCAGAAATTGCCCGGGCGCATGGTCATGGCCAAGCCTTGGGTCAGGCATGTCCTGCGCCGTGAGTACGAGCGCATCCATCCAGACCTAAACGTGCGCTACGCAAACTCAGAACTGCCGTATTGGGGCCTGCCGAAGGTTCCATTCCTCGCCATTCAGGCAGGCGATGACGAGACGCTCGGCCTCGATCACTATGCATTGCTGGCCGAACATCTCGAACCAGACGACTCCTCTTCCATCCACTTGATCGAAGGTATGCCACATACCTCGACATACGATGAGCCCGCGCGTGCGGACCTGGTAGAGGGATGGTTGAAACCAATGCTAGGAGAGTGAGAAAATGGACCTCAAAAAGCGATTCGAAAAAGCTGCCAAACGAGTCTGGAGACTCAAAGAACGCCCTGACGATATGACGCTGTTGGAGTTGTACGCCCTTTACAAACAGGCGACCGAGGGCGATGCCAAGAGCCCGCGCCCGATTGCCGGCGGCATGGTCGGCATGGCCAAATGGCGGGCTTGGCGCAAACTACGCGGCATTTCGGTTGAGGAAGCGATGGAACGCTACATCGCCGTTGTCGACAGGCTGATGAGAGGCGGGACTAATCCGGCTGTGAGTTGAGGCAGATGATCGACGAAGCCCGACTTCAGCGCGAGTTGAATGGGCTGAAGGGCTGGGCGCGATTCCGCGCTTTCACCCTCCTCTCGATGCCTTCGGCCGCCTTCATCGGGCTTCGAGTCGTGCGCGCTGACGATGAGATCTGCGCAACCTCAGTACCCGGTGGCTGGCGCTCGCAAAATCCCTTCAAAACGATGTACTGGGCGGCACAAGGAATGGCTGCTGAACTCGCCACCGCCGTGCATGCTTTCGCCCTCTCTCGCGCCTCGCCCAACGGCATTCGAATGTTCGTTGTCGGTACCGAGGCAACTTTCGTCAAGCGCGCCAAGGGCAAGATTGAGTTCACTTGTGAAGACATTCCTGCCGCTCGCGATGCCATAGAAGAGACTCTCGCGAGCGGCGAGAGCATCGATCTCGATTTGCGCGCAGTCGGCCGAGACCAATCTGGCGATGTGGTCTCGGAGTGGGTATTCAAGTGGAACTTCCGGGCTCGCGAGAAGCGCTGAGGGCTGGCTGGCAGACGAGGGAATCGAATGGGAATGAGTACGCGATTCACCGAGGACGCCGGGGTAGAGCACCCGGTCATCTGTGGGGCGATGTACCCCTGCTCGAACCCTGAATTGGTCGCCGCCGCCGCCGAGGGCGGCGGCCTAGCAATCATGCAACCGGTGTCACTGACCTACGTCCACGGCTGGGATTTACGCGAAGGAATCCAATACATTCGAAGCCTCACGGACAAGCCGATCGGCTTCAACGCCCTCATCGAGAAAGGCTCGCAAAAATACCTCGACCGCATGTCGGATTGGATAGATATCGCGCTCGATGAGGGCATTCGATTCTTCGTCACCTCGCTCGGCAAACCCGATTGGGTCTGCGAAAAAGTCCACGCAAAAGGCGGCGTGGTCTACCACGATGTCACCACCAGAAAGCACGCACTGAAAGGCATCGAATGCGGAATCGACGGCCTAATCTGCGTCAATAATCGGGCCGGCGGACATCTCGGAACGGACTCGGCGGCCGAGATGTACGCTGAGCTCTCAGACCTCGGACTCCCTCTGATCTGCGCTGGAGGAATCGGTAGCGAAGCCGAACTCGCCAAGGTCATGGCCATGGGTTATGCCGGAGTTCAGATGGGCACCCGATTCATCGCCACCACCGAGTGTAATTCGCCCGAGGATTACAAGCAAGCTATCGTTGACGCGGGCGAATCAGATATCGTTTGGACGAATCGTCTCACCGGCGTCCCAATCTCAGTCATTCGCTCAGAAGGCTACCAACAGGAGAACGGCTGGCTGATGCAAAAATGGCTCACTAGCCGCTGGAAACACTCCGCGCGCTGGTTCCTCAATATGCTCTCTTTCTCTCAACTTCGCCGCCTCGAAAAGGGTAAGGGAACGACAGCGAAGAAGAAGGAATTCTTCTCGGCTGGAAAGAGTGTCGAAACGGTTCGCAGCATCGAGTCAGCCACCGTCATCATGAGCCGACTCGGCGAGTCGTTAATCACCGATTGAGGCAAGCCTCCGCCTCAATTGCGAATGATGTGGCTATTCAATTGCTGAGCGGTCCAAATCGCTCCAAATCCGAAGTTATCATGCAACGCGCGCGAGACCAGCATGAAATCCGAATCGCGCGTTGCAACCAGCACGCAGCCAACATCAGGCATATTCGATGCCGCATGAACCGTCGAATCGCGCATGATATCCAAATCTCCCGCCTCTGGATAGATTGCCACACCTGCGATTTCACTACGAGGAGGAGGATCGTCACGAGCTAATTGCTTGGCCTCGGAGACCTTCTCGAAAATCGCTGAATGACGCTGCAAGAAAGAGTCGAGGTCGACGGCTGCCTTTGCCTCTTCATCGACCTCGGCCCGGAACGAACCGAAAGTCCGCAGCACCGATTGAACCCTCTCCTGCAGCAGTTCCGGCGTGACCGTCTCATTCCACGCCTTCCGGTCGACGTAGACATTATTGAACAGGCCAAGAGCAACCCCTGGGGTGCGGGTACGATTGAGGAACTCGGCTTGGGCAGAGGCTGGGATGCAGAGGTGAACGCGACCTTCTGCACTTCGACGCTTCAGCATCCAGACGAATGCTCGCTCGACCGTCCAGTCGAAGGTACCGAGTCGATCCTTGGAAATCTGGCTGAGTAGATCGTCCTTGAGCGCGTCGATGAGAATGTTGGTGTCGACGAGGACCAACGGGCGCAGAGCGAGATGGCTGAGAGAACTGCGCTGACGAACGGGTATCGTCCGGCTATATCGGCGGAACAAGGCCTTCTGTGAACGAACAAGGGTCTGAATCTGGCGAAGGTCGAAATTGCCCGATTGAATCGCCGTCTCGAACATTCTGAGGCCGCGAATCGGTGAGATTTCCGCGACCTCCTCGGCGATGAGGGTGATTTCGAGGACATCCTTGCGCTCGTTGAGTTCGAGCAGGAACCTGCCCTCCAATTCGCTTCTCCTGCTCGTCTCCCTGCGGCGCATCATCATCTGCGCAGCGAGGACCCTTCCGCGGAACGGATCCTCGGGTAATCGGTGCTCGGAAGCATATCGCAGGGCTCTGTCGAGAACTTCCAAGCGACGCTTGACGGCCTCGCGATCGATGCCTTCGATATCTGGGTCGCTCGGCTCGCGTTCGCTGACATATTCGATGATGCGCTGGGTTGCGACCTCGTTGCGGCCCGCCACCGCATCGGCGCAGGTTCGCAGGTAGAGTTGGAATCTCGATGTAACCGCGGCGGTCAATTCGGGATGGCGGTCGATCATGTCGACCGCCTCCTTCCAGCCGCCAGCATGGGCGAATTCGATGAGGGACTTTCGCAGTAGAAGGGCTGACCGCTCGAAATCATCGCGGACCTTCATCGCCGCATCGCGGAAGGAGCGAGCAGCGTTGATTCGGTCATCCTTCGAGCCGGCAATCGTGGCTCGGACGATTTGATGCTCAGCCGAGCCATTATCGTGCTGCCGATACCACATTTCCAGCTCGGGAATCGAAGCATTGTGCTCGAGGACGAGGTCGGTAGCGAAGCCGATGGTCCGCATCGCTACCTCGGAATCCCTGCAAAGCATTCCCAATGCTTCGAGGGCTGATTCGGTGCGCTCCGCCACTCCACTCTGCAGATCCATCGTCGCACGGTTGAGGCGGAGGGCGTTGAGCAGGGCGCTGAATAGGCTACGCTCGAGATAGGTCAATTGCGCATTGATGACGGCCTGCTCAAGAGTCTCAATTCGATTTTCGCGCACGAGCCCATCACCATCTGCTGAGAGGGCTCGTCGAACCTCGTTGAGAGCCAAAACCCCGTCGGAATCCAACTTATCGTGCACTGCATCCATCTCGGATGAGGTGCCGCTCAGCAACGCGATCAGGGAAGAGGCTGTACCGGTGAGGATAGCGTCCTCGCTACTTTCGGTGAGCGAAAGGATGGCGGTCCGACGCATTCCTTCGAGATCATCGAGGACCGACACCGCACGATTGGCAGGAATCAGATGCCAGACCAATAGAGCCCGGTGCGGGAACCGCGAAGCGAGGTCGGAGTGTGAGAGGAATTCCTTGCTCAAACCTTGGATATCGGCAGAGAGAGTGTGGATATCGAGGACCTCTTCCTCGATTCCCAGCCCTTTGCTCGATAGGATGTCAGCGGCTCTTTTGCGGATGCTGAGCGGAGCCGCTGCATCGCGCATGACAGAGAGAATCACATTGTTCGATGACTTCCTCATCGCTCGAATGACATTGTCTGTCAAGTCCGCATCGCCCGATTCTGAAATCAATCTGAGGGCGATGGCCATCTGCTCCTCTCCCACGATCTCCAATCCCTCGAGCAGACCGGAGGTCTCCTCGATTCGCCCTGCGCTGACCAGACCCTCGATGACCCCCCAGCGCAGACCATCAGGAGCGGGCAAGCCCGCCTCTGTGAGAGTGTTCAACCCTGATAGTAAGAAATCAACATCAGCGCCTCCGGCGCTGGTGAAGCCCTTCCAGGCCTCCAATCGAATAGCTGCTGAAAGGGCATCAGCCCCTTCGGCCGATGCGGCAGAAGCCGAATCCTCGACCTCTCCACTGCGCAGCCGCAGCAGGAGAGATTGAGCCGAAGCAATCCCTGCCAACTCCTCCGAGTCAACTGAATCGAAGCGTGAAATCGCCTCAGAATCCAAACTAGCAGCCAGCAGCATGGCCTCGAGAATCACAGCATCACCCCCGAGGCCGAGGAGGGCCGGATTCATCCAACCGCGCCACTTCTTCGGCCGAGTCTTACCCGACCTCAGATCGCGGGTGATCGATTGCAGGGCCGAGGCTTGATGTATATCCAAACTCAGCGCACAAGTCTCCAACCATTGCAGCAAAGCCTCGTGGTCGAGTGGGTCGAATCGCGCAGCCCCCGCCCACTCGTTGGAATCGACGGTAGTCACCACCACCTCAGCTTGCGGGAAGCGCCCGAGCTCGGCAAACAGAGGTGCTTCACGAGCCATCCTCTCCCAAACCGGATGAACTCCCGACTCGCATTCAAGCCGTAGAGCAGTCGCCTCAGCGTCCCATTCAGCCTTCCAGGAATCACCCATCTTCTGCTTCTGGGCGATGAGAACCGCGAGTCGATACGCTGCAGACTCCTTCGATGAAATCACCTTTCGAGGCGCCTCCAGCCGGTCCTCCAGACCGGACTTCGCGCCTCGCCCTCCCCTGCGACCGATGCGGCGAGAACCCCTCGCCGGACGAGAATTCGCAGCATCGGGAGCATCCGGATCAACACCCTCGGGTGCAGCCTGATTAGCCGCGAGCAAAGCCAGAGCCTTCCATTCCTTGCTCAGGAGAGTCCATGCCTTGGGTCGTTGAACCCGCATTTTCCGCCTGCCCGGATCGTCGCCTGCACGCTGCAGTTCCTCGACGCAATCGAGCAGGTAGTCCTCCAAGTCGAATCACTCCGGTGGGCCTCTCGCCCCGTCCATCCATACATCAACACATCGCCTTGCTATGCAAGGCGTGAAAGAGAGGACTCAAGACCTCCAGAGTTCAGCGCCCAATTGTGGAACCCACGCAGGTCTTCATCCTCCTGCTTCACCCCATCGCTGCACTGCTCGTCATTCGTGAGTTTGTCAGGCAGCGCGAGTGGCGTAAGGAAGGCGCCGCGCTGAAGGGCGCTGCGAGGGCTGATGCCCTCGCGCGGCACGAGGCCGATGGCGAGCGTTTATTCCGGCTGGTTATGGCTGTCGTCGGCCTCGCATTTTTGGCCCGCGCTGTGTCGGTTGTAGTCGCGGGCAAAAGCCTCGGTTGGGGGGTCTTCCTTCCCGGCCACTTCCATGGCTGGGGGGGATTGCTTGGCTTGGCTCTGATGACCTATCTGTGGAGCCTCGGTCGCAAGACCAGTGCGCGGAAGGCTGCGGGCGAGAAATTCGCCCGGATGAAGGATCTTCATGGTCGACTTTCGGATGTGATGATGGGTTTGATCGTCATTCACGCCTTCCTCGGTTTCCTCTACCTTCTCCAGCTTCTGGGTTGATGGGATCCCGAATCGGGCCGGGCCTATCGTCGCGCCCACATCGCCAACCATTCGCTGATATTGGCGTCGATATCGCTCCCTTCCACGGCGCGCTCGACCCGCTCGCCCTCAGCCAGCGGTTGAATTCTGCAGCCGCAGGCATTTGCGTGGCCACCGCCGTCGGGGTCGAAGCGGGTTGCGAGGCGGGTCAAGTCGTAGATCCCCCCGCCTCGATGGAGGAAGGAATTGGTGTAGAATGAGGCTGAGACAGGGTAGCGACCCTCATCGCCAAAACTCGCTCCGACATCCCCGTGAACGACCAAACAGGCATCGCAGTCATCGCCCGCCAAGGCGGTCACACGATAGCCGTTCGAGCGCACACCCATATCCTCTAATCGAACGACTGCGAACCTGTCAACAATCTCCAATCGCTCGCGAATCAATCCGTCTGCATAGGCGTATTTCACTCCCTTCGCAACGACGACAGGAGCGACCACATCCGAGGCGAGAATTTCCTCTACCGAATCACCTCGACTCAGCGCCTCAAGAATCGTCAGAGCAACCTCATCGTCGCCACCAATCACCCGACCCAACCAGACGACTGGATGGTCTGAAAGATACTCATCTTTGGTGACCGCGCCGCCGTCCAATTTGTCCACCCATTCCATCAACGGCGCCAAATCGGAGGCATCGACGACCTCACCGACCAAATCAAACGCGATTCGAGCCGCAGATAGAGTCGGTCGCCAAACGACCACCATCTCATCCTCACCACCTCCATCGCTCTCCGCCCCTCGTCCTGTCGGCGCATTCGATTGATGGTGGTCGATACTCAGACCACAGGCGGGATGCTTCGGTAAATCACAAACAGCGGTCTGCCGATCGATCACATCGTCGAGCATCCCCGCACGCAAGGCACCCGGATGCCCAAACACGATTTCAGCCTCGGGCCACCAGCGTCGCAGAATGGCCCCAGTGACGACACCGTCTAGGTCGGAATCCGTCACGATTCGACGGATGTCGAGGGAGAGCGCGCGGTGAGCCATCATGCGACTGCGCCGCGCCCCCCATATCATCCATTCCCAAACATCCCCTGCTCCCTTCCCAGACTTTCTCCACCCCATTCCCCGCAGTTCTCCGCTCAATTCCCAGACATTCCCCACTCCAACCCCCTCATTTCGTCGCCACAGAACCTTGCATTTCCGGCCAAGAAACAGGTTTTGAGCAGTTGACGGCAGAGGGAGAATCGAGATATGCGAGATGCCTATCGCGGCACCTATGGAGACGTCTTGCGGCTTCCTGCTGGTCAATTTCGACAGCATCCTCCTGCTGCAGTATCCACAGGGCCACTGGTCCTATCCGAAGGGTCATGTCGAGGGTGATGAGGATCATCATTCAACGGCTCGCCGCGAGTTGATGGAAGAGACTGGCATTAGTGATGTCGAGATCGATTCCGGTTGGCGCCAACGCACTGAATACTCCTTCCATCACAAAGGTCGCCGAATAGACAAACAGGTCTTCTGGTACCTCGCCTCGACGAATGAGTTGGATGTGACTCTCTCGCATGAGCATACGAATTACATGTGGCTAGATTTCGACGATGCTGAGGCACAACTCACCTTCGATCAGGAGAAGGCTTTGCTGCGCGACGCGCACACATATCTGATGGCTAATGGTGCGCTCGTCGGATAACGAAACGCGCGCGAAGCAAATACTCCGCAGGAGTGGTTTCGAAGGGCGCTTCGAAGGCAAAACCGCGTTCACTCGCGCTTGCCTAGAGGAGTCCACAGGGTCTCATCGCCCCCGGTCTTGGCGGTCAGCCAACGACCGAGGACGAAGCAATGATCTGAGAGTCGGTTAAGGTAACTGATGATTTCTGGGCGGACCTCGTCACGCATCGCGCAGGCCTCGCGTTCTGCACGGCGGACGATGGTCCGAGCGACGTGCAAGTGGGCTACTGCGGGGCTGCCCGTCGGGAGTATGAAGGATGTCAGCGGCTCGAGGTCCTCAAGCATCGAGTCCATCTCTGCCACGAGCCGCTCTCCCGCCTCGGCGCTTATGATTGACATCTGTTCGGGGACGCCGCCGGGCGGGCAGGCGCATTCAGCTCCGACATCGAAGAGTTCCTGCTGAATGCGACCGAGCAGGACATCGGCCTGCTCGTAGATTGGTACGATGGCGGCCATGAAGCCGCCATCGGGCGAATGCGTAGGGGCTCTATCGAGTTCCATTCGAACTACTCCGATGGCCGCATTCGCCTCATCGATGGTACCGTAAATCGCCACGCGCGGGTGCTCTTTACCCACGCGCGTACCGTCGACGAGCGAGGTATCGCCAGTATCGCCCCCGCCGGTGTGGACCTTGGTGATTCGGACCATGGTATAGACTCCCGAATGGGCCGGCTGCTTTCAATCGTCCCCGAGGCCAACGGCGGCTGAGGAATCGCTTGCGAGATTGGAAAGTCCGGTTTGAATCGCCTCGGTCCAAGCCGTGTCGACAGAGCCCCAACCACCGATCGCTTCCAGTTCGGCGACGTGTTCCTTGTGTGCCGCCTCGTCGCCCAGATGCTGGTGAATCTTAGCGAGCGCTGCGTGACTCATCGCATTGAGCCATTGGTCATCCATATCCCAAGAACGCTCGAAGTGAGAAATGGCTCCACGTGGGCCTTCTAGCAAGCCGCGGTTGACCTGTCGAAGGCCCGATTTCGACCAGGTGATTCCCTGCACACCGACGACCAGTCCGCGGAATGCGAGGTAGATTTCGAGCAGTACGACAACCGAAGCGGCGACGAAGGAGATGAGTTGCGAGGTCTGGTCCATCCCAGCCCAGGCATCGGTCATCAGACTCATCGTACCAAAGCACAGGAGAACGCCAGCGAAGGGTGCTACGAGTACATCTCGCTGAGTCACCACCATGTGATGCACACCGATTACCACGCCGAGCCCGCCAATCGCTGCCGCGACCACGGTCGGGGCGAGCAGAGCGGTCTCGCGCGGAGCATTTCGGCTGATCAGGAAGACCGAACCGATACCGAGGCAGAGCCAGCCGAAGCGATTCCCGAATTCAGGAAATGGCTGGTGGCGCGCGTAGTTGATCGATACTAACCCGAGCGCTAGAAACAGAGCGATCCAGAGATCCAGAGAGGGCATGGCAGAGGTACTCATTCGCCCTCACCTCGCGGTTCATCACGCCAACCCGGCTTCCAGAAATCGTCATCGTCGAGCCACGTCAACCACTCGTCATCCGTGGCTCGCAACAGGCGCAGTGCGCGCCTGTCAAGCCCATCGCGCAGAGCCTCATCGACCTCGCCTTCAGCGTGCGCATCAATCCATTCCACCTGCATCTGACGAACCAATCGACGCCCCTCCTCGGGATTGTCGAAATTCCTCTCGCACGCCTCTCGCAGGTCCTGCAACCAGACCCTCGTGCCGCGGATGTGCAGATCGTCCTGCAGCGGCTTCGGCTTGCGCTTGAACGGCCACCAACCCATGGAATCTCAACCGATTCGCGCAAGCCGTCACCCTTGATGCTTGCGAATCACTCAAGTCATGTCCTGCACAGGACATCCAACATGGGCCGCATCGTCGTTCATCTGCATGGGCGGGCGAAGGATGCTGCCTTCCGCATGGCCATCTCCGATTACGCCGACCGACTCTCGGGCGAGGGGGTCTCCCTCTCCGAACACCGTAACCGAACCGACCCTGGTCCTTACCTCGAGTCGATAGTCGCCAAGGCGGGTGCGAAGAATGTCATCATCTTGGAGGAGAAGGGGGAGAATATCGACTCGATGGGCTACTCTGAGAAGATGAAGAAATGGCGTTTGTCGAGCGACGACGTGCACCTCGTCGTCGGCCCTCCCGGGGGTTTTGGCGAGCATTCTGAGGGTATGTCCTCACTCTCGCTCGGGCTGATTACCCTGCCTCACGAATTGGCCGCAGTGGTGCTTTTGGAGCAGTTGTACCGAGCCTCGACGATCATCAAAGGGCTGCCTTATCATCGGGCTTGAGAAAGCCTCGGGAAATTCGCTAGACCCGCCCCGACTCGAAAATGGCCGAAGGGCCAATCAGAAGTTTGACTCTGCGGTGACCAGTTCGATGATTCGATTCCTCTCATCAACGTGAACGATTCGAGGCTCGTGAGCATCTATCTCACCCTCCTCAATGCCTTGGAAGGTCAGCAGAATGACCAAGTCACCGGGGTGAACGAGGTGGGCTGCGGCTCCATTGATGCAAATCTCACCCGAGCCGCGCGGCGCTTTGATCGCGTAGGTCTCCAAGCGCGCCCCATTGGTCACGTCGAGCACGGTGACCTTCTCCCACTCGACGATTCCAGCAGCATCCAGCAGATCCTCATCGATCGACACCGATCCGACATAATCCAAGTCGGCCTGCGTCACCGTAGCTCGGTGAATCTTCGAGCGCAGGACCCAGCGAATAGGCGTCATCGAAGCCAGCGACCCGCCGACCGTTTTTGAATGCGAGGGCGGCCTGAAGCCTACTTGTGAGGAGCCGAAACCGAGGGTCGAGTCCCTCAACCCCCTCGGCTTCGAATCATGATACCCGAAAGCCTGCCTGATACGCTCGCGCGCATGCGAGGGGTTCCGTTGATAAGGCGGGCGAAGGTCCACGGGCACTTCGGTGGTCGGAATGAACGAAGCAACAAAGACATGGTATAGTCGAGAGAACAGAAGGAAGAGCGCGTCAGCACTGGCGATGGTCGCTCTGATGCTGCTGAGCACACAGATGTACAATTTCATCGGTACAGAAGAGGCGGAGAGTAGCCTCGAAGCAACCGATGAAGTCCCGGCTAGAGCCGCCTACCAGCAGTTCTACCAAGGTGCTGGGCCGACCGCTGGTGATACGCAGGGCCAACCTGCATCGATGGCTGATTTCCAGCATCCAGCATTCTCAGATGCGAATTGGGTTGATCCCGCCTCTTACATGGGTAAGGTCTCCGACCCATCCACTCTCCTGACCGACCCAGGATACGGATTCCACCTTGAGGAGACCAATACCGAAGACCACGATAACGATGGAATCAACGATCTCGATGATCTCGATGATGATAATGATGGAATCAGCGATCTCATCGAGCGCTTCGATGGTTGCTATGGCACCGACCCATTCGACCACGATAACGATGGCATCTTGGACGAGGATGACTGGGATGACGATAATGACGGCATCCTCGAAGGACCAATCGATTACTCACAAGGTGCCGACCCATGGAATGTCAGCGCAGACCGCTACGTAATGCCAAACGCCGTTCACCCATGGACGGGAACTCCTGTCGGCACCGGATACCGAATCGATCAGAATCCGATGGACCACGATAATGACGGCGTCACCGACGAGGATATCGACGGCAGTGGACGCGGCTCATACGACGAGGACGATGATAACGATGCGCGCCTCGACCAATTCACTTGGCCTTGCGATTTCGACGGCGATGGGCTGCAGGATTACTTCGACGCCGACGACGATAACGACGGCGTCGCCGACCTCTGGGACTCACACCCATGGGATGCTTCAGTCACCACGAACATCACCGACACCGCTCCTCTTTGGGACGAATATTACGAGTGGATTTCCGCTGCGACCCATGAGATTACCATCAATGCAGGTGCATTCGGAACCCGTGCCCTGACGATCAACGAGGGCGACACGGTCACTTGGACCAATGCCGACACACAGGATCACACAGTCACATCCGATGTTGGATTGTTTGACAGCGGCACGATTGCCCCTGGCGCAAGCTGGTCCTTCACTTTCGAGAACGCTGGAACTTTCAGTTACACTTGCACCATCCACCCTGCGATGACGGGAACCATCACGGTTCAGGAGACCGGTGACGCTGACAATACCTACTCAGAGTACCTCGGCGGAATCGATTTCGTTTTCATGGAAGCCAATCAGTGGCACCCACGCAATCAATCCTTCACCGAGATTGTCGATGGTGACCTCGACGGCGACGGCATCCCGAACTTCATCGACCCAGACAATGATAACGACGGTTCGCCGGATTCCGCCGACACCGACGACGATAATGATGGACTACTCGACATGTACGATATCGACGATGATAACGACGGCATCATGGACGAGTGTATGCAACTCGATACCAATGGCGACGGCATCGGTGATTATCCCAACAACCACCCGATTCAGACTCCTGGAAGGGATTGCGAAATCGATTACGATCGCGACTTGGATGATGACCGCTACCGCCCGATCGACATGGACTACGATTTGGTTTGGGATTGGATGGACCCTGACATGGGCGCCCTCGAACGAGACGAACTCGACAACCCGAATGGCGCTCCACGCACCGACCCGGACGACGAGCCGTACGATTTGGATAACGATGGGATCCTCAACGAAGCCGACCCCTACATGCTCGCCACCGATGAGCAGGTTCAGCAATGGGATTGTGCCACATTGACCAATCCAAATCCCCAGAATTCAGACATGAATTGCACCGTCGCTCGTAAGTCCTACACAGGCAACAACGATTGGGACGGTGACGGCCTCAACAATTGGGAGGATCGAGATGATGATAACGATGGTATCCTAGATTGGCTAGACATCGATCCGAATTGTGATTTCGACGACGATAACGACCTCCATCTTCTGAACGGTTCCAGATACCGTGATGATGGGCCTAATGACATCGATACAGACGTCGATGGTGATGGTTTACAGAACGACGAAGATTGGGATGACGATAACGACGGAATCTCCGATTATTACGATCCAGATGACGGGAATTGCGGCCAAGTCGACAATGACCAGACAGACCCGTTCGCGACCTACAACGGCTATTCACATGGCGACGGCGAGCTCATCGACGGTTCGGATGACAGCCAGCTATGGCAGCAATTCGAGGAGTCACACTGGAAGATGTGGTGGCACTTCAATCCGTTCACCGAGGAGAACGGTTTCATCTACCCACACAATGGCTACGATGACTCGACCGTCCCCCTGACCAATGGGCAAATCCCTGAAATGTACTGGTACGTCCTGATGCACTGGAGTCCGTGGAATGGTGAGAATTACTTCGATATCGATGTCGACGGCGACTCGCTACAGAATGGTATCGATGTCGACCAAGACGGCGATGGATTGCCCGATTGGTGGGACCAAGACGAAGGCAATGATGGGGTCCTTGACGTCAATGACCCTGGAAAGGGTGGTTCATTCGACAATGGCGAATGTGGCCAGACCTTCTTCTGGCTCTTGGTCGTACAGGTGAATGCGGATTGGGGCTGCGGTCTGGCCCTTGCTTGGCTCTACGGATATCCGCTGATTCCCGCTTCTAGAACAAATGGAATTTCGTTCACATTGCCATATTCCAGCCGGCCAGATATCGAACATGATGACGGCCCGTACAACGGCAGCAATTCGCAGGGTCAATGGACCTGCGAGAGCAATTGTTTCCACTTCGATTTCCTCGGCGAGGGTGATGCCGGACCGAGCGCTGCCGTGAATTACAATCAGATGAAGAACAATCGCGATTTGTACACCGCCTACGTCGGAATCAATTACGGATTGTTCCGATGGACCTCGGACAGCAATGCAAATCTATTCCCTGACGAGGTCGCCGACCTTTTGGACAATGATGTCGATCCCGATGATGATTGTGGGGCTCCGGTAGCGGGCAATATGAATCCACAATGCATGGTCAACGACACCGCCGACCTCGACGATGAATTCGACGGAGTCTACGACCATTGGGACGTAGACGATGATAATGATGGAATTTGGGATTATTTCGAGGTCGACAGCGATGACGATTTCGATGACGATGCCAATACTGACGCGCCCAGCTTCTTCACTGGAACAAATTGTGAGGATAACGATGACGACGGCAGGGATACAGACCCCGATGAGGACGGCTGGTTCCAAGCCGTCTGGGACAAGGGCGTACTTGGACAGGCACTCCTATTCCCTGTCTACTATGACGTCGACAACGATAACGACGGAGTGCCTGATGGCGAGGATCCCGACGACGATAACAATGGCGTATCTGACGTCGTGCAAGACACTCTGTGCTTCGTCGGAGAGGAGCAGAGCGTCTGGGATCACGATAATGACGGCATCCTCGATTGGGCGGATGATGATTGGGATGCCGATGGCATAGTCAACACCATCGAGTTGAACACGGCCACTCCGTTCATCTCCCCGTGGGACCACGATAACGATGGTTTGCGCGACGATGTCGACCTGGACGATGATTCGGATGGTATGCTCGACAAGGACGAGATCATGCTCTGGCCGTCGCGCTTCGGTCAGGAATCCACCAATCCGTGGGACCACGACGATTACGGCAATGGCACCGGGCCGGCCAATCCATCTGATCCATTCACCGGCCCGGACGCCATCGACGAGGATGATGACACCGACTTGAGACCCGACAGAGATTGGGATGTCTTAGAGGAGGATCATGGAAATTCATCCGACTGGGACCATGACAACGACGGTATTCTCGACGAGGATGACAAGGTACCAACTCGAATCAACCTCACCAGCGCCAATGTACTCTGGTTGGATGCGGTCAATCCTGCAATCTTCCGGGGCACTGTGAACTGGCTCGATCCGGATACCGGCATCTTCGAGCCAGCCCCGGACCTTCCGGTTCAGGTTACGATCGAATGGGCTCGTAACGGCACTCTAGCGCTGGAAACGGTCGATGTTCTGACTGACGCAGCGGGAGAGTTCGTCGTCGGTCAATTCCTTCTACCGGAGGATCTCATCGTCGGTCCGAACACCACTTACAACGTCTACGCAGAAGTAACCGAGATGTTCTATCACGATGGCTCGCAAACCGAGCCGATTCCGGTTGAGATTCGCGCCAACACGACGATAGATTATGTCGCTTGGACTTACTTCCGCAGCGATGAGCAACCGCTCTTCGTGGATTACAAGGTGCACTACGCGGCCGATTGGGATCGGGGTATCTTCGACAACCGCATTTCCAACGCGCCAATCTCGTTCCGCGTTCATGGTGGACCGTTCGGTAACCACACTCACCCGACCGTCTTCGATGGGTACGGCTACGGCTACCGCGCCGACTCTGGTGGATGGGTCTCTCTGACCTTCGTCCAGACCGCCGGCGCGCAGGGCCAATGGAAACAGGTTCAGTGGAATTCAACCATGGATAATGGCCCTGGCAAATTGCAAGGAGGCTACGAGGAAATCGTGTGGGATGACAACGCGAAGGATCACTATGTCCTCGGTCGTTACGATTACACCAATACCAGCTTACCAATCGGCGATTATGCCTTCATCGGCTTCGCCCGACCGGACTTAGGAGATGAGTGGCCATTCCCGTACCTCGAAGGCTCGGAGACCGAAGCCTTCGCCATCCGCTCGATGCACCGAATGTACATCGAGGCGGATATGTACACCGCTTCAACTAGGCCGGTGTACTTCTGGGACTCCACGCAATTCACAGGATCTTCATTCGGTGCGTGGAGGGCTCTCTTCCACCAGCCAAGTCTCGATACTGCAGGTCTGGACTACGCTGAGGTGAGCTTGGGCAAGCCATACGCGATGTCCTGGGATGGAACACCTGAGGGCCTCACTGGCGAGAGTTCGCGCCTGCGACCATTCCTCTCGTCCAATGGTACTCACTGGCGTATCGCGATGCAGAATGGAGGGGACTTCAATGTCCCACCTTGCGGACCGGTAACCCCGACTGACCCCGATAGCGATATCCGCTGCGAGATCATCCCTGAGATGTTCACTGGCGAGACTCTGAGGGTCATCGGTAGCGTCTGGAATCGAACCATGGTCCCATGGCCGCACGATCCGATGACCCTGCAGGTCGACCTCGACCACAATGGAATCTTCGCGGGCTCGCAGGAGACTGGATACGCGCGAGCACCGCAGATGATCAATGGGGTCGCGACCTTCGATTACAATTGGACTTGGTACTCTCAGTACGCTGCGGGTCACTATGGAATCCGCGCGGATTTCACCAACTCGAATTTCTACTTCACAGGAAACCAGAGCGCAGTTCTGGCACCGACAGGCGCCTACCTCAATGTCTCGGTGATCGGAACGACCGAATTCAAGGAACTCATTCAGCCGCGCCTGTATCGCGGACAGAACC
>CAZNVK010000011.1:44580-57872 GCA_964576865.1 uncultured Candidatus Poseidoniales archaeon | reverse complement strand
ATGACCGCCGACGGCAAGTTCGTCGAGGTACAAGGAACCGGCGAGGAATTCACCTATACTCGCGCCGAACTCGACGCCCTCCTCGAAGCAGCAACAGCGGGCGTCGCATCCCTCAACGAAATGCAAACCGCGGTCCTCGATGGCGTAGAGTAAATCTGCAATTCAGCCACCTTGCGGTCACCATCGCAGAAATGGTGGGACTGGCCGGACTTGAACCAGCGGCCTCCGCATCTTCAGTGCGGCGCTCTCCCAGCTGAGCTACAGTCCCCGTAGCGACCTCGCCACATCGATTCCGACTTCAAGGCTTTGCAACGCAGAAGGTCGACTGAGTGAGGGGATTAGTTCAGAAGAGGTCGTCGAAGTCTTCATCTTCGTCGCCTTCGATGGACATCATCTTGCCATCGTCCTTCTTTGGAGCAGGCTTCTTCTCAGCCTTCTTCTCAGCGACCTTCGCCGCGACGGCTTCCTTCTTCACCCTCGCAGTGACCTTCTTGTCCTTCTCAGATTCAAGCGATTTCTTGCGCGCCTCAGCCTGCTCTTTCTCACGTCGAGCCAATTCCTCGACATCGATTCCAGCCTCGGCCGCGAGTTTCATGCGGCGCTCATCGCGAGCACGAATCTCAAGCAGGCGCTGGCGCGCCTTCTCGTAATGCTGAACCATGTACATCGCATCGTGCTCGAGCAATGGTGAATCTGAAATGATGGTGATATCCATCCAATCTCCTTCCTCAGCGAGATACTCAGCGAACGGCTCGAACTTCAAGTCGGATTTCTTGATTTGAGTATAATGCTGAGCATTACCCATGCGATGCTCGACACCGGCAAAGTGGCAGTAGAATTTCTTCCCACCAATGGTTTCGCGAACTTGGTCAAACAACTCAGCGTAGTCTTCGGACGTCTTTAGGCGACCGTGACCGCGAGCGTGGATGTGAGCCATATTGAGCACAGGCACGGTGCCATCGACGTGGTTGACGACCTCGAGGACCTCTTCGACGGTTCCCCAGAGTTCCTGTTGACCCGACGTCTCGATGCCCACGAGGGTCGGCTCCGCCTCATGCACCCAAGGGAAGGCGGAGTACTCCTCCTCTTCCTCTTCATTACCCCAGATCGAGCGGACGCGGTCCACAACTCCGGAGAAGACGTTGGCGACCTGTTCGTTGGCCGCGGTTCCCGGGTCGTATTCCCCATATGGCCCGACGTGACAGACCATGTGCCGAGCATTGACAATCTTTCCAACCTGCATGCTCGACTCCATCTTCGACAACGTTCGATTGCGCTCGCGAGTGCTTCCCAAGAGTTCGCCGTAGTAAGGTCCGTGAACGTTCATCTCGAACTCAGCTTTGTGGCTGAGTATGCCAGCCTGCCAATACTGATCGAAGTGGTGCGGCTGAACTTGTCGGACGGTTTGAATCTCCATCGTTTCAAGTCCGAGAACCGTGATATCGTCCATTCCTTCGACGATGGTCCGGCCCTTGCAAGAGAGCGGAACGCCGGCTGGTCCGAGTCTGAGTGGCATAGGCTTCGCTCCTCGCAGGTCGGGCCGAAGGGGTGGTCCTACTAAAGGGGTTAGCGGGAGAGGTGTGAGTATGTGAAAGTGAAAGTGAAGCGAATCCATAGGATTCGGGTGGTGAAATGCGCTGTTCAGCAGAGGTTCGCGGCTGCGGCGATGCCGTCTGCTCCGGGGCCTTGCCGCGGCAATTCGCAGAGGTATCGGCCGAGCCAATCGGAGATCGAATCGGCCGAGCATGAACTAGTGTGGGCCCCGAGCGAGTGCTCGATTCGCAGACGGTTCTCGCTCGGCTCGCATGCGATGACCTGAGGCACCATTCCGCGGAGTCGAATCTCGCTGAGGAGTTGGGTCGCGCTCATCTCCTCGATCGCTGCGAGCCCAGCAAGCGCATCCTCGCTGAGGAATAGAATGTGAATCTGGCGGATGCGCTCGATGACGAAACCCCAAGCCTCGGCCAAGCGGGCCGAGTCCTCGGGCAGATCAACGATCATCACCACGCGCGGGCCTTCAAATTCAGCGAATGTCATGCTCGCGCCCTGCGCGCTCCGCGCGCTTTCCCCTGCTAGCACCGTCGAGGCCGCAACAATCAACCAATGAGCGTGCTCGAGTCGGCCTCGCCAATCGATCTCACCATGACTGAAATCAGCGAGGTCAGCAACCTCGACCATATCGACCGAAGCAGCAGCCTCGCAAGAGGCAGCGGCGGCGAGCACATCGGAAACCGAGCCGCCGCCAAAACCGACGCACCGAACGGCGGTCTCCATTCAATCGACCTTCCAGCGCAGCAGGGCGATCGCACCGCCCATTCCGACCAATTGCTGCCCAGCATCGTGGTCGACCGAGGCCTGAATCACCTCACCGCGACTCACCTCGACATCGGCGACAATCCGCTCCAAAGCACCGCGCACATCGCGATCCTCAGCCCGAAGAAGCGAGGCATCGATAACCAGCGTCTCAACCGCACCCTGCTCAGCAGCATTGGCGATAGCAGCGCGACCGTAAGACACAGCCCCATTCGTCGAAATTCGAGATAACCCATCCTCGATGGCTCGCACCTGACGCACCAATTCGTGCTCACCGAGAACCGCATCAGCAGCTCCACCAGCCAGCACCTCGTTAGCAGCCGCGCGTCCACCGATCGATGTCGCAGTGTTCAGAATCTGATTCTCAGAACCAAGCGCGCGAAGCATCCCCTCAAACTGTTCGCGCGCCATCCCCGGACCGCACAAAACAAGCGGCATCTGGTCCGAAAACACAAGCTTCGTCTCACGTGCAACCCGCTCGAAAAATCCGCGCCGGACCCCAGTCGAATCATCGGCGCGCTTTCCACCACCACGCATCGAAAAGGAAGAGACATCTCGAATCCCGTGAGCGGTGACCTCGAAAATCAACACCTCGTCATTCTCGACCACGACCAGCCCAGCCTTGGGTTGCGTCCCAGCAGCCAACGCAGTCTCGATCAGCGCACGGTCAACCTCGGGCAAACCACCCTCGAAAGACACCTCGACCTCGTCGCCAGGCGACACCAAATGCGTGTGATGAGAGCCGATGTCGATCTTCGCCTCCGAAATCACACCATGCACGCGAAGGTTGTCGGTGAACGGCTGAAAGGCGCACTCAGAGACCTCGATCTCAATCCACATCGGCTTGCGCTCGGCCGACTTGGCCCGGCCGCCCTCCTGTGTTCCGGTAGTAGAATCGCGTCGATGAGACAGCATCCCCAAGTTCGCGCCAGCCCTGCAGACCTGTGCCAGCGTCCACAGATCGTCGGGCGAATCCACCCGCAGGCGAACTCCCTCGTCAGAGGCCTTCAGCCGACGCATACGAACACTTCCTGCGGGCCTCAGACCATGACGGTTCGCGTGCCCGACCCCGAATTCTCCTCAACTGAAGACACCGGTCAGCCGTCCGTCCTCGTCCATGTCCATGTCCATGGCAGCAGGGCGAATCGGAAGACCTGGCATGGTCATCATCGAGCCGCAGACCGCGACGATGAAGCCCGCACCTGAATTGAGTCGGAGTTCACGAATCGGTAGTGTGAATCCTGTTGGGGAACCGAGCACTGCGGGTTCGTGACTGAACGAGTATTGGGTCTTCGCCATGCAAACCGGCAGCGTGTCCAGACCCCATCCGCGCAGAGCCTCGAGAGTACGGTGCGCCTGCGGTGAGAAGTCAACAGTGTGAGCCCCGTAGACATTGGTAGCAACGCGAAGAATCGTCTGGTCTGCGGGCAAGCCCGGCTCGACGATCGGTGTGTACGGGCGGCCCGCCGCATCATGCGCAGCACAAGCATCGACCACAGCATCAGCAAGCAACCCAGCGCCCTCGCCACCCTTGGCGTGCCCCTCGAACAATACAACCTCACGAGCCCCAGCAGCAACAGCCTCCTCGCGAATAGCCGCAATCTCGGCATCGGTGTCGCTCGCGAAGCGGTTAATCGAGACGATCACCGGAATCCCCGTATCCGAGAGATTGCGCACGTGCCGCCGAAGATTACTCGCAGCCCCAGCCCGAGTTGCATCGACATTCTCGACCTCCAACTCATCAGCAGGCGGCCGCTTCCCACCACCGGTCGAAAAGCCATCACCGTGCAATTTCATCGAACGAACGGTGACATTAATCACCACACAATCAGGCACCTTTCCAGCCGCCTCAGCCTTGATTTGCAGAGCCTTCTCAGCACCCATGTCGGCCCCAAACCCAGCCTCAGTAACCACATAATCCGCGCAACTCAGCGCCAGTGAATCAGCGATAATCGAAGAATTCCCGTGCGCGATATTTGCGAAAGGCCCACCGTGAATAAAGGCAGGATCACCTTCCAAAGTCTGAACCAGATTAGGCAACAGAGCATTCCGCAGAAGCAAAGCCATCGAACCAGCGCACCCGAGGTCATCGGCAGTAACCAAATCTCCACCCCGAGTGACACCCAGAGCAATCCGTCCAAGTCGCGCCCGCAAATCCGCATAATCGCGCGACAAAACCAAAATCGCCATGACCTCGCTGGCCGCGGTAATATCGAACCGGTCAGCGCGAACAATCCCGTTCGCCTTCCCACCGAGTCCAATCGTCACTTCCCTCAAACTTCGATCATTCATGTCGATGACACGCGGCCAAAGAATCCGATTGAAATCAAAATCCAGAGCATTACCCCTGTGGAGGTGGTTATCGAGCATGGCCGAGCATAGGTTGTGCGCCATCGTCACAGCGTGTAGGTCACCGGTGAAGTGGAGGTTGATCTCCTCCATTGGCAGCACCTGCGAAAAGCCACCACCCGCAGCACCCCCCTTGATCCCGAAAACCGGCCCCATCGAGGGCTCGCGAATCACACAAGTCGCGTTGTGCCCGCGTCGGTTCAACCCTTGATTGAGTCCGATTGTGGTTACCGTCTTTCCCTCACCGAACGGCGTTGGATTGACACTTGTAACCAAAACGAGGAATCCTTGGTCGCCGTTCGAGGCTTCCTTGAGTCGGTCCCAGGAAACCTTTGCGACTGATGGACCTTGCAGAATCAGGTCACTGCGAGCAAGTCCGAGCTCATTCGCCACCTCTTCAATCGGGCGGAGTGTGGCTCGTCGAGCGATATCGAGGTCGCTGTCCATCGCCTATTGGGCCAGCGCGGCCGACTTGAAACCTTCATCTCGGAGAATTCGGACCGCGCTGCTGTGCAAGCGCCTGCGTATTGGGGAATCGCGGGATTTCCGATTGCCCACTCGTTGACGCCGCGCTTGTTCACACTCGTTGGGGAAGCGGTTGAACTTGAGGCTCAGTGTGTTTTTGTCGAGGCCGGCTCGATTGACGAGTTTGAGGCGAATATCGCCGGGCTCGAAGGCGACATCTGGCTGAGTTGTACCGCGCCGCTGAAGCACTCACCTCAGGCGCGGCTTGGGGTGGATGGGCCAGATGGCGTGAATTCGATTAATCAGTTGAAGCGGACCAACGGAGTTTGGTCCGGAACGAGCACTGATGGGCTTGGATTTGTTGCTGCTTGTCGGCACATCGGTGTCGAGCCAAATAACTCTTTTTTGCGGATGAAGGGCGGCGGTTCAGCAGCGCGGGCAATCGCCGCCACATGGGCCGCAGAGGGCGGCCAAATCATCCCAGAGATTGGCCGGCGACCATTGGTCAGCGGCCCTTGGGATGCAGCGATTCTCGATGCCGAGCAAGCCGATTCGGTCGAAGCCGATCTCGCCATCGATCTCGACGCCGCCGCGGGCGGCGGCGAATCTGTCGACCTGCCAGCAAAGCAGCAGGTCTCAATCTCATACGGAGAGGGCGCGACCACGGATGACTTCGCAGTCATCATGGTCGCCGCCCAACACCTCGAGGCCTGGAAGCATCTCTATGCCCCAGCCCTCGCAGATTCCTTACCCTATCTCGCCAAAATTCTAGAATCATTAGTTGCATAGAAAATGAACAGCCCGAGAACTAGCCACCAGATTGCGACATTGCCCGGCATCGCACTCAATTCTCCCTCGAATCCAATGTAGGCCTCATGTCCAGCTTCGCCTTCCTCAGGCGGGTCATCAATCACAGTCTGGCGGTCTTCCTCTGCGAGCAAGCCCAGATCGAATCCGCCGGAACTATACTCGAATCGAGGAGCCTCAAAGAGAGAGATTTTGACTTCGCTCTCCGCTTGGAAATGAGCGAATTGATCGTGGGACACCTCGCTCTCCCGAGCAGTATCGAAGCCACCGGTCGAGGATTCCGCATCATCAGAGAATCCGAAGTCGCTGGCTGCAGACATCGGTATTGAAATCAATAAAATGAACCCAAGAAATAACCACGCTCCCCAGGTCACTTTCCGCCAGACCCTAGAGCGTTTTCTGACCGTTTCATTGAGCATCAAAGCGGTCAAAACCAGTGTGATTAGAATGAAGATTCGAGTGCTGTCCAAGTTCGAAGTGCCACTCGGCTCGCCACTCCCTGCCATCGGCCCGCTCGTGTCCTGCCCGCCGCTGGGCTCTGAATCTGAGATAACCTCGCGATCATGCCAATACTCGAGCAGCGGAGTTGCATTGCGCAATGAGACCGAGAGAGTTTCCTCACTTGCATCAACGGTGTATTCGACGGTAATCGTAGGCTCTCTATCCAAACCCTCGACATAGGTGCCTTCTCCGGTCAGCACAAGCCAATCAGAGAACCACACAACCGAGGCGATGAAAACGAAGCCGAGTAGAATCGGGACGGATTGTGGTTGCTCAACATCCACCATCGCTTACTCTTCCCTGCGCTGCGACAAGGCTGCTGCGCCAAGAAGACCGAGGGTCATCATCACACCAACACCCGGTACGAACACACCATCCTCATCTTCGATTCCGAGCAGTTCATCGACATCACGCGCATCGTGTTGTGAAGGTGGTGCGAGCCCGACTAATGAGTCGAGGTCTGAAGCGGCGGCCTGTGCGGTTCGTGCCGCGTCACCGACGAGATACTCGATGCCGAAGTCAACCGAATGATCGCCGACGCCCTCGATGTCCGGCCCGACCATCATGTAACCATCATGCATCCAAGCAACGCCGACGACCATCTTCTCCGAACTATCCCAGAGCGTTGTAATGCAGGCGTTCTCAATATCAAGTGCTGGATTAGAAATATGATCGTCCATCAAGTCGTAATAAACCTCGAAGAACGTCTCAATTGTCTGCTCAAGATCAGACTCTGCCCAAGCCTCAGCCATAGCTTCAACACCTGTTGATTCGATACCGTATTCATCTTCCCCACCAGCACAGTCTTCCTCACCATCATTAACCCAGTATTCTGGAATTTCTGTCCCATCATCACAGACGAACACACCACTCGCCGAGTTATTATCGTCATATTCCCCGTAGAGGTCCCCTGCAATCGTCTCGAGTTCGTGAGAGAGTTCTTCTGCCGCTGCCTCAAATGCCGAACTGTCAGTGAAAGCCGAAGCCATCGAGACCCCAGCCATCCCCAATAGACCTGGAGAGAAGATTGGTAGAACTTGACGACACTGTACCTCAACATCAGGTCCGAGACCTAAATCTGCATCCATTGAGGGGTTCAGACCGTTGCAGGCTGGAGTTCGATCGCTTGTGTAAATCGCAGTGTCGAAGTCCTCAAAGAAAGCGCCAGCAGACGTTACAGAGTCGCTTATTGAGATATCTAGGGCATCTGCGGGCAACCCGAGTTGTTCGAGTGGCACGCCCGCCGAACTGAATTCATATTCAGCAGATACTGAATAATCTCCACTGACCATCCCACAATCATCCCGACATGGCCACTCTTCGTAGACATCATCGTAAGACATGGTTCCAAGGAAGTCGATTGGTTGCCCAACACGCCATTCGGAGGTGATCGAATCGACAGTCACTCCGAATGACAACCCGAATTCGACATCTGCATCATAGGATTCCCCTCCACCAGCGAGTTCGATCTCAAGTTCGAGTTCGGCATCCTGAGAAACCGAACCTGTCATAGAGAGGTCAGCACCGATGTGTCGCATCTGCGAGTCGAGGTATTCGGTGTAGGCGACATCGAAGACCGCGAGGCTCGTTTGTTCCGCGCGGTACCAAATATCAATTGAGGAATTGTCGTCCTCCCAATTTGTCACCAATCCTTGGTCATTCCTCGTACCGTGACGCAACGTAATCTCAGTGTGCCGCGTGCTGACCGTGTGAGAATTCCCATGAGCGTCATCTACTGAGGTCGTTCCATCATCTTCCCATTGTTCAACGAAAATGAAAGTATTTCCACTAATCACACTCAAGGCGTCGAGGTCAAACTTCGCAAGTCGCGCCGCTTCCTCCAAATCGGCTATCGTCTGCGCCGGACTCACTCCGGTAAGCGTCTCTTGGTCATCATCGAGATTCGCCCAATCGTAGGAAATTCCCCAAATCAAGGAATCGGACGGCCCACTTGCAGTAGCGGCGGGAATCATGGATGTCAGAAGGGCGGTACAGATGAGTGCGGTCAGCAATCGCTCTCGCATGGTCGTAGTCACGCGTGGCGTGCCTTAAGCCATTCTCCGGCACGTCACAGTGGAATGTTGCCGTGTTTTTTCGGCGGAACCCACTCGCGCTTCGAGCGGAGCGGTCGAAGCGCCTGAATCAATTTCTTGCGAGTTTCATGCGGCTCGATGACATCATCCAGCCAGCCGTTGCGCGCCGCAACGTAAGGGTCGCCGAACTTGCGGCGATACTCATCAACCAATTCAACATGAGTCGAGGCCGGATCCTTGGCCTCGGCCAATTCGCGTCGATGAATGATATTCACAGCCCCTTCAGCCCCCATCACTGCCAGTTCCCCTGTCGGCCAGGCGATGTTGTAGTCGGAGCGGAGGTGTTTGCAGGACATTGCGAGGTAGGCGCCGCCGTATGCTTTGCGCGTGACCACCGTCAGTTTCGGCACCGTCGCCTCGGCGTAAGCGTAGAGCAACTTCGCCCCATGTCGAATGATTCCGCCCCACTCCTGAACGGTCCCCGGCAAGAAACCGGGCACGTCGACGAAGGTCAATACTGGGATGTTGAAAATGTCACATGTTCGGATGAATCGGGCTGCCTTGATCGAGGCGTCGATGTCTAGGCAGCCCGCGAGGACTTTCGGTTGGTTGGCGATGATTCCGACCGATTGTCCGTCGAGTCGCGCGAATCCGATGATGATGTTCTCAGCGTAGGTTTGAAAGAGTTCGAGGAAGCGCGACTCGTCAACCACTTCTTCGATCACTTTGCGGATGTCGTAGGGTCTATTGGAGTCGGCTGGAACGATTTCTGAGAGGTTGTCGCAGGCTCGGTCTGCAGGGTCACCGCTCGGTAGGTTTGCTGCTTCCGCGAGCGTGTGGTCCGGCAGGTATGCAAGGATCTCACAGGCTGTCAGTATCGCATCTTCTTCGTCTTCTGCTACCATGCACGCGACTCCTGATCGGGATGCGTGGGCCTCGGCTCCGCCGAGGCTTTGTTGGTCTAATTCGCCACTGGCTATCTCGGGGATGAAATGCGGCGAGCGCATGAACATCTGGCCGTGGTCGTCTGAGAGGATGACGAAGTCCGAGAGGCCAGCTGCGAGTGCGCTGACCCCCGCTACTGTTCCGAGGATGATCGAGAAAGTTGGGATGCGACCCGAGCAGGCGACGAGGATGTCGAGGAGTTCGCCTGTCGCGCCTAAGGATGGGACGCCGTCTTGGACGCGCTGACCGTCGCCGTCCCAGATTCCGATGAGTGGGAGTTGGGATTTTTCTGCGAATTCGGCGACCTTGGCAATCTTGCGCGCGTGCATTTCGCCCATGGTACCGTCGAAGACTGCGTAATCTTGGGCGAAGCAGACGACTCGGCGACCGTCTATCTTGCCGTGGCCGGCTACCACACCGTCGCCGAGGGGTCGGTGAAGATGCATGTTGAAGTCGCCCGAGCGATGCTGGACGAAGGCGTCGACCTCGACGAATGAGTCAGCATCGAGCAGCATCGAGATGCGTTCTCGGGCGGTTTGTCGACCGGATTTGCGTAGCTCTTCCATGCTAATCCGGTCGGCAGCATTGACCGCGTCGCGGCGCATCGCGTCGAGGTCATCGGAGTGCGATGCGCCCGCCATGACACTCCCGAAGCCGCTCGCGGTTCTTCATAGACTCGGAGGGATAGAGTCCTCGGTTGAAGTGAAAGTGAAGCAGCAAAATGTGAAGTGAAAGTGAACGACCGAATCGAAAGTGAAAGTGAACGACCGAATCAGAAGCGGTTGTTGGGGACCTCTCCGTAGTCATTGGGGTGGGGTTGGCCTTCGACAGCGAGGAAAGCGAGCAGAACGATGATGCCGATGCATGGCAAGAAGATGAGGAGATACCACCATCCCGAGCGCCCCGTATCGTGCAATCTGCGGTAGGTCGATGAGAGGACGGGAATGAACAATCCAAGCACGGAGATGATGTAGAACGGACCGTATCCGACCCCTGTTCCAGGGATGATTTCGACGAGGACGATTCCGAACATAGTGTCGAAACTCCACGCTATCGAGAAGACTCCGGACATCGCCAAGTAAAACCACCAAAATTCCGACCTCGAGGCTCGCCCGCTGAAGTTGAAGTAATCGAGGAAGAGGGCTTTCTTGAGAGCGTCCACGAGGCTGATCATTTTCTCGGGCCGGCTGGTTACTGGGGGCCCGCCTTGTACTTGCATCGGCCCGTCTTCTAGTTTTCAGCAGATAAAAAATACGCGAGATTTTCGGTGAATCGCGCTTCAGGATACGAATCCTTTCCACGCTCGCATGTAATCCACAAAGGTGGGACTCAGCCCTTGTGACAGCAAATGCTCGGGGCTGAATGGGGGTCGTTGAGGGTCGTATTTTGGGTCACCCAAATGGCTCGCCCAATCAGCGTGGCCGATTGCCGAGCGAGCGACGGCGACGAGATCTGCTCCTTGTCGCATGACCTCCTCGGCCTGAGCGGTCGACCAAACCGCCCCACACGAAATCAGCGGTAGGCGTCCGGCGAGGCGCTCTGCGAATATCTCGGTGAGTAGACGTGGGTCATCGTGGTGTGCGGGCGGGGCGAAGCAATCCCAGCAGGAGATGTGAAGGTAGTCGACTCCTGCCTCGACGATGAGGTCGACGAGGTCGAGCGAGTCGTCAAGATTGACTCCAATTTTGTTGTATTCGGGCGAGATGCGAACCCCGACGAGAAATTTCTCGCCCGTCTTCTCACGTATGCGCGCGATGATATCTAGCAAGAAGCGCGCACGATTCTCCAACGAACCGCCCCAGCGATCCGTCCGTCGGTTCGTACCAGTCCCGAGGAATTGGCAAATGAGGTAACCGTGGGCGCCATGAATCTCCACTCCATCGAAGCCAGCGGTCTCACAGCGAACGGCAGCCGAAGCAAAGGCGTCGACCAATTCCTCGACCTCAGAACCAGCCAACTCTCGAGTCGAGCCAGTCTCCGAATCGCTCGTCTCATTGACGCTCGCCGAAACAGGCTGAACCCCAGTCAAGCGCTGAGGACAACGCATTCCACCGTGGAAAATCTGCGCCAAAGAAAGCGCACCACGCTCACGAATCCCATCGGCCAATCGAGTCAATCCGGGCAGTTGATGATCTCCCCAAACGCCCATCTCACCATCCCAACCTTGGCCCTCACGAACGACGTGCGAAGCACAAGTAGTGACAATGCCAAAGCCACCTTCGGCGCGCCGCAGAAGCCAATTGATTTCCTCGTCTGAAAGGCTTCCATCCTCGTTGCTCTGTTTATTCGTCATCGCAGCGACAACAGCCCGATTCCGAACCTCATGTCCGGTCCGCACAAAACGAAATCCATCGCTCGGACCGACCATCCGAAGCCTCCGATTCACTCCATCGAATCGTGCGGATTCTCACCACAAAGGTCGGCAGCCCAACCCTCACCGACAGCATCACGCCCACCACCACGAGTCAGTAAGTGATGCAACTTGACCAGCCCAGAAGCAGGAGGACAGAGCGAACCGTGTCCGATGATTCCCATCTCTTGTTGCTCGCGGCCCTTCGCGTACACATTCATGTTCATCGGACCCTCAATCGTCTGAGCAACAACCACAGCAACCCCATCATTAGCACAATAATCCTCCAACATCAGCCGCAACTTGGTATTCTCCGGCGAATCCTCCTGAGGGTCAGAAATCGGCAGATGCCCAAGCCCCGTTCCGTGGAATAAAAGGGCATCGAATCCACCCTCGATTGCAGCCTGAACCATGTCCGGTTGAAGATGCCCATCGGCAATGAATTGAGCAATCCTGGTATCTTCATCGAACAACATCGGTGAAATCGCTTCGACCCGAGCATCGGCTGGTTCATGCTCAGCCATCTCGATGCTCGGCCCACTACCATCATTCAGCACCCAAGCCAGCGGCCCCTGATTGATCGGCCTGAAGGCATCACGCCGCGATGAGTGATATTTTCGACAAGCAACACCTGGCAAAACAGCGCACTTCCCATCCGAAGAATCGGCGTGCAAAATCACCACGCTCGAATCCCGGTAACCGGTAGGCTCCGGCCCATGAGCAGCCCAGTGAACTGCGGCCACCAGATTCTCAGCGGCATCACTTGAACCTCGATCAGGAGACCGCTGAGACCCGGTCACAACGATGCGCCCAGGCGGTCGTCCACCATTCCCAGCCCAACCGTAAGCAAGAGCAGCAGCACTCAGATGAAGCGTATCAGTCCCATGCGTAACGACCACCCCCACAGCACCCTCGGCAAACGCCTCTTCGGTAGCGCGCAGCATCCGATTCCAATGCCTCGGCCGCACATCATCCGACCACATGTTACCCAACTTGACTACACGGAGGCGAGCCACCGAGCGCAACTCAGGAACCGAATCGAGCAGCTCGTGTGGCTCGAACCTAGCACTGACAGCCCCGGTAGCGTAGTCCACCTTGCTGGCGATTGTCCCGCCAGTGTGGATCAGGTGAACGAGGGGGAGCGATTCGTCTTGTTCGATCGGTTCGGGCGCATCTTCGGGAGTCATCTGCACCTCATCGAGCACCTCGACCGATTCGACGTAGGACTCAGGATAGCTGACATTGTAGCCATTTGCGAGTTTCAGAGTGACCAATTTCGGACCCGCCGACGGTAGCGCCAAACCCTCGTGCTCGACCATCCCCGACCACGTCTTCACGACCACCTTCACCGGCGTCCCCGGGCTGGGCCAGTCTCCCATGAAGCGACAGGGGGTGATTCACTCCATGAATGCGACGCACCGGATGGCCGCGGCGAGAATGTGCGTCGACAACTCTGTTTTGAGCGACGACAAGGCTTTGTGGGGCGGAGTTGAGGCCGGTTCATGCCGGGCTTCAACTCCGAGAAGAAC
>CAZNVK010000011.1:0-44480 GCA_964576865.1 uncultured Candidatus Poseidoniales archaeon | reverse complement strand
CTTTGTGGGGCGGAGTTGAGGCCGGTTCATGCCGGGCTTCAACTCCGAGAAGAACAGGATTGTCTGGGTCGATATTCCAGTTGTTGATCTCGAGCGCGCGAATAGATTCTATGGCGGCGTGCTCGATATCGATTGCCACGTGATTGAGTTGGAGAATTTCGCTTTCACCGTCCTCGACCATCACGATGGCAATGGTGGAACTCTTATTCCTCATGCTGATTTGATTACTCAGAAAGGTCCGTTAATCTATCACAATTGCAACGGCCGGCTCGCCGAGGCGGTGGGTAAAGTCGAGGAGTTGGGCGGTATCGTCGTCGAGCCGGTTCACCAGATTGGAGAGCATGGATTCCGTGCAATAATCTTGGATTCCGAGGGGAATAAATGCGTACTTCACTCGGACAATGACGATTGAAAATGAGGGTTCTCCTCGGCAGTTTTTATTGCCCCGATGCGGGATAGAAGGTCCTGTGTCGGAGCCCTTGATTCACCCGGATATCGCTCGCGCTCACACGCTTCCTTCGCGTTTTTACACCGATGAGGGGACCTTTGGTGAGGTAATCGGTGGCCTGTCTGAATGCTGGCATTTCGGGGCGCATAGCAGCCAATTCGCCGAACACAATGTGATTCCGTTAATCCATCTTGAAGGATTGCTTGGCGAGGCTGCGATGCTGGTGAAAGGAGACGAGGTGCGATGTCTATCGAATGTCTGCACGCACCGTGGGATGTTGGTTGCGACCGAGCCTTGTAAGACGAAGACGCTGAAATGTCGATATCACGGTCGCACATTCGGGCTGGATGGATGCATGAAGAATATGCCCGAATTCGACGAGGTAGTTGGATTCCCAAGTGCCTCGGATGATTTGCCAGAGTTCGCGATTCGGACTTGGAAAGGACTGCACCTCGTCGGTGGAGATCGCTATCTCGAGGCGGCAGTGGAAGAACTCGAAAGCCGCCTCGGCTGGCTCGATGTCGAATCATTACGACACGATACGTCCCGCCATCGTTCGTACGACATCGAGGCAAATTGGGCGCTTTACGTCGACAATTACCTCGAGGGATTTCACATTCCATTCGTTCATCCCGCTCTTCACGACGCCCTCGATAATGATGAATATCGCACCGAATTATTCGAGGGCGGCGTGCTGCAAATCGGTATCGCAAGCGAGGGCGAGCCATGCTTCGATTTGCCCAAAGACTCGCCAGACCACGGTCAGCGAGTCGCCGCTTACTACTACTGGTTCTTCCCAGGTCTGATGTTGAATTTCTATCCCTGGGGATTGTCGGTCAACCTCGTCATCCCTCTCTCGGTTGACCTCACACGCATCGTCTACCACGGATTCGTCGGCGACACATCGGCACTAGGAGCGGGAGCCGGCGGAGACCTCGACAAAGTAGAGGCGGAGGACCAAGAGGTCGTTGAAGCAACCCAGAGAGGTGTGCGTTCGAATGCCTATGACCGAGGACGATACTCACCTACCAAGGAGCAGGGCGTCCATCACTTCCACCGAATTCTAACCGAGCGGTGACAAATGCGGCGAGCCAATTGCGTTATTATCGAGCCGTGCGGCTCGCACAATCGATGAGAGGCATCGTTCTGCTTCTGGCCGGCCTGATGCTGCTAGCTCCAGCGGCCGGCTGCCTCGCTCCTGAATTCGACGATTTCGACCTCGACGGTGACGAACACATCGCTCCAAATCACGACTTTGACGATGACGACCACGATGAGGACCATGACGAGGTCGATGAGCACGAGGATGAGCACGACGAGGAACAGGATGACGACGTGCACGGGGACGGCACACACACCGAACACAGCGACGACGACCACGGCGACAACGGTCACGAAGAGGAGGATGTCCGGGCTTGGTATTGCGATTCGAGCGGCACCGGCGGCCACCATACCGACCCCGCCTACGAGGGCCACACGAAGGGTGCGCTCGACGATTATGATTGCCAAATAGTCGGTATCCAATTCGAAGCAGCCCTCGCCTTCGCTATGCAGTGGCCAACGCTTGGCGAGGCCGAAGACGATGGCTGGCACATGACCGTTCCATACGTCCAGGGCATGGGCACACACCACATGCGCAACAATGGGTTTTGGATTGATGGAAACGACGAATTCAACCCTGACGACCCCTACTTCAATGGCACAACACTCGACGAATATTTCGATTATGGAGAACCCGAGTTTCTGATGTATGATGGCAACGATCGCGCCGCAAAATTGGTTGGTTTTGCTTGGTACGTGAAGTCGGATCCCGACCAACCCCCCGAAGGCTTCGCTGGTGATAATGACTGGTGGCACCGACACATGGCCCTGTGCTTCTTCGACGATAGGATGCTGGTTATCGGAGAGGACATCAGCGACGAGGAATGCACTGGAAACCGTGGGACCAACGTCGACCTCTCGCACTTCTGGATGGCGCACGCGTGGATAGTCGAACCCTGGTTGCAAAACTTCGATGTCTTCGCCAACCACCACCCCTGTCTACTCGAGGACGGACCGGTCTACGATGAGGATGATCAATGTTGGATGGATGCGATGCACGGAGCCGAGCACGATGGTCACGGTGAGCACGGCTCCGACGATTCTGAGGATGCTTCGGGCGAGGATTCCGGTGACGAGTCTGGCGACGAGTCCGATAGTTCAGGCGAGCATAATCACTGAGTCGCTCACCCTCGCAACTCCGTGTGGTGGAGAGAGGCACATTGATGGAAGTTCGGCGCACGCTCGCGTTTGATGGGCGACGATAGGCTAGCCAAGCGCAACGTCGCTGTGCTATTCTATCTGCAAGCAATTCTCGGCAGCCAAGGCTCAATCAACATGATTCTTGGCGGCCTCGCCGGCTTCGCTTTGGCCGGCGCAAAGGCTCTCGCAACTCTACCTATTTCCATCATGCTGGCCAGTTCGATGCTCTGTGCAACCCCGGTTTCGCTATTCATGGGGCGCTTCGGCAGGCGAAGCGGATTCCTCCTAGGTTCGGTTGCTGGATTCCTCGGTGGGGGATTCAGTGCCCTAGGGTTATATCTCGGAAAATTCGAGGTACTGCTCATCGGTTCTGCCTTTACTGGCGTCTTCCGTTCGACAGCGGGATACTTCCGATTCGCAGCGGCCGATATGGCTTCTGAGGAGTTCAAGCCGAAGGCGATTTCGTGGGTTTTGGCCGGAGGTTTGGTCAGTGCGATCATTGGACCTGAAATCGTTCGACAGACGACTGAAGCAATTGGTTCTGTGGAATATGCGGGGGCATTTCTCATGGTGATGGTGGTCAATGTCGTCGGTGCTCTGGGCTTGTTCTTCCTCAAGATTCCGACCCCTGAACCGAAGCGAGATGGTGTGGAACTCGGTCGTCCTTTGCGGCAGATTTTGACACAACCTGTGGCTATTGTAGCGGTGCTTTGCGCGATGGTTTCCTACGCTTCGATGACCCTAGTGATGACCTCGACCAGCCTTGCTATGTCCACGCACGGCTTCACCACGGCAGAGGCTGCTGATGTGGTTCGATGGCATATCGTAGCGATGTTCGCTCCGAGTTTCTTCACCGGTTCGCTGATCAATCGATTCGGTCATGTCAAGGTGATTACAACTGGGTTGGCGATTCTGGCGGTTTTTGCTGGAATCACAGCGAACGGTGTGGAAATCGAGAACTTCTATGGCGGCTTGATTGCGCTTGGTCTTGGCTGGAATTTCGGCTTCATCGGGGCGACGAGTCTGCTGACCACGGCTCATACAGATGAGGAGCGAGCCAAGGTGCAGGGACTCAACGATACTCTCATCGCCGCTTTGGTCGCCGCTGCTTCGCTGGCTTCGGGTGTGATATTGCATGAGTACGGCTGGGAATACATGCCCTATGCGATTGCACCGGGTCTTGCAGTCGCTGCTGCATCCTTGGTCTGGCTGGTGTTGACCGAGCGGCGTGCGGCGCGGCTCGTCACGGCCTGAGTACGATTCCTGCACAGTGCCGGCATCGGCTTTATGGCACAGCCCGTGGTTCCGCGGTCAATGAGAGCAATCGCGCTGCCCATGGTTCTACTGATGCTGACCGCCAGTCTTGCCGGATGTACTTCTGGCGATCCCGATGGAGATGGAGGAATTGGAATCGATACTGATACACTGAATCAGATGATCGAAGACAACCTGCAGGACTTCATCAACAACACAACTGTGACCGTCAATCAAGAGATACACTATCACAATAACACATCTCACATTGACAATTCGGAATCAAACATGAATATCGGAAATGGGAATACTGGAGGAAATGGTTCGACGGGATCGAGTATTATTCAAGTGATTCGCATTCATGAAGAGTTCAACCCGGCGTTGACTGATGTCGGTGCTATACAATTAATTGAAGATGGTGTACTTCAATTTCCTGCAATCGGTTTTGCTCCAACAATGACTTACTTGACGAATGGAACTTCGATTTCAATGAGTTTTACATGTGAGGAATTTTACAATGCTCGGAACTTTTTGGACTCAAATGATTGGGAAAATTGGGCAAGGTATGAATTGGGTTTGTCTTGGTCAAATGCTGATAGACTTGGAGAAGACATCTACTATGATTTGCAGGACTTTTGGGATGAAGCAGAAGAATATTGTCGAATAAATAATGGAGGTTACGATTCGAATTATGGTAATCTATTTTCTATGCAACTTCAAGAAGGAGAAGCCATTTCATTTACTCAACTCACTAACCGTCACCACTCTTCGTTCAGATGGAATCTAACATGTGTGGATGGATATACTGAATCTGGATCTTGGTATAGTATCGATAATGGTCAATTTATCGGAGGGTGGGCTGATTGTGAATTCGTTGGATTATATTACTGGACAACCTCAACAGGTTGGTCTGAAATCAGCCTAAATTACGACTATGATGAAGGAAGTTACATCTATCCAGACTACGTCCCTGAATGGTATCACTACTCCGAACGCTCAAGATGGACTGACTGGATTGGAGGAAATGGAAGTTCATCGTTTGACGGTATATTTTACTTCACAAAATACTTCGTGGTTCCAGCGGAGTGAATTGTGGTGCCGGGAGCGGGACTCGAACCCGCGACCTTCGGATGTCTCAGACATTCTCGGCTAGGCTTATGCGCTCATCGATTCGCAGAGCGAGGAAATCCCCGCTTCTTGTACCCTATGAGTCCGACGCGCTACCAACTACGCCACCCCGGCTATGCCCGCGCCACCGACGACCCCCATTTGAGCGTTGCAGTCGAGCACGCGCAGGTTGAGCGGCGAGCAGCGAAGCCCTGAATAGTCGAGTAAGCGCAAGTTGAGCGGTGAGCAGCGAAGCCCTGGAGACTCAAGCAGGCGTTGGATTTGCCGGAGGAAGTCGAGACTCCTCGCGTATCGGAATATGCACCAGCGCGGAGAAAACACCCACTGCGATACCTAGCCACCAAACGGTCGTGTAACTCCCGGTCATGTCGTAGAGCACACCCCCGAGATAGACCCCGACGAAGCTGCCGATCTGGTGCGAGAAGAAGACGATTCCATAGAGCGTCGCCATGTACCGCAAGCCGTAGATATGCGCGATGAGCCCGCTGGTGAGCGGAACGGTCGCCAGCCACAGGAAGCCCATCGCGAACGAGAAAACAACGATTGTATTCGCGTTGATTGGAGTCATGATGAACCAGGCCGCGGCAACTGCGCGGCCTGCATAAATGCCTGAAAGTAACCACTTGCGACTGTATCTTTTGCCTGCCCAGCCAGATGCGAGCGTCCCCAAGATATTGGCGAATCCGATGACTGAAATTGCGAATCCACCGAGGACGGCAGTCGATTCAATTCCGAGGTCGCCGCACCAACTCAGCGGGTCGATTGGTGCGCTCATCTCGGTCACCAGAGCAGGGAAATGCGCGGTGATGAAAGCGAGTTGGTAACCGCAGGAAAAGAATCCGACGAAAATCATCGAATACGACGGGTCCTTGAAGGCCAATTTCAGAATGTCCCCGAGGCTCTCCTCCAATTCTTCCTTGCTCGCAGCCTCTGGTGCGCGCATGAACGGAAGCATCAGTAAAACGGCCAAAATCGAGGCTGCGAAAACCAGGAAGACCGATTGCCAGACCATCACCTCAAGCAACCACACCGCGACAATCGGGCCAACAACCTGCCCTGCAGAACCTGCCGCGGTGGCAATCGCCATACTCATCGAGCGGTGTTCGGGCGCGCTAGCGCGCCCAACAATCGCCAGAATCACACCAAAGCCCGTTCCGGCGATTCCGAATCCGACCATCACCTCAAGCGCCTGAACCTGCCAAGCACTGGTCGCTCCAGTCGTCAAAACCAATCCGAGCCCATACAAAATCGCGCCCAGAATAATCGCTTTGCGATCCCCCATTTTCTCAGAAATCGCCCCAAAAAATGGCGCACCGAATCCCCAAGCCAGATTTTGCAGAGCAATCGCGAGACTGAACTCGGTGCGCGCCCATCCGTAATCATCCTGAATCGGAATCTGAAAAACTCCGAAGGATGCCCGAATCCCAAACCCGATTAGAAGAATCAAACAGCCGGTAATCAATACCGGTGTAAACAGCGAATTTCGTTTCTCCACGAGCGAACCAATCACCCGAATCGCATAACCATTTCTCGGAATCCAAAGGATTCCGCGAGTCGACCCCGCCCATACCCTTGATGAACACCTGCTCGTCGCCGAGGCGTGGTCGACGTCGACTCCGCCCTGCGCGCAAGCGCCTATTCAGGCAAGAAGAGACCTAAGGGTCAGCGCGCCAAGGACGAAGAGAAAAAGAGCCGAAAAATCGAGCCTTTTGACCCCGTTGAGGCTTTTGAGAAGGAGAAGGCCGACGCGTTTTCGATGTGGTTGGTCATCGTTTTGGGGCTGTCCATTGGACTGTTTATGCGGTATGTTCTGATGCCGATGTTGACTCAACCTGAGAAGATTCTCTGGGTCCTCCCGCTCTCACTCGTGGTCATTCTCCCTACGCTTCACCGGGCGGTTATTCCGAACAAGTGGTCGGACCGATATGACAGAGGAAATTGGTTTCGAGCCAGTTTTCTGTACGTTTTCTCCTGGCTCGCCATCTCGTTTTTGCTGGTGAATCCGCCTCTTGCAGATATTGCGCCGCCGACGCTGGCTGGCGGATTGGATATCGCAGAGGCGGACGGTGTGGTTGACACCTCGTGGAATGGTGGGACTTACACCATCGAGTTGAATCAAGGTTCAGTCGATGTCGTTCTGGGGATGGCCGTGCGCGACAATGTCGATGCTGAGGTTGCGACGGTGGTCGTGAGTCATTGGTATCATGGCGCCATGGTTGAGGAATTGGCTAATGGAACGGCTAGTGGACTTGATGAGGCTCGGGCTGATTTCGATGAGGTCGAGGCTTGGGAGAGGGTCAGCAAGAGTGGAAAAACTCTGGTTGCGCAGCATGATTTGGACATAGGTTTGGCTTGGGATCTTGGGACGATGACTCCCGGTGAGCATCAGATCAAGATTCGACTTTCCGAGGAGGGCAATCCTTGGGAGGAGAATGTGTGGGAAAGGACCTACACAATCGTCATCGTCCAAGTTGCTACCGCTTGAAGTCGACTCAACCTCAACCTCTTTCATGGAGTACGAATCTGCGCAAACATGGACGAGACGGATCGTCTTCTGTTGGAGATTTGCCGCTGCCAAGCAATTCCTCAAGCCATGAGAGACCCAAGCCACCCTTGCAATGAGGTTGTCTCAGTCCAGAAGGGGACTGATGAGTTCCAACTCCCCGAACCTTGGACAGGAGACCTCGCCAACTCTCGCTTACTCGTCATCGCGTCGAATCCCTCAATCGATGAAACGGAGGCTTACCCAACATCCGAATGGCCCGATGAGCGGATTCTTGACTTCTTCAAGAACAGATTTGACGAAGAATATGGGTGGACTCAAGATGGACTTCATGTCTTGCAGAAAGATCGGGTTAATTATGCCGAGAGAGTTGTTAGATATTGGGCTGAAGTACAGAAGCAAGCATCTCGAATTTATGGCTATAAGGCAATTGCTGGTCGAGATTTCTCTCTGACAGAAATTGTGCATTGTAAGTCGAGAAGTCGTATCGGTGTTCGATCTGCTGCAGCATTTTGTTCTGAGCGATGGCTTGCTCGTATTCTGAACATGAGTGGGGCAACAGTCCTACTGATTATGGGAGAAGATGCTGGTGATTTGATTGGAAATCTACTAAATTTAGACCACCGTCAAATCTCTCACGGAATTCATAATATGAGAGGTGTCGATAGATGGATTTTGTTCGTTCCGGCTCCAGGATCAGCTAAACCAAGAAATCTTGAGAATGTTCTAGATGAAAGCGAACTCAAAGAATTGAATCGATGGATTACTTGCTGAGGAGTGAGCAGATCGTTGCAGTCATGGCGTCGAGTTGTAGGGCTTCGCCGCCACCTTCGACCATTCGGAAGTCTGTCTCGGCCATGGCTTCGGTGACGGCGAGTTTCTGTTTTTCATCGAGGAAGGCGACGTCTCCGAGCCCTCGATGAAGTTGGTTCACCATGTCTGTGCCGGCTAGTCCGTACTTGTCGAGGAGTCCTTTGAGTCGGCGGCGAGCTGGCTGGAAGCCGTCCTCGCGACAGGCGAGCAAGTAGCCGTGGAGTTCCTCTGGCGGGGCTGTCGCGGTGGTCTCGTAGATGAGGTCGCGAGTGACAGTTGATGAGAGTGATGCGGCGACCTGCAGGGCGGTGATTGCTTTGCGCAGGTCGCCCAGGCTAACGTGAACGATGGCGTCGGCCGCCTCCTGTTCAAGGGTGATATCTTCGGCGGCTGCCACGCTGCTGATCATCTCGCCCACTTGGTCTTCGGCAAGTGGGCGGAATCTGAATACTGCGCAGCGTGATTGAATCGCTTCGATAATCTTCGATGAATAATTGCATGAAAGGATGAAGCGACAAGTCTGCGAATGCTGCTCCATGATTCGACGAAGCGCGCCTTGTGCATCGGGTGTCAATGCGTCCGCCTCGTCGAGGAAGATGACTTTGAACGCGGTCCCAGGGACCGGCGCCGTCTTGGCGAATCCCTTGACTTTGGTTCGAATCGACTCGAGCTTGCGCTCGTCACTCGCGTTCATTTCTAGCAGATTCATTCGGTAACTCTCACCGAAGACATCACGAGTGAGCGCAAGCGCTGCAGTCGTCTTTCCAGTACCGGGAGGTCCGGCGAAAAGCAGGTGAGGAAATGTGCATTTCTCGGCGTATGCCTTGAGCCGGTCGACCACCGCTCTTTGGCCTTTGATGTCGGCCACCGTACGCGGTCGATGACGCTCAACCCACATCTCGCTCATGGTCGTCCCTCAGCATCCCGCGTCGGGCGTCCTTGAAGGTTCCCTCCGAAGCCCGCGCGGGCTTCAATAGGACTCGTCAGCGCTTGGGAAATCCTTGCTGCGAACATCTGCGATGTATTGCTTGACCGCGCCGTCGATTGACTCTCCGAGGTCTGCGTAGCGGCGCAGGAATCGTGGACTGAAATCCTTGGTAATGCCCAGCATATCGTGCAAAACCAAAACCTGTCCGTCGCAATCCGGGCCAGCTCCTATGCCGATTGTTGGGACTGTTAGTTGAGCGCTGACCTCGGCGGCGAGGTCGGCGGGAATTTTTTCGAAGACTATCGAAAAGCAACCTGCGGCTTCGATAGCCTTCGCGTCCTCGAGGAGTTTAGCGGCTTCAGCCTCCTCCTTGGCTCGGACGGAGTATGTGCCGAATTTGTAGATTGATTGTGGGGTCAGTCCAAGGTGGCCTTGGACTGGGATTCCGGCGCTGACTATTCGCTCGATGGATTCTGCGACTTCTGCTCCACCTTCGAGCTTGACCGCGTGGCCGCCGGATTCCTTCATGATGCGGATTGCGGAGTCGAGGGCTGTCTTCGAGTCGCCTTGGTATGAGCCGAATGGCATGTCTACGACTACAAGGGCGCGGTCGACTCCGTTGACCACGCATTGGGCGTGGTAGATCATGTGGTCGAGGGTGATTGGCACTGTGGTTTCGTTGCCGGCCATGACGTTTGATGCTGAGTCGCCGACGAGGATGACGTCGATGCCTGCGGCGTCGACGAGGCGGGCGAGGGAGTAGTCGTACGAGGTCAGCATGGTGATCTTCTCGCCCGCCTGCTTCATCGAATGTAGGGTGTGGGTGGTGACCTTCTTGGCTCGGCTCGCGATTGCCATACGATGCCTCCTCGGGGGGTTGGCGAGCGTGGTTGTCGCCTTCAATGAACCGACGGCGGATTTCGTCCTTCAGGGGGGGGTCTTCGGAGGGCTGACGAGGGGGCTTCCTCACTCGTATCCGCCATGTTTTTCGACGCTGTTGAGGAATTCGTCGATATCGATGATACCGTCCTCATCCTCGTCAGCAGCGTGGAAGTATTCACGAAGAGCATCGTGTCCTTCATCGCAGCATTCGAGGGCTTCCATCGCTGCGATGAATTCGTGTAGATTCATGTGATTCGTATTCTCCCTATCCGCCGCGTGGAAAGCCGCGAGCCGGCGGCGATGCTCAGCTTCGTCCGGGTCGCGGAACATTAAGCGGAATGTCTCCCAAGGGGTTATTTCGGTAGCGTAATGCTTCTCTCCATAGGTCTTGAAAATGATGATTCCGAGAATGATTGCGGCTGTTCCACCAATCATGGCTTTCATACCCATCAAGTATAGTAGAACTAATCCTCCAATGATTCCGAGAACTTGGAAAAAGGGGTAGAGTGGAGATTTCCATTCAGGATTGTACCACTTGTGTGAACTCGACGAGCGACGCAGTACAATCACACAGCAATTAATGGCGATGAAAATCATAATTTTGAAGCCAGAAGCGAGTTCGGCGACATCGTGAACGGGTAGGAAAGTGATTGCTGCTGCCATCGACAAGCCGGTGCCGATGATGGCCCAATGCGGTGTTTCATAGCGACCGTGCACATCTTCTAGAATCTCAGGAAGTAGATTGTCACGAGCCATCGCAAACGGGAATCGCGACGATGCCATGATTCCCGCTAAGGCCATCGAGGTCATCGTCGCCACCGCGAGAATGGCTGCCAAGCGGCCGACTTCATCTCCACCAACGGCTTCTGCGAAGAGGTAAATCGGGTCTTCTCTAGCATGGTGTCCTCCGACCTCCATAAAGGCGGATGGGTCGAGGGTTGCCGCCATGATCATCGTGACGAAGATGTAGAGAGCGCTACTGAACAGGAGAGAGAGGAGGATTCCGTTCGGGATGTTAACACTCGGATCTTTGATCTCACCTCCTACAGCAGCAATCTTCGTCACTCCGGCGTAAGATACGAAGACAAAGGCTGAGGTTTTGGCGATCGCCTGCCAGTCTGAACCGAATGCCTCACGACTGAAGACAGCATCCCAATTCATCGGCATCGAGGTCAAAGCCCAGACGCAGATGGCGAGGAGGAAGGTCATGGAAATCGCGACGATTGGCGTCTGAACCTTCTTGATTCTCTTGACCCCGAGTATGTTGATCCAAACGATAAGGAGGAGGAGAACCAAGGCAGCATACTCGATGTTTATCTCGATTCCTATCAAATCCTCGAGTACCCACAGATATGCCTTGAATCCAATCAAGGCGAATGCTGATTTTAACATGAAATTCGCCCACAAACCGAGCCCAGAGATCGTACCAATTAACGGTCCGAAGGTTTGTTGGATATAGACATATGAACCCCCCGAAGTCGGCATCGCAGTAGCCAACTCCGACTTCGAAATGGCACCAGGAAGAACGATGATGGCAGCGATGAGATAGGCTAACCATACACCACCAACAGGGTGGTCTCCCCCCATCTCTAACATAGCGAGGGCTGGAAGAACGAACAGCCCAGAACCGAGCATAGCAGAGAGTGAGATGATGACGACCGAAAAGAGTCCAAGACGGCGCTCTAATGTGTCCGAGAACATCTCGATGGGCTCGAGGACTATCCCTACAAGATCCTTCGGACTCCTAGTGGGCATGCTTTCTCGATTCAATCGGCTTTGTTGAACATTGCCTCGACCGATACCGGCCTAAAGCGCCGATTAAACGCCACCATACTGACCCACAGAGTTAGAAGGGGTGCGCGCCGCGAGCGGGCCATGACAGCAGTCATCGAGAAGGACACGGTCGCGGCAGTACAATACACTGGCACGTTCCCAGACGGAGAGGTATTCGACAGCAGCGAGGGGCGCCAGCCCCTGCATTACTTGGTTGGACACAACCAGATGATCCCTGGATTTGAGGAAGAGATGATGGGAGCCGCGGTCGGCGAGAAGAGGGAATTCACCCTCACCCCCGACCGCGCCTACGGCGAGCGCGATGATGGCGCTATCCAGCAAGTTCCGCGCGACCAATTCCCTGAAGAGATGCCAATCGAGGTCGGTGTCATGATGGCAGCTCAGACCGACCAAGGCCCTCTACCATTCACCATCACCGCGGTCGAAGACGACATCGTTACCGTCGACTTCAACCACCAGATGGCCGGCAAGACACTGCGATTCAGTGTCGAGGTCGTCGAAGTTCGCGCCGCCGGAGCTGAGGAGATTTCCCACGGTCACGTCCACGGACCCGGCGGCCACCACCACTGAATCATACTGCACAGTTATCGTTGACCCATTTGGGAAGCGAACGATTCATCGAGGCGAGCACTGCTCGCGAATCGAAGATGAGGTCCACAGCGCTCGCCATGGTCTTGCTGATGCTCGCCGCACCCCTTGCGGGCTGCGGCGGCATCCTCGGCTCCGACGCCGGCGTTTTCAGCGAGCCGGAGCCGCTAAGAATCAATCACATTCAGACCCTCGGCACGCACAATTCCTACCACATCAAGCCGTTCGGGCCGACAATTCGCGCCTACGATTACACACACGAAGCATTGGACGTGCAAGCGGAGGAGTACGGCGTTCGGCAGTTCGAGTTGGACGTTTGGTGGGACCCGCGTGGGCAGTTGTATGTCTACCACAATCAGTACGATTTCCGCAGCAATTGCGCAACCTTCGAGGAATGCTTGGGCACCCTGCTGGCTTGGTCGAACGACAACGCTGCTCATGTCCCTCTGATGATATGGGTTGAGCCGAAGGAATGGGTACGGTCGAGCACCGACGATACGGTTGTCTTGGAATTGCAGGAGATGCTCGAGAAAATCGAGGCTGAAATCGCTGATTATTGGCCTTGGGAGAAGACGATTACTCCTGATGATGTGAGGGGTGATGCTGCCACTTTGCGCGAGGCTGTGACGACAGTTGGTTGGCCCTTGTTGGATGATTCTCGCGGGAAGGCGATGTTCATTCTGCTGGCTGATGGGGATGTGCGGGATGCTTACTTGGCGGCACATCCAGGGTTGAATGGCTCGCTGATGTTTACGATGAACGACGAGGCGAGCGATACAGCCGCGTTCTACTCTGAGACAGATCCGATTGGGATGGGGGCTGAGATTACACGGCTGGTCGAGGAGGGCTACATTGTGAGGTCGCGCGCTGATGATGCCGAGAATGGCGAGGCCGACAATAACGATACTGCGCGGCGTGATGCTGCGTTCGCGGTCGGTGCGCATTCGATTTCGACCGATTATCCCGCGCCAGTCGATGGCATCGATTATTGGGTCGAGGTGCCGAATGGGCCGGTGGCTTGCAATCCTGTGACCGCACCGCCCGGATGTACCGCTGAGCGCGTCGAATCTCTCGATTGACTGAATTTAGAGTAGCATCCAGGTCAGAGTGCCGTCGAGGAAAATCCAATCGATAGCCACTATGATGAGGATGACCACAGTCGCTCTTATATCGCGAATCTTCCACTTCTTGTCGTTATCCTCTCGGGCTTTGATTCGGACCGAGGCTGGGTCTTCTGAGTTGTCCATGGTGGGCTTTGGTTCAGCAGCATCAGCGGATGCTTCCTCCCACCAACCGGCCTCCTCTTCCATGGTGGGCCAAAGGCGCTGGCCGGCTTCAATTCGACGCCGGCATCAAGCATTGGCGTTTAGAGGAATATTTGAGTGAATGTTCCATCGAAGAAAATCAAATCGAATATGATGAATCCAAAGAAAAGCAAGATGCGAATTCCATTCCCTGACCGGACTGTTTGATTATAATCTGTGACCTCGGATTCTAAGTTCACCTCAGCGGATTCGTGCGGATAGATTTGCTGCACAGATTCGACAGGAGATGGGTCTTCCTCCCACCATCCGGGCTCCTCTTCCATGCTGTGGCAGAAGCCCCGTAAGGCTTCAATTCGACTCCGGCATCAAGCCTTGGCGATGACTTTCAGCTCGACTGCGATTGGGGTTGGAAGGCCGCGAACTGCGACGGTTGTTCGTGCGCACTTGATGTCGCCGAAGTACTCGGCGTAGACCTCATTGTAGCCTGTGAAATCATTATCCATATCGACAAGGAATGAGAGGCAATCGACTACCTTGTCGAGGGACGAGCCGGCATCCTCGAGAATCGTTTTGATATTCTCGATGACGGCTCGGGTTTGAGCGCGGATATCGTAATCGAGTGGGTTGCCCTCTGTGTCTCGAATCGGTCCGCCAGGTATCTCATTCGTCTCTGGCTGGCGTGGACCGATTCCGCTGACGAAAATCAGATTCCCGACGCGGAATGCGTGCGGATATGCGCCGACTGCGCTCGGCGCATTCTCGGAATAAATCGGCCCATCTTCACTGGTCAATTTACCAGCGGTCCTCTTGCCGACGACTCCGCCGACCATGCCGCCGACCGGGCCAGCCACAGCGACTCCAGCCGCGGCCCCGACAGCGCCGCCAGCGGCGCTGACCATCGATTTTCCGTAATTATCGTAGAGTGCCTCGATGACCTCATCGGGCGCCTCGATCAAATCCATAATCATCTCAAGGCGATGCATGAAGGTCGAGCCCTCATCCTCGTCAGAAGTCTCGGGAGCGGGTTCTCCTCCACTCATTCTAACATCCCCTTATCGAGCACATTACGGTCGCCTCGGTAGAACTCCACATCGTCCTCGTCGAACTCCTTGTCACCGACCGAGCCGCTGGCTGGTGTGAGGGTGATTACCGCACCACCGCTCCCATGCAGCGCCTCGTAAGCCAGCACTTCGCCATCGTAGTTATTGTGCTGGCCCATCGTCGCCGCCATCCACCAAGCTGGCTTGTAGGCGACGACTTTCTGAACGCGGATTTGACCGTGAATATCGCGGCTCAATTGGCTCAAATCCTCGAGCCGCCCATCGGCGAAGAACTCCAGAATCTTGCGATTCCAATCATCATCCTTCTGCGAGTGAATGCGGTCGTCGGCCGCATCGATATGCTCGGTGAACATTCGATTCGACAGGCTCGAGACAACGACGACGACCGCCTTCTTGCCTTGAGCCGCCAGAGTATCTCGCGCCGCCTTTCCAAGAACGATCGTCTCGGCGCGATTAGCATACATATTGCTCGACAGAATACAAGCAGGAATCCGATTATCCGGATTCAACAACTGAAGAGCAACCACCGAACCGGTATCGATCGGGAATCCTTCGTACTCGACGGTTCGAGCCTCAAGCCCACGCTTCTCACAGGCATCGCGGTGCGCGTGGGCAAACTCAGTATCCATCCTGAACTCATACGGCATACTTCCCAAATGATGGAAATCATCGTCGACATGGGTCCAGACTGCATTTTCAAGCGCCTGAATCTGATGCCCAATGATACTGGCCCATGTCGTAGAATACACCAGAATTATGTCCGCCTCGCTTTCTTCAATCCGCCTGCGGCACTCATCGTAAGCAGCCCGTAGGTTGGCGTAGCCAGAGTTCGCATCTGGGGTTAGAAGTGGGTGTGGGTGTGGAGGGCAGTAGATGCCGAAGAGGATCTCGGGTTCGTTGGTAGCGTCACTCATCGAATCACCTACAGAACGTACTCCCGCGTCTCGTCATTCGGGTCCCAGCAAGCGACGACGTTGCCTGTTCCGATGACCGATTGGTAGCCGTAAATTTCGGCTGAATATTCCGGGAATCCCATCGCCCCAAGCATCCAGATGAGCCCGCCGCCCTCGGTTTCTGCGATTGTTTGCTCAGTGAATTCTGGCATGATATCGATGACTTCGCGGCTCTTGCCCTCGCGCATCATTTCGATGATTTTCATGTCCCAAACGTACTGGCTATGGTTGTAGATGTGCTCGCGACTCATGTCCTCGGGCAGTGGTGCTTCCTCGACGAAGTGTCTGTGGGAAAGTGAGTGGCTGGCTACGAGCACGACGCGCTTGCCGCTCTCTTCGATGGCTTTCGCACAGGCGCGGCCAAGCGCGGTCGCCTGCTCGACCATGACTTCTGGCGAGTAATAGTGGGTGTTGCGATTGCTGGAAATCGTCACGATTGGCTTGTCCCATTCTGGGTTGAGGAGGTGGCAACTGGTGATCGTGCCGTAATCGACTCGGAAGTCCGGATTGCGCATCATCTTGGTGATGATTCCTTGGGCGGCCGCCTCGTCGTGCATCGCTTCGGAGAGTTCGACGTCGACCGTGAGATCGTAATTGTAGCGGAATAGATTGGGGAAAACCGGGTCGACCGACTTCGATTTGAACTGCGGGAGACCGAGGAAGTGGGTGCCGATGTAGGTTTGCCAATGCGGGGTGAAGATGACGATAGCATCGTAATCGATATTCTTCAGTTTTCGAGCGAGGCGTTGGTAGCCCCAGCGCAGGGTTTCCCAGCCGCCTTCGGAGTATGCTTCGTTCTGCGGCGGGTTGTCGGCGTAGACGAGATGCGGTGGGTGTGGGGCTAGGCAACCTGCTACAATCTGGCCCTTCTGCTCGCTCGCCATGATGCTGTGAGGTCTGGAAATCTAAAGAATACCTTTCGGATGGGTTCGGTTGACGTTCTGAGGCTAGATTCGCAGTCTTCATTGGGGTGTGGGAGGCCGCAGCACCATGAAGTGGGACTCGCTTCCGCGCTCGCTGGCCTTTGGCCCGCTGCTGCTTGGAATGCTAGCTGCGGCCCTCCCGTATCTGGTCGAGCATCCTCTCTTCAAGGAAGGCTCCTTGCTCGCACCGTTTCTTCTTTCGATGATGCTCGTTCTGCAATTCGCCTTCTATCCGCTGGCTGGTGAAGGACGCAAGGCGGAGATGATTGGTGGAATCTATCTCGGGGGGCTACTGGCCTTTTTGCCGCAGTTGATTTTCTTCGTCTGGTTCATCCCGATGGTTCTGCTATGGATTCATCAGACCAGCAATATTTGGAAGCGGAATTACCCGCCTTTCCGAATAGGATTGTGGATTGGGCTCGGTGTGGTCTCAGGCCTCTTCATCGGCGGCATCCTCGCCCACTACTTCCTCTGAGACGGAGCCTCTCGCAGAGTGCGCAGCGAACGCAGCCGCAAAGGACGCTGCCCGCCCACCATCGAGGTCGGTTTTTCCTCCCACAACGAACACTACGAACACGACGGGTGGTTCCTCGTGGCGAGCGTTGCGAGCGTTGTGGGCGGTTTTCTCAACGGTGGCGAGCGTTGTGTGAGGTCACAGAATTTCGGCTTGTTGGACTTTGCGGTAGGCCAGGCCTTCGACGGAGATGCCGAAGATGATGAAGGCGGGCCAGCTTGCCAGCACCGCACTCCAGATGAGTTCGTCATCGACGTAGTGCGGTGTGATTCGCAATTCGCCGACCCCGTCGGTAGGCGTTGCTGGGTCGGCGGGCGAGAGCCGCATCAGCACGAATGAGATATCTCGCAGGCTCTCGGTCAGAACCTCGAATTCGACCGCTTCGCCAGCCTTCAAAGAATGAACCTCGCCCTCGCTGGCGAAAGCATCCCAATCGATATTCCCGCGATTCGTATGCGGTTCGACCACATCCAATTTCACCAGCATCACCTCGACGGTCCACTCGCCCACATTCACGACATCGACCTCAACAGGATCCCACAAAGAGTGGACCTCGATGGTATCCAAATTCACATCACCTTGCCCGAAGCGATAGTTCGGCAAGTCCTCTTCGGCGCCAGGTCCATCGACCGCGCCGACGACCAACCAACCACTGAACAGCAACATCGAGACGAGCGCGAAAGTCGTCTGGCGCTTATCCGGTAGAAGACTCGACCAGCCATTCTCCACTCGCGCTCGAACCACCGGCTGCACCGCATGACAAAATGCAGCGCAAATCACCGCCATCAGCAATCCCGGCAGAATGTCGACAGCCCAGTGAATGCCGAGATACTGAATCGAAAAAGCGTAGATGACGACATTCGCCATCACGAACAGATCGAATTCGCGGTGCCGCCAATCCTTGATCGAAATCCCTTGCGAACGGCAGTGAAGTCGGTTGAGAATCAGGAGGGAAATCGGCAGTCCAATGTGCAGGCTCGGAATCGAATTATCCATTGGATCGTTAGCGGTAAAGAACTCCAGAGTGAAGGCGTCATGGTAGAGCAGTGCATCGACTCCAGGCAGGAAACTGCTTGTCACCTCGACGTTCATGAAGAGGTAGAGAGGCACGGCGAGGAGGTAGATTACGAAGTAGTTGAGAGCGGCTTTGTCGGCCATGATTTCGTCGCGTGTGAGGATGTAATACATCGGCGAAAACCAGATCATAAAGAGGTACATGAAGAGATAATGCGCGCTCAAAACGTCGGTCAAAACGTCGTTCAAAAACGCCTCCTGAACGGTCGCTGTCCACGCTCCTTCTAGGTCGTGAATCCAATGGGTATAGCCTCCCACGCGGGCTTTCATCGGCTCGTTATGATGGTCGATCCATGCCTTGTAGAGGAACATGGCTGCGTAGAGTCCGATGTGCCACCAGTAGCCCTTTTCGCGGATTTCGCGGGGGAGGTCTGCGAGCCGCACGCGCTGGTGCGGCTCGTCTCTTGTGAGGAATCTCTGGACTGGGATTGTCAGTGCGAGGAGGGCGAACATCGCCGTTCCGTAGGGGCCGATGGGCCAGTCCATGCGGCGCGCTGGTCGGCGCTTTGCTGATGAAGGCAGCGGCGGCGAACGATGAGTTCGGCCGCCGATTCGACACCCTTTGGGTGTCGTCACTCCTCTGAATCGTCTGTCACGGTTGAGGTCAGGATGGAGAGTTCGGGGAGGACTGTGAGGAGGGAGAGGCCGAGGCCGGCGGTCATTGTCCACTCGAAGAGGGCGGCCTCTGAGAGTGCTTGATGGGCGAAGCTTGTGCAGACTTCGACTTCGGTGAAATGTGCGTCCATGATTGCGTGCATGCCGGCGATTGAGACGTCGTCTGTTGCGGCGGACATGCGCGCGAAGTTGAGGAAGATGAGACAGATGCTCGCGACGGTTAGCAGCAGTAAGGCGAGCCGGGGGGTCTTGAGTCGGTCGAATCGCGGCTCGATTTGTGCCATCGGTTCGATGATGATGGTGTGGCAGAAGATGAAGGCGAAGCCCCCGCCAAAGATGAGGAAGGCTTGGACCATGTGTAAGTAGAGCGACTCGTTCCAAGGTGTGTCGGCAATCCAGACTACACAGATTGCTCCGACCATCCCAGAATACATCCCGAATCGGTTGACTGCGAGCCACTTTGGCTCGACTCCCGAGGCTTCCAACCAGCGCCCTCGGTAGGTGCAGACCTGCCAGGCGCTGACGAACATCAGAGCCCCAGCGATGGCGAGTCCGAGGGTGAAGATGAGGTCGGTGCCGGGATAGACATCGAGGTCTGAGATGAATGGCATGAAGGCTTGGCAGCCGTCGCTGATCCAGATTGCGTAGATGACCGCGAGCGTCGCCGCCCAAACCGCTGCCATCGAGATGGCGATGCTGCGAATCATGGGCGGTTCCAGCAGGCGTTCCACACGTCTTGGCGGAGGTAGGGTTGGCTTCAATGCGACTCCCCAATGATGAAGTCGGGCGGCGGGTATCGGTGTGCATGGATGGGCACCAGATCTGGCTGGGCGAGTGCGCTAAGATTGGCTTTGTGCCGAACCCACACTCATATGAGGATGGGACGCGCACGAGTGAAGATGCTGCAAACCAACTGGGTTGCGATGTCGCCCATATCGCGAAGTCGATCGTTTTCGCTGGTGAGGATGGCGCGGTGGTGGTCATCACCAGCGGGGCTAATCGGGTTGACCGTAAGCGCAAAATCAAGCGACTGCTCGGCTACAAACCGAGTATGACCGATGCTGATTATATCCTCGAAAACACTGGTTATCTTCCCGGTGGTGTGCCTCCGTTTGGGCATCTCAAACCCTGCACCGTGCTGATGGATGAGGACCTGTTTCAGTACGAGACGGTCTGGGGGGCTGGTGGCTCGGCCAAGACCGTTTTTCCGATTACTCCGGACGAGCTGCTGCGCATCTCGGGTGCGACGGTCGGCGATGTCAAGCAATAGGTGAGCGAGATGTCGCAGACCAAAGATGTCGTCGCGCGGATGGTCGCCGCTTCCGCTCGACTGCGCGACGATGTCGAACCCTTCGCCGACGCGTTGGTCGCCGAGGGTTCGGTGGATGCAGTGTACAATCCGCTCGCCTACGCTTGGGAGCCGCACCGAGCCTTTGTCGAAATGGCGGCGGGCGGCGGTGCAACAACACTGCTATTGGGAATGAATCCAGGCCCGCACGGGATGGGGCAGATGGGAATCCCCTTCGCTGCCACCACAGTCGTGAGGGACCTGCTCGGAATCCGCGACCTACCCGTCGGTCAACCGCGGATTCCACACGCCAAGCGGCCCGTCAGCGGGCTCGATTGGCCAAAGGAAGAGGTCAGCGGCACTCGCCTCTGGGGGCTGCTCGCTGACCATTATGGAAATTCAGATGCGATCTTTCAGCGGGTCTTCATCGTCAATCATTGCCCGCTGATGCTTTTCTCGGGCGAGCGTGCAACCAACATCACGCCCGATAAGATCGCAGGACCCACCGCTCGCGCCCTGCTCGAGCGGTGCGACGACCACCTGCGCGAGGTGGTCGAAATCCTCGGAATCAAACGCGTCATCGGTGTCGGCCGATTCTCACAAAAACGTGCCACTGCAGCCCTATCAGACACCGATGTTGAAGTCACAACCTGCTGGCATCCAAGCCCCGCCTCACCCCTCGCCAACCGCAACGGCGGGGCCGATTGGCGCGCAAATGTGCGCGCAGTTTTACCCCCCTGAACCAGCGCCTCCCACAACAAAATCCGCGAGGTGGTGAGAAAACCTCCCACAACGCTGGCAACGCTCGCCACGATGAAACACCCGTTGTGTTCGTAGTGTTCGTTGTGGGAGGAAAATTTGGTCGGTGGTGGGCGGGCCGTGAGCGCTGCGCCTGCGCTCGCTGCGACCTATGCGAGAGGTAATGATTGCAAACTTAAGGCGAACTTTCAACGAGAAGAATCTCCTTAAGTGAACCATCGTCATACAACCTTTGGTTGATTCCATGTACATCCCGCAACATCTGATGAAGAATGCAGCAGAATACGAAAACGAGCCCGCGATTTCGTGGAAGAATGACTCGGGTGCTTGGGAGACGATGACCTGGGGCGAGTACAATGCAAATGCAATGAATATCGCCAAGTCGCTTATCGCTCTCGGCTATGAGGCTCGCGAAAATTTGTCGATTTACTCCTACAATCGCGCAGAGTGGTACACCTGCTACGCCGCTGGGCAAATGGCCGGTGGTGCTGTCGTGGGCGTCTACCACACCTGCTCGCCGGAGGAAGTCGAATGGGTTGTCGGCAACTCGCAGTCGAGGATCGTCTTCGTTGGCGGCAACCCGATGGACGGAGGCGACACGGAGAAGATGCCAGTCCATCGACTCAACGAGGCGCTGGCGAATCTCGAGGATGTGGAGCACGTGGTGGTGTTTGACGGGGTGGAGGTACTCGACCATCCGAAGATGATGAGTTGGTCCGAGTTCTACTCGAAGGGCAATTCGCTTACTGACTCGGTGGTGACCGACAGGGCAGCTGCGATTCGCGGTGATGATGTGGCTTCGCTGATATACACCAGTGGAACCACTGGGAACCCGAAGGGTGTGATGTTGACGCATCGCAACATGGAATTCGAGTTGGACGCTGTTGCGCAGATATTCACTTATGATCAAGGTGAGAAGTACGTCTCCTGGCTGCCGCTGGCACACGTCTTCGGGCAGTTGGTGGATTGCGGTTACTGCGTGAGGCAGGCGATGCACATGCACGTGGTTGACTCGCCGCTTCACGTTGTTGACTATGCGAAGGAGGTCCAGCCGCACCTGTTCATCGGGGTTCCGCGGATTTACGAGAAGATTTACTCAAATGTCAAGGCGGCGCTGGATGCGAAGGCGGTTCTGCGGATTCTGCTGAAGATTCCGGGCATCAACGGGAAGATCAAGGGCAAGCTGAAGGCGAAGATCGGATTTGGCAACTGCCGCTTCGCAATCACCGGTGCGGCGCCGATCAACCACGATATCCTGCGCTTGTTCCACTCGCTGGACATCCCGATCTACGAGGGATACGGAATGACCGAGGATACTGCGGGTGCGACGCTGAACGCGCCGGGTGCGATGCGCATCGGTTCGGTCGGTCGGGCCTTCCCGGGAACCGAGATGAGGATCGCCGCGGATGGTGAGATCCAGATGCGTGGTGAGCACGTGATGAAGGGTTACTACAACAATCCTGAGGCGACCGCCGAGACGATCGATTCGGAGGGCTGGCTGCACACCGGTGATGTTGGGAAGATCGACGATGATGGATACGTCTTCATCACCGGTCGCAAGAAGGAGATCTATGTGTCGAGCGGAGGCAAGAACATCGCACCGCTCGTCATCGAGGAGACGATGAAGTCGATTCCATTGGTCTCGCAGTGTTTCCTTGTCGGCGATGGTCGCAAGTATTGCAGCGCGCTGTTCACACTGGATGCTGGCGCGATTATTCGCGATAAGTTCGGGATGGATCCAAATGATATCCCGAAGGATCCGGCGAAGCAATTGGCCAAGTTGGAAGAATTGGGCTCGTCTCTCGATGCCTTCACAGGAAGCGCTGAAATTCGCGCTGAAATTCAGGCTGCGGTCGATGAGTTGAATGGTGAGTTCAGCAATCCTGAGCAGTTGAAGAAATTCGCGATTCTGCCGCGTGATTTGTCTGTTGATCACGGCGAATTGACGCCGACGCTGAAGATTCGCCGCAAGCAGATTCGCGAGAATTGGGCAGAAGTCATCGAGTCAATGTACACAAATGACTGATTATTTCTATTGTTTCCAAACGATGGGGGACACTATATGGGATTATTCGACATTTTTCGGAATAAAGGCAATAATGCAGAAGAATTACTCAGTAAAGGTGCACTTGTCCTCGATGTTCGAACAGTGGCAGAATATCGAGCAGGCCATGGAAAGAATACCCACAATTGTCCGATTGGAAGGCTTGAGGTATTCTTGAACTCTCATAATCCAGAAGACGGAGCTGTCGTAACCTGCTGTGCTACTGGAATGCGGAGTGGCAAAGCAGCCCGTATTCTCCAATCACATGGATTCACAGTAGCGAATGGAGGCAATTGGAGAAATGTCGAGAAAATGAAATCTCAACATAAGTAGTCTATTTCTAGATCATTTCCAGTTGGATTCATTCTATGTTTATGCTTTAATGAAATAAGAATGATTACAATGTCACCTGAAGAATGGTTAGGTTTGGCATTGGTATTGATGCTCGGTGCTATGTCACCGGGTCCTTCGGTGGCTGTGGTGATACGCAACACCATGGCTGGCGGGAAGCGGATGGGGGTTGCGACCGGGGTTGGTCACGGTATTGGATTCGGGATTTACGCCTTCGCTACTGCGGCTGGTTTGTCTGTCGCTCTGGCGGCTCATCCTGCGACTGAGGAGGTGCTTCGCTGGGGTGGGACAGTCTTACTCGTCTACCTCGGTTTCATGTTCCTTCGGCATGCTCGGGCTGGGCCTTCGGGGGGTGGTGATGAGGAGGATGTCGATGTTGGTTCGCAGCGGCGGGCTGGCTTTGTTCAGGGTTTTCTGATCGCGCTGTTCAATCCGAAAATACTGGCTTGGATGTTGGCGATTTACGCGCCCTTCATCGAGCCGGGGGCGAGCCTTGAGACGCTGATTGGGATGGGCGCTTTGGGATTGGCGATCGACGGGACTTGGTATGTCAGCGTGGCTACGGTTCTGTCGGATACGGGGGCGGTCGATGCCTTGCGGGCGCGAGCTCATCTGATCGATGGAGCGATGGGTGTTCTGATGTTCGTTTTCGCTGGACTACTCGTTGGTGGCGTGCTCTGATTCGGCAGTGCCACTGCTGTCGTATAGACGGTCACAGGAGAACAATAGGCATCTGGAAGAGGATTTCGAGGACGACGGCGAGCGCGTTTGCTTCGACGCGAGCGGGGCGCTCGCCGTTCGCGGGCGGGGAGAGCCTGTGTAGTTCGCCGGCGTCTAACCAAAATGAGGTACAATCTGGGCAGCCGTCGATTTCAATCGGTTCTGTGAGGCTGCCATCTATGCGCTGGAATGCAAATTTTCGAACGCGCATATGCGCATCGCAGAAGGGACAATCGATGTCGACCTCGGTCCCTTCTTCGATGAAACCCTCGTGCATCTCCTCAAGCTTGGTTGCGCAGATTGCGTCTTCGGCCGCTTCGGCGTTGAGTAACATGCCTGCGCAGGTATCGCAGTGGTGAATTCCATGTCTGATGTAGGCCGAGCGGTCGGACTCAGTAGGAGGGACGAGTTGCGAGCCATCGCGAGGGCAGAAGTGCACTCCGTCAGTGCCGGCCATCGAGTATCGAATGTGCTTCCTACCTTCAATACTCACCCGGCACGAAGGTGCAGCTGCTGAGTACGAAGACGCCTCGGCTTTCCTCCTTCAAATACTCTGAAAATCTCTCTATGAGAGATGACTCGCAATTGCTGGTGCGGACATGCTAGAACCCAATTTATTCACGGCTGTGCAGTCTGCTCAATCGTAGCGCGTGGCTTCACTGGTCTGCCTAATTCAGACTTCCCCCGAGACGAGCAGATTGCACCGATGAATCACCTGTTGAAGGAGGGCCGTGGACTTCCAGAGGAGCAGCGGTTTCAGATGCTCGTCGAACGACTGAACATCGATTCTGAGTTGCCTCGCGCATTCCGGACCAAGCGTGGACGGGCAAGTGGTTGGAACGAGGACGAGGCTCGGGAATGGCAGAGATATCTGAGACTCGTCGAAATTCATGGATCTCATTATGTTGAGAGATTACCATTACCGGGCGGTTCTCATATTTCAGTCGATTTCGAGGGATGCGTCAGCATCGATGGGATGAATCTCCCCGGGCCTCTTCCGCTGAGAGACATCGCCATCTGGCTCTCCAATCCTGCTCGCGCGCGAAGGATCAGCGATTGGGCTGCATTCCTAATGGCGATGTCCTGTTGCATGAGGAAGTTTGCTCTGGGTGTCGTCGACGACATCGCACACTGGTTCAGAATCAGTTCCTGGCATGGGATTGATTCGAGAATCTTCGATGAGATGCAGGATTTATCGGTTCGTCATCTCCAACATCCATATCTGAAATGGAACAACCTCATGGAACAGCACCGAAATGGTGAAGACGCTCCAAATCGCGAATTTTTCGAGGCGGATGTCTCCATCATAGATGAGCAAGGTGGCCGTCCAGCAGAGGGTTGGTTGCCGTTCGTTCAGAATCAGGAACAAATGATTGATATCGTGATGAACAAGATCGTTGTTCCAAAACTCGTCGTTGTCAATGGCCGGTTCTGTCTACTCGCTCTGCGGGACGGAAAATTGACTCCTCTACCTGTTCCAGTCGATGCTCGAATCTGGCGGCTCTTGGTATCGTGGACTCTGGAGCCGCCTACCAGCCAAGGATACGAGAGGTTGAACCTCTTGCTCTGGTGCTGGCATTCAGAGGAAGAAACTTGGACTCTCAAGAGCAATCAGAGTAAGTCGATACATTTCCTTCGCGAGGCCGTTGAATCGCTTGGAGAAGACTCGTCCTTGGACCCTGCGATAATAAATGGTGATCTACAGGCCCTGCGAGTTCGAGGTAGGAGTGGATTACTCTATCTCATCTTGCCAACTATGCACCCAAGGAAATTCGACGTCAGAGCGATTCCGAATGAATCATTGATTCCGGCAGCACTGGACCGCGGGCTCCATCTGTGTATCGACAGTCAGGCGCAACACGATATTCCGTGCGCTGACATCGCCGTGAGTTACTTCCTCTCACTGCACAATGATGTAGACAGTAATGCTCAGGTACACACGATTCGATGTATGCTCGATATGCTGAAGAAATACCCGAATTGGCAGAAGCGATCCACTACTTCCCCATCATGGTGGGATGAACTCGTCGAGCGATATCTCAACGAGGATCCCGAGTACTACGAAGAGGACGAGGAGCCATGGGATGATGGATTCGAAGAATATGCCGATTATGAGGAGGACCCAGATTGGCACGATATCGAGTTCGAAACAGCTGAGGAGATTGAGGAGAACCGCGCAATCACCCGTAGCGTCATCGTTCAGAGCATCGAAGATTTGACCCCCGAAGAAAATGAGTTGCGGGGCTATCTTGAGATTCTCTTCGAGAGATTCGGTGGAAATCGAGAAGATTTGGAGGGGGTCGAATGAGTACGTGCGACTGCTGTGGTCGAGATGATGAGAATGAGAGGTGCAGCATCTGCAAAATCCTCATGCCGATTCTGACCTATGGCGGGTCCACAATCAAGCCTGAAGAGAAAGATCTGGAGAGGACGGCTGCCTACTTCGGACTGGTTCGAGGGCATCGAGGTGAATTCTGGTCATACCTCGATTCGAATCAAGGGTCAGATATCCAGTGGATGATGGACCCGCCTGATGTAGATGAATCCAGATGGATTGCAGGACCTCCCCCGGAATGGAAACTCGATGATGAGATGAAAGAGGAAATTGAAAGTGGAGGAGAATTCCCAATTTCCGTTCAAGCAAGACGTAGATTACAACGAGGTGGAATCCTGCCCGATGGAACCTATCTCAGCTGGACGAGGAACCAATTCTGGATGGACGGGGTTCCAGTTCAGGTTCCATACCTCACACTTGAGAAAATGCTTCTCCGAGACGATGCTGACTCCATCGATTGGAAGTCACTGATCCTAGCGATGAATATCGCTTGCGCAGTAGATCCTATCAGCAGAGGGCCTCATCGTCGATTCTTGGGAATGGATCAGCGGCATTCAGCAGAGGTCTGTTTACATCCAGTCTTACAGTATATGGGGAATGCAGCCCTCGAATCGCTCGATGAAAACCACCAGAGAATGGCCTACCTTAATCGATCAATGAGAAGCAATAGAATGGGAATCAATGCTGATTCTCTAGAACGATTTGAGTGGTTCAAGAGGTGGCAATCAATCGTAGATTTTTCTGAGATCGGAAGGAATGAGATTCTAATCTGCAAGAACATCGTCATCAAGCGAGGGCGTCTGTTATTACGAATGAAGAACGACACTCGTTGGAATACACGGAGGATTCCAGCAAACCCCATCCTGATTGCAAGGCTTCTGAACTGGACACTCTCACCAGTGAACCATCCTGAACACATGCGATTTCGTTGCTTACAGTACGGCCTACTCACGACGGGCGATACGGGGCTGGATAATGAAAACAAGAAAGGCGTCCAATTCCTCGCAGGAATCCTTCAACACGAGAAAGTCACAGTTGATGTGGAGAAGGGTCGGTTCCTCATCGAGGGCGCATCCGGAGTCAAGTGGAGCGTCACCCCAGGTGATGGAGCTCATGGTAGTCGGTTCAGAGTCCGTGCGATCGGGTACGGTCGAGATGGCCAAATTCGATTGCCGAGGGCGGCCAGAAATCACGTTTGTGTAGTTGAAACTCCAGAATTACGACGGCTAGTCCTCGGAGATGCACTCGGAGGAATCGTACTCGCCCTACTCGATGATTCGAATTCTGCTCGCAGAATAAACACCCTGAATCCTGTCTTACATGAGGCAGCGAGAATACGAATGAGAGAAGAGGAACTACAGTTGGATGCTGAGCGTGCGATGGGGGGTCCGATGTATCTTGAACACCAAGCAAGAGAGTTGGCTGAGCAGGTCAGGAACGAAGCCAGAAACGCTGCTGAAGAGATCGTGATTCGAGCCACTGTTATTTTCCCACGTTTGTGGAGCGTTATACTCCGATGCCAAATCGGCACGACTGCGCTTATGCTGCCGATAGCAGAAAGAGAGTTGAGGGTCACTTTCTCAAATTACGACACGAGGATTACCCTTCGCAATCAAATCGAGGTGGACTTGGTGAACATGATGCTCGAAGCAGCGGGATGGCGACGATCTCGTGAACATGAAAACCCCGAGAATAACGGGGTAATTATGATGCGAGTCGAGGTTGGTGAACCCGATATGAGTAGACAGGTTGAGAGATTCGGAGAATTACTCGAGCCGTTGATTACCATCCGCGAGAGGATGAGACTGATGCCGGGGCCGGCTTGGGCTAATTTCGACAGGCGGAATCCTGGCCCTGGACCACTTCCGCCACTAACTGACGGCCCACTCGACTGAACCGGATTCGCAAGTCAGCGCTGTGGGGTTAAGACTCAGACAGAGTTCACTCTTCCTCTGCAGCCACAGCCGAGAGCGCTCTCATGAATCCATCAGAGAACCGGCGTCCTCGAAAGCCGAACGCTTCGCGGATTTGTCTTATCTCAAAGGCCGTGTGATTCAACTCCTCTGCAGCTAGACAAATCGACTCAACAACCAAGCGCGAGATAGCCAAGTTACGCGTTTCACCGATGTTCTGTGAGTTCGGATCCTTGATTGGCTCACCTAGAGTTGCCAAAATATCCTCGGTTTGCCGAATCAGTGTATCAGTAGACTGAATTCCGAAGAGCTGATCCAACTTGCCACGAGCTAGGCTCAATAACCGCTTCAGTTCACTTCGGCGGTGCTGCAAGTAACCGCTCAGGCCCTTCGGATAAAGCGCCTGTTCGGGCTTCGTAACAGGTTTCATCAATTTGTCAAGCTTCTTGATGATTCGGTCCTGAAAGACGCGTTCAATAGACCAATCGTCTTGATATGATTCTGTATTGATTGGGATTCCCTCACGGTTGAGTCTCTTCATCGCCCAAATGATGTAGGCGCGACGCTTCATCAGTGCACGTTCTTGTGGCGTGAGCCCCTTCGGGTGCAATCGAGTGACGCCCAACTTCTTCGAGCCAACAAGACCAACCAATTGATCGACAAGTTGCTTCAACCGTCGCTTGACTTGTTGTGGTTCGTTCAAACCATCGATGATTTCGAAGAGTTCCTCCTCAAAATTTGACCTCAGGCGGGCCCGATTTCTTCGCTCTGTTCTGAGAAGGTTACGATTCCTTCGATTTCTTCGTGCCTCTGGGTCCGACCTATCTATCACACCACCTAAGTGGCGCCTGTTTCGAGGACTTCGAGTATCGAAATCCCCCATCGGTTCTCCCGCTTGCCAAGGTTGTTCGAACGGGTCGTCATCTACAACCGCTCCACATCCTGAACAAATGAGTTCGTTTCTTTCAATCTTCGTTTCGTTTGCATCGCAATTTGGGTCTTTATCGCACATAATATCATCTCTTTACGTGTTGGGCCAAATTGACGTTTTTTTCCAATAATTGGAAAAATAACCGTTAAAATAACTGCTCCAACGGCTCGCCTTGGTCGGCCGGAGTTCTGCCTGACTTCAGAGGGCGTATAAACGTGTGGCCGAATTTTTCCATCTGGGCCTCGATTTCGAGCCGTTTCGCGGCTTTTCGTGAAGGCGGCTCAGGCCACCGACTCGCGCCATTGAACCAGACCGAGGACACCCTTGACCACCTCGGGTAGAGTGACCGTCGTATGCCTTGAACTCATCGCTGATCGAACGAGTTCTAGGAGTTCGTCATCCGGCTCCTCATCGAGGATTGCACGGACGAGAATCGGAATTCGGATTCCGATTTCGTCGGGTCCCTGAGCGCGCATTACATCCGCTACTCGCGCAAGGGCTGCATCGAGGTCAGCGTCCATGGGCAGGCACCTCGATGTCATGGTAATTCAAGATCGGTTCATCGGTCCAAAATTCGAGACGGGAGCCGCGCTCGAGGCAGTCGATAACTGGTTCCTCCTCACGAGATGCTCGCTTGAAGTGATCATGACCAAGGACTAAGGCTTCCTCAAGAATCTCAGAGAATATGAGGAGGCTATCTAGGTCCGTCGAAGACCAGTATGCGTCGTGGGGATGGGTGTGAATCCATCGCTTGAAAGGAAGCCTCGCACCTTCAGGAGGGGCTAGACGGACCTGACCAGAAGTACCAACATCCACCCAAACTTCGTCTACGGAATCGAAGAGGATGCTGACTTCGCGATTCATGCGGTTTGCAAGATCCCACAGATTTTTCCATCGCTCTTGGCGAGCGAAGGCAGCCAATGTCCCACGAATCGGCAACGAGTCGTGTTCTTCCGATTCGACTAGGAAATCGATGAGGTCTGAATCATGAATTTGCGCTTCGACACTGGCTTGTGGAGTCAATTCAGGAGTGTGGAGGTCGAAGCGGCTAAGGGTTCCGAAGCTGATGTTCGCGGTCTGAGGGGCAGGTAACTCCGCATTCTCCTCGCCAGAGAAAATGCGGAGACACTGGAGGCCCCACTGAGCACCGTGTGCTCCAGCTAGAAGATGGCCGAACTGGATGTTCCCCGACTCTCTCGCCCCGGGTAATTGGCATGATGCAGACTCGCTATTGATTGGAGTCAGTTTCGAAACTATCGTGGGATCTACACGGTGGTCTAATGCGATGTATGCATCGCCCTGGCAGCGTAAATCCAGCCAAATCTGAGCATAGCGATGAACCAGTTTGCGTACTATCATCGAGTCGACTGCCACTATGACGATGTCCGAGGTCGAGAGGAATGTGGGTTCTCGGACATCGAAAGGAATCGCTTCAATCCGAAGAAATTCGCTTTCACATTCCTTCATTCGGTCGATGATTGCGCTCACTTTGTGAACTCCGACATCGGCAGAAGAGAAGTTCTGATGCATTAGATTCGACTCCTCGACAAAATCGCCATCGATGAGACGGAGTCGAATAGGACCTGCCATCTGGATCAATTCACCTGCACGCAGCGCCCGCACGAGATGCGGTATCAGATTTGAGCCGATGCCTCCTCCTCCAATCACCGTGAGAATTACCTCACCATGCGTCCAAGTGTTTTCTTCATATGTGCTCAATTCATTCACTTCCTTCGTTGCTCCCACTTACTCTTCGCTTCCGCTCAATTCGGTTTCGGCAACCACCCAGCAGGGGAGCCCTGCCGAGTGGCGCCTTACGTGATTCTGCGCCAATCGAGGCGCCGTGTCCATGGAGGACCTCAGATTCCGCCGACGATACCCGGCAACACCCTGACAGCCCCCACAGTAGCCCAGTCGGCGTCAGCCAAATCTGCTGGCTGCACCATCCTGTCTCCTGCGAAGACCCAGGCACCCTCCATCCCAGCGACTCTCTCAAGAGTCTCCTGCTGGGTCAACTGGAGGGTTGTGTGTCCGGTTCTGTCAGCAATCATGACACTAGTCGTGATCCCGCTCACCGCTCAACCTCCTGGTCTTCCATGCGTGCATCCCAATCTGCGGCGGCATCCGTCGCATTCTGTCTGTGCAGCATGCCAGTAGAGTGTCACCCACTGTATATGAAGGCGACAAGATTTGAGTTCGGGTAGGCCGTAAATGGCAGCGCCGGAACGCTGGAATAGAAGGCTCGGGAATTATCACTGTCGTAACTATTTAATCGGCGACCCACCTACTATTGATGTTGCAATTTGTTGTATTGAAGATTATAGTAGGTTGAAAAGCAGGAGTTGGAAAGGCACAAAAGAAAGCGTCATTGTTTTGTAGGCGTTAGCATGGTTCAATCAGGTACTTCTGAGAAGGTTGAAGGGTTTGAATCATTGACTTTAGAATTGAAATCAAGAGATTGGGATCTTGTCATTGATGAGAGGAATAATGCCTTCATCACTCCTTTTGAGAATGATTCGGAAAAATGGGAATTGGAAGTTCATTTCAAAAATGATTCAGATTATCTCGTGAGTTCTCGTTCTCGCTGGTATCTTAGTGACAATCATGCAGAATTGATTGGAAGAACTCTCGAACGAATGAATGATGAAGATTCTGTAAGTATTTTTGGAACTGAAATTGGAATCAATCAGAAATTACGTTGTTTTGAAGTCAAAACTTTCTCCGAAATTCAAAGCGGCAAAGCTCTGGATTCGTTCTTCGAAACCATTGCGGATAACACAGATGCATACGGACGTTGGTCGGGCACCGTGCGCGATGCAGTAGAATACATGCATAAATTGGGCGAGATCAAGAATCTTGAGGATAGACTCGCCGAGACGGATTGGCAGAATGAGGAATTGGAGTCTCGTCTGAAGGTATTGACCGACGCATTTCTGCGTGAAGTCGATGAGGAATCGGCCCAAAGGGCCGATTGAATCAGCGTCGGTTGATTGATGTGGGACTTTGAGGTCGCAGTTGCATGGTGAGCGAGGCTCAGGCTGATGATTCGGCTGAGGCGAGCGGGGGCTCGAGGGCTGGTGTACCGCTGCGAGTGATTACCGCCGCGGCGATTTTCGACGGTCACGACGCGGCGATTGGAATCTTCCGTCGAATCTTCCAATCGATGGGCTGCGAAGTCATCCACCTCGGCCACGACCGAGGCGCAGACGAGGTCGCCCGAGCAGCCATCCAAGAGGACGCGCACGCCATCGCAATCACCAGTTACCAAGGCGGCGCGGTGGAGATGTTCACCCACACCAAGGAACTGCTAGACGAGGCAGGATTCGACCATGTATTCCTCTGCGGAGGCGGAGGAGGAACCATCCTGCCGTGGGAAATCAAGAAGTTGCGCGACGAAGGAATCGCCCGAATCTACTCGCCAGACGATGGTCGCGAGATGGGTCTCACCGGAATGGTCGGCGACGCGATAGAAGAAGCGAGCAAGATCGACCTACTCGACTCCGCCCGCTTCAACAAACTCTCGAGCCAAATCAGCGCAGACCAACACGGCGCGGTGGCGAAACTGCTGACACTCGCCGAAAACGCCGACGACGCCCAATACCGAGCGGTGCTCGAACGAGTCCGCTCGACCCCAGCCGACCAAGCCTGTCCAGTCGTCGGATTGACCGGCACGGGAGGCGCAGGAAAATCCAGCCTAACCGACGAACTGATGCTCCGAATCCAGCGCGATAACCCCGGAGCGAAGGTCGCACTTCTCGCCACCGACCCAACCCGCAAGCGAACCGGTGGCGCCCTGCTCGGCGACCGCATCCGCATGAACAGCCTCGCAGACGACAACCTGTTCATGCGCTCATTCGCAAGCCGAGCAAGCGGTCGAGAAATCGCCGACTGCATCGACCGCGCAATCGAAGCCTGCCAAGCGGTAGGCTTCGACCTAATCCTCGTAGAGACCAGCGGAATAGGCCAAGGCAACGACGCCATTACCGAGGTAGCAGACCTTTCCCTGTACGTCACGACCAGAGAGTACGGAGCACCATCCCAACTCGAAAAGTTAGCAGCACTCGACTTCGCAGACATCGTCGTCCTCAACAAATTCGACCGACCCGGAGCCGAAGACGCACTCACTGAAATCCGCAAGCAATTCAAGCGCAACCGCGAGATGTGGGATGCCAAAAACGAGGACCTCCCCGTCGTACCGACCATCGCCAGCCAATTCGCTGACGCTGGAGTCGACCTACTCTGGCAGCACCTCGCAGGTCTTCTCAACGAGCAACACGGCCAAGAATTCACGTCGGCAGAACCCCGACTCGGCGCCGACGGCCTACCACACAGATCAGCACCAATCCCACCAGAGAGGCAAGGCTACCTCGCAGAAGTCGCAGCCTCGGTAAGAGATTACCACGCGCGAACCGACGAGGCTGCACGCAACGTCCGCCTCGTCCAACAACTCGAAGCCGCAGCCCAACAAATGCGCAAGTCCAACCGACTCACTTCGGCAGCCGACCTAACCGCAGAAGCGGAAGAGATCCGGAAGCGCGTACCCGATTCAGCCTGGACGATGCTGCAAGAATTCGACGAGCGAGCGCAAGCATACCGCTCCGGCAAAGCGACCTACACCGTGCGAGGCCGCGACATCGAAGTCGAGACCACAACCGAGACTCTGAGCGGCCTCGACCTCCCCCGAGTCGCCCTCCCAGACACCGAAGACTGGGGCGACAAAATGCACTGGATCCGCTCAGAAAACCTCCCCGGCGCATTCCCCTTCACAGCAGGCGTTTTCCCCTTCAAGCGAGAAGACGAAATCCCAATCAGAATGTTCGCCGGCGAAGGCAGCGCCGAACGCACAAACAAGCGCTTCCACTTCCTCTCCGAAGGCCAACCTTTCAACCGACTCTCAACGGCCTTCGACTCACCATCCCTCTACGGCAGAGACCCACAAACCCGACTCGACATCTTCGGAAAAGTCTGCGAATCCGGCGTATCGATCAGCACGGTCGACGAGATGGAGCGGCTCTTCGAAGGATTCGACCTCTGTGCACCGAACACCTCCACCTCGAAAACCATCAATGGAAATTATTGGTGGCACCTCGCGGCCTTCTTCAACGTCGCAATTCGCCAACAAGTGGCCAAGTTCGAGGCCGAGAACGGGCGCCCCCCAAGCAAGGACGAGCGAGCGGAGATCAAGGCGTGGGCATTGAGCAACGTGCGCGGGACCGTTCAGGCCGACCAACTCAAGGAATCGATGGGGCAAAACACACTGGTTTTCAACCTCGACACGGCTCTTCGAATGATGGGCGACGTCGCCGAATATTACGTCAAAAACGGCATACGCAACCACTACTTTGTCTCGATCTCGGGCTACCACATCGCCGAGGCCGGTGCGAATCCGATCACGCAGGCTGCGCTGACGCTGAGCAACGGCCTGACCTACGTCGAATTGTTCCGAGCCCGTGGGCTCGACCCCGACAAATTCCTGCGAAATTTCAGTTGGTTCTTCTCCAATGGAATGGATCCGGAATACGCTGTGATCGGGCGCGTGGCGCGGCGCATTTGGGCGATCGCGATGCGCGACGTTCATGCGGTTGGGCATCGCGGTCAGCAGCTGAAATATCACATTCAATCGAGCGGGCGCTCGCTGCACGCGCAGGAATTCACATTCAACGATTACAGAACGACTTTGCAGGCTTTGTACGCGCTGGCGGACAATGCAAATTCGCTTCATACGAATTCGCGCGACGAGGCATTCGGGACTCCGACCGAGGAGACGGTGCGCGATTCGATGGCAATCCAAATGATTCTTGCGAAGGAGTATGGATTGCTCGCCAATGAGAATCCGATGCAAGGCTCGCACCTCAGCGATTGGCTGACCGACCGCGTCGAGGAGGAGATTCTGCGCATCTTCGAGGAGATGCACCGACGCGGTGGAGTTCTCGGTTCGCTCGAAGTGAATTATCAGAGGAATCGGATTCAGGATGAATCGATGGTTTACGAGCATCGAAAGCATTCGGGCGAGTTGCCGATAGTTGGTGTTAACACCTTCATCAATGAGGAGGCTGCGAGCCTATCTGCGGATGATGCAGAGGCTTTCGATGTCGACGTTACGCGCTCGGATGAGGGTGAGAAGCGCATGGTCATCGAGCGCAATCAGGCATTCAAGGACGAGCACGCCGAGAAGGCCGAAGAAGGGCTTGCTCGGCTCAAACAGGTTGCGCGCGACGGCGGCAACCTGTTCGAAGTGATGATGGATATCGTCGAATATTGCTCAGTCGGGCAAGTCACACAGGCCCTCTTTGAGACCGGTGGCAAATTCAGAAGGAATATGTGACTCACTGGGTCGCCTTGTACGCTTGGACGGCGAGGGCGGCCGCAAGGAATTGAGGAACCAGATGGATCCACAGGTCAGCAGCCTCGATGACACCACTGGTGAACAGAGCCGCGGTCACAGCCGGATTGAACGAGCCACCCGAAATCCCACCGACGGTCAGCGCACCAGCCAGCACGACGAAGGCGATCGCCGCACCGTAGTATCCGTTGCCGGCGGTCGCCTCGCTGGTCGCCACATTCAGAATCACGAAGACCAGCGCAAAGGTGTAGAGGAATTCAGCACCAAGAGCAGGGACCATTTCCATCTCGAGAGCAGTCACATCAGCCTCTGTGAACAGAACATTCGCTGAGACGAGAGCCGCGGCAGCACCAGCGATCACCTGAGCCGCGATGTACGGCGCGACCTCATCCTTCTCACACGCGCCGCGCATCCAAATCCCAACAGTAACTGCAGGGTTGAAGTGTGCCCCGGAGACGTGCCCAAGTCCGTAGATCATCACCATGAGGGTAGCGGCGATGGCGAAGGGAGCGTATTCACCAGCGGAACCGTGAACGGCTGCGGTGCAAATCGTCAGCGCGAGAAAGAAAGTCCCGATGAATTCGGCTATCAGCTTGTGTTGCAGCGTATGCTCAGACATGGCATTGGCCCGAAACCGGACGCCCATGAACATTCGCGAAGGAAATCTCAGAGGAACTCGTAAGGCTCGTTCGGTGGTCCAGGGAGCGGAAGGGCTCGGCGCTTCATCGTATCTTCGCCCTTCTTGGTAGTGAGTTCATCATCGATATCGAACCAGTGGTCGAGACTCATCTGGTGTCCTTCATCCCCCTTCAAGAGGTCTGAGTCGATAACCCACGCAAGCCTGCAGTGGTCCATTTCTGAGACTCGAAGCCAAATTCGTTTGGGGAGGCTCGCACCCTCCATCGGCCCGCACAACTCCACCATCTCGAAGACGTCCTCACCTCCCTCGATAACGTAGATTGCAGTGGTTGGTCCGAAGGATAAGCCGGGAAATCTGCGTGTGCCCGTTGCGGCTTGCTCGAAGCAGACCCATTCTTCGCCGCGCTGAGAGCGAGCCGAGAATTCTGTTGTGAATCCTGATTCGAGGGCTTCTCGGGTTAGTTCGGCTCGGGCGAGGAGGTGGATTAGGCCGGTTGGCAGTTTTGCCGACGAGCGTTCCTCTGCTTCGAGTTCTATGGCGGTGCGCCCGTAGGCGAACTTGGCTTGTGCGATGTCGTTGACATTCGCCGATGCGTAATCGCGCACCGTGGTCAGTGTCCAGCTTTGATTTCCGATTGTGTTTGTACCCATTTTTTTTGCCCCTGATGTTCGAATCGAGGGGCGATTTGGTCGCTGATTGAGCAACTGTTCAATTCAATGGAATTGACTCAGATTGCACACTCGACGCTCGCCCCTCGGCGGTAATATCTTACATCGACGCGACAGTATATGAACAGTTCCAGATGAGATTAATTTCACTTTCACTACGGACTCTCTCCCTCCTCAAAGAATCAATTGAATTACCCGATGCTCATGGCAAGGTCATGATATCGAAGAATCGGGAGAGGGCGCTGGTCACCGGCGCGTCGAGCGGGATTGGACGCGAGATAGCGCGGATATTGGGCGCGCAGGGCTGCGATTTGGTGGTCACTGCACGCCGACGTAAGGAGCTCGAGGCGCTGGCTGAGGGATTGACCAGCGCACATTCAATCAATGTGAAAGTGATAGTTGCAGATTTGTCGGATGAAATTGGAGTCTCAAATCTGATTCGCGAAGCCGGCGAGGTTGACATCCTCGTCAATAATGCCGGCTTCGGGTTCAAGGGCAAGCACACCTCCCTCGACCAATCCGGTCAATTGAACATGATCGACCTCAATGTGCGTGCCCTCACTCATCTCGCGCGCCATTACTCAGCTGAGATGAAGGCGCGCGGCTCGGGCCGGATTCTCAACGTGGCTTCAATCGCAGGTTACCAACCCGGCCCGAACATGGCGGTCTATTGCGCGACCAAGGCATACGTTCTATCGTACACGCGCGCGTTGCACTCGGAGATGAAGCGGAGTGGAGTCAGTATCACTGCACTCTGCCCTGGGTTCGTCGAGACCGGTTTCCAAGAGGTTGCCGGCATCGAATTGGGTTCACTCGAGAGAGCCTCAGCATATCCGGTCGAGAAGGTAGCAAAGGCTGCTGTCAAGGCCATGCGAAAGGGGCGGCGCGAAGTCATTCCGGGTTGGATGAACAAGCCGATGCCGATGGTGGTCCGGATGACCCCAGTTAGACTACAATTGCCTATCGTCGGTCGACTTCTTTCGTGAGAAATTCCGGCAAAATTACCGCTGACATCGAGGGCAGTAGAATGTCGAACGGCCCGACTGAACGATACGTCTAATCGTACCACTGCAAGCCTCTCTCTTGCAATTCTCAGCCTCGCGATTGAACACTGTGAATCGGTGAGGAAAGTAACCCAAATCCCCCGAACCGTCGACGCCGCGGAAATCAGAAATCGTCGAACCGCCAGCCTCAATCGCCTCGAAAATCACCTCGTTCGTCTGCTCGAAAATTCGCTCAACTGCCTTCACAACTCGCTCGCTTTTCCCCGCAACCTCCGCCGCGGTTTTCAGTGGTGAGACACCCGCGCGATGGAGGATTTCGCTGACGTAGATATTGCCCAAACCAGCGACGACGCGCTGGTCGAGCAGCACGGTCTTGATCGGGCTGCGCCGCCCGTGCAAACCAGCCTTGAGGCGCGCGGGCGTGAACTCATCTGTCAACGGCTCAGGCCCCAATCCAGCGAGCAACTTGTGCTCGCCTTCACCCGCCGTCTCAAACAGATCCATAATCCCGAATCGACGATGGTCGGAATAAGTCGAAGTCAGTGCACCATCGTCGAATTCAACATACACATGATCGTGCTTGCCCTGCCCATCAGCATCGATGGTCCAAACTCCAGTCATCCCCAGATGACTCAGCCAGGTCAAGCCATTGTCGAGCCGAATCAGCAGATACTTCGAGGCTCGCCCGATGCCTTCCACGCGAGCCCCAACCAATCCCTCCTCGAAGCCATCGGGAAAAGGAAATCGCAAGTCAGGCCGGCGCAAATCAACGAAGCTCACGCGCCGCCCCACCCAGTGCGGAACCAACCCACGACGCACCGTCTCAACCTCGGGCATCTCAGGCATGGGTGCAAGTGGGAACGCCAAGCAAATCATGCTGCCGGAGAGCGAACCTAGGCGAGGGCTCGGCGACGAACTGCCGCCGGAGAATCATTCAAGTCCGATGAAGCTGAGGCCTGCGCATGGAAGAAGACAGCCCCCCTGAAACCCAGCAAGTATTCTCTGGAGAAGCCGCCACAATCGAAGGCAGCCCACAACCGGTTCACTACGCATCGGCACAGCCACCTCAACTCGACAATACGATGGGAATCGTCGGATTGGTTCTGGGCATTCTCGGACTCATCACCATATTGATGGCAGGACCATTCAACCTCTGCCTCGGAATTCCGGGAATGATCGTCAGTGTGATTGCCAAGAATAAGATGGATGCCGAGCCGGGAACTGCGGACCGCGGAGTTGTGATGGCAGGATTTGTCATCAATATCATCAACATCGTAATCGGACTTCTGATGGTTCTATTCCTAGGAGCGATTGTCGCACTATTCGCCTCATCCGGCGAATTCTGATTGGTCAATCGGATTAAATTCCTGAACATCGGGGAGCGGATGTGGCAGACCCTGCGCCCTCCCGATCATCCGGCCCCGAAGTCCTCTACGTGCAGGGAATGAGCAACCCTGGAATCGTAGGCCAATATCCCGAAACTCAAGCGACAGTCGCATTGGTCCTCTCAGTCCTCTCAATCGCAATGGGGTGCGGACTCTGTACAGCGATACCCGGTCTATTGATGGCTAACACCGCACTTGAGACTACGACCCAATATCCAAACCACCCCGACCAAGGTGTTGCCAAAGCCGCTCAAGTAATCGGCTGGATTGGAATAGTTCTCGGAATTATTGGTCTCATCGTGATGTTGCTTTACTTCGGTCTTCTCGCCGTTATTTTCAGTTCAGGCGAACTGGCTTGAGCTCATTCACTTCTGAGGCAGTGGAAGACCGCGTGTTGTTCCTCGAATATCGAGATGTCGATGACCTCGATTAATTCGAGGTGTTCGGCTTCTTCGATGACGCGTTTTGTGTGAGCGAATCTAGCGTCATCGCCGCCTTCCATCCAGCGCTCGCTGGCAGCTTTCAGAGAGAGGAGAGCGGTGCCACCATCGGCGAGGAAGGCCGAGGTCATTCGAGTGAAGGTCTCGGCCTGATCGCCGATGCTGAGATCTTGATGCAACCAATCGGCCTTGCCTCGCAAGTATGGTGCGATCGCCAGCGGATTTCGAGCGTCGCCCAGCACCGGAACCAGTCCGAGACGACGCTCGGCCAGTTTGACCAAATCACGCATCATTCTGGGAGAAATATCGACAGCGACAACCTGCCCCTCATGGTGGTTCCCAGCCCCACACACGCTGTCGTGAATGTGACTGACCGTCCCGCCCGAAGACGCTCCAAGATAGAGGCAGGTCGAACCAGATTCGGGCAATAGCGCCGCTGCCGAACCCTTAGTTTTCATCACGCTGGCAGCGACTTTCGAGCGGGTCGGATCCCAGCGGCGCCACTCATTTCGACCATCGCGCTTGCGCCGCTCACCCCTGACAGAGACGCCTTTGACGGCGTTGCGGGACCAAAGTTGTCGGCCCTCTTTGCGGATGCCCCAGGCGAGTTTGACGGGTTTTGCCATTGGCTCACCTGCGCTTGGGAGGCTTGGGGAATTTGGCCTTGATCGCCTCGGTTTCCTTGTGGATTTCTGCCACCTTTTCCTCGGTCCACGGCTCACCACCGAAATGGTCGCAGCGGACCGCGATGGAGGCCTTGCCCGCGAGGAATCTGGCTATCTTGCCGCGGACCCATCGAGGGGAGCGGGAAATCTGTGGCATGGAGAACAGGATGGCTCCGTGCTTAGGTGGTGCTGCGCCACGGCGGTGCGCTGCCATTGCGGCGTGCGCACCGAGAACTTGTAGGGATCCTGATGGCATTCTTGCTAGGCGCTCGCGCCCGCCCGCGAGGGTGACGAGTCGAGCGGCGCCCAAGGGTCCGACCAAGGCTGAGAGGCTGGGGACGTGTTGGTTGGCGAGGTCACGGATCGCGTCCTCGTGAGCCGCGAGTCTCTCGGTCAAATCGACCACGCCGCGGGCGTGGTCGTTGAGAGCCTGCCACTCGATTTCGCTAGGCGAGTGGGCAGGCGGATTAACACTCAGCGCAGCGGCGGCGGACTCGATTGAATCGGCTCCGGCAACCGCCGCTGGAATATCGTCGCGCTGCGCATCCAAATCGACCTCAGACAGGAATAATCCTGTCCATTCGACGCAGCGCGCCTCGCTCGTCGTCCAAGCCGCCCGCAACTCTGCTGCGGCGGACACGAGCATATCGAGGCGGCGATCTGTATCACCTGCCGCATCAGCGACTCCACGCTTTGCGAGCAGAGGAGCAGCCGCCTCAAACAATTTCGATTCCTCATCATCCATCGCAGGCCAATCGGCATCGGACATAGCGCCAAAACCATCGGCCTGCGCATCGGGAAATCGCTCGGCAAGCATCCTCGCCTCAGGACTCAACCGACCACGCTGTAAATCCCACAACCGGTCTGCAACAGCCCCAGCCGAGCGCTTTCCCGACCATACCACCTCGTCGTGAATAGTCCCCTCACTATCCACGACGCGCGCCAAACGCCAGTCGTAATGCAGCTTCACAGTCAGCGCGGGACACCCATTCCGCTTGAATCCCGCGCCCACCGACTGTACTCCGTCATCAGCCCCCCACAACGAACACTACGAACACAACGGCCAACAATTCGTGGCGAGCGTTGCGAGCGTTGTGGGAGGTTTTTCACCACCCCGCGAATATCGTTGTAGGAGACCACAAAACCCCAACGGAAGCGGTCAAGAACCAGCCCGCAACCCACCGAGCATGGACCTCCGCCTCGCAGCCCTCGTGGCAGCCGGCGGAGCTATCGGAGCAGTAGCGAGGTACGCCCTCCAGCAGTGGCTACCCGCAGACACCTTGCCATGGGGGACGATGACAGCAAATCTCGCCGGTTCCCTCCTCCTCGGCATCCTCCTCGGCGCAGCAGCCGCAGGAGCGACAGTAAGCGACGAAGCAATCCTGCTCTTCGGAACCGGCGTGCTCGGCGCTTTCACCACGATGTCAGCCTTCGCCGTCGACACGATCCGTCTAGCAGATTCAAGCCCCTCCACAACAGCAACAATGGTCACAACCACAATCCTCGGGAGCGTAGCATTAGCGTGGGTAGGTTGGCGCGCAGCGGCAGCGGTTTTGGGTTAAGCAGACGAAAATCTTCAGAGATTTCGCGAGTTTCTCGCAGATTCGTTACTTGAGAACCTTGAAGTACGGCTTCGACCAGCGATGAAAGGTCTGTGTCTACACAGCAATCGGAGGCTAGCGAATGTTCTGTCCAGAATGCGGCACACTTGGATTCATGTCACCTGACGGCAATATCCGGTGCACCGACTACAAATGCGGCTACGAAGGCCCGCTCTCGGGTGCTGATGGAAAGGGCGCAGAGTTCACCGATCCGATGACTGGGGAAACCGTCGACCTCTCCAAAGCCACTGCAAAGTCCTCGGCCGCCTCGCTCAAACACCTCACAGAAGTCGTTGAGGAAGAGGTTGCTAAGGGCACGCTGTGGGTGGGCGATTATCTGTGCCCTGAGTGCGATGCTGACCGGATCTTCGTGGTGCTGATGCAGACTCGTTCGAGCGATGAGCCGGAGACCAAGATTTGCACTTGCGAGAGTTGCGGACATAAATTCCGCGAATATCAATAATCCTTGAATTCGAGCTGTCTCGCTCCCGAGAGCACGAATCGCCGCCAAAGCGGCGATTCAGCCTCGATGCGCTCACTACGTTCGCTACTCTCCTTCAATCTCAGTTCCGGGCCTTGGGCATTCTGTTCGGAAAGGCGCCCCCACACAAAATTGAGACTTCACAACGAAATTACACAGTGTTTGAGATGACCTCGCGCTTGCGCGAGCCTGCGTGCTCAGTGCGCTCCGTGTGAGGCTTGGTCAGATGGATGTCGATGGAGTCATTGTCGGGTTGATATAGGCTGGATTGTTGTTAGAGAACATAGAAGAACTGCCCTCTCGAGGGAGCGCAGGTAGGTGTTGGGATGCTTAGAGTGACTGCCAAACAGCAACTCATGCGAGAGATCGTCGATCTGCTCTCGGTTCTGACCGAGGAAGCCAAGCTCAGTTGGGGTGAGAATGGCTTGAGCACGACCGTCGTCGACGGCTCCCATGTTGCACTCTTGTCGGTGACGGTCGCCGATGAGTGCTTCGAGACGTACGAGGTCGAGCCCGTGGAAATCGGGCTCGAACTCGGCAAGCTTCGCGATCTTCTGACCCTCGCCGGACCAAATGACTTGGTCGAACTGGATTACGATGGGGCGACCGGAGCGATCAATTTCAGGGTCGGCGAGGTGCACCGCATCCTTCGCGGCTTGGATACCGGTTCGATCAACGAGCCGCGACAGCCTGACCTCGAATTCGAGTGCAAGGCGACTCTGAGCGCTGAGCGCCTATCGAGGGCTCTTCGCGCCGCGAAGTTCGTCGGTGAGTTGGTGGATTTGAGCCTCGACAAGAATCAGATGACTGTCTCTGTGACCGTCGAGGCTGGTGAAGGAGTGAATGTTCGCTTCGACGCTGGTGAAATGTCTGAATTGGTCGCGCCGAAGCCGACGCAGTCGACCTATTCTCTGCAATTCCTCGACCCGCTGACCCGCAAGCTGGCCAGCGGGTTGACCGAGGAGATTTCTGTCGAGTTCCAAGACCGATTCCCACTGCGACTTACTTGGAACTCGAATGAAGGCGGAGCAAGTTGGACTTATTTCTTAGCACCAAGAGTCAGCAACGATCCCTGATCAATCTCCAATCTGACGATAGGGGAGTTTGATTGAAAGGGCGAAGCGTTTGGCCGATTCCATGAACGAGCCCTCGGTCTGCGTCATCATTCCGAGCGTGCGCAACGCCGATGAGTTGGCTATTGCGTTGGCGGGCTTGGGCCAGCAGACCTATGGCGGCCCGCTCGAAATCATCGTAGTGGGCCCTGCTGACGACCCCGGGCGAATCGCAGCAGAGGCCGCGGGCGTGCGCTTCGTCGACGATGCCGGCTCGCGCACGCGCGCAGACGCTTGCAATGTGGCAATCGAAGCGAGCGAGTCGGAGTTAATTTTGTTCACCGATGACGATGTGATCGTCCCACAGGATTGGGTCGCCAACCTCGTACGCTGGTTCGAGCGCGATGAGGTAGCAGGAGTCGGCGGTCCGAATTTCGCACCACCAGAAGAATCGACCCTGTGGCAACGAGTCATCGACGTCGCCTTCTGCTCAACAATCTACACCGCGGGCACGAATTACGGCAACCTCGGCAGCACCGACCTCGAAGAAGTCACCCAACTCCCCGGAGTCAACTCAGCCTACCGCCGCTCAGTCCTCGAGCAAGTCGGCGGCTTCGACGAGGGTGCAATCGGCGCGGAGGACGTCATGCTCGACCACCGCATCCGCGCCGCCGGACACAAGCTCTGGACCGACCGAGAAGCCATCATGTGGCACCGACGCCGCGACCTGCCTCGCGTCAAGAAACAAATCGGAAATTACGGCATGGTTCGAACACTAGCAAGCCACCAGTACCCCGAATTGCACGCATTCACGCACACCATGACAGCGGCATTCCCACCGATCGTCACCGCCGCCTTCGCCGCATTTTTTTGGGG
>CAZNVK010000010.1:58973-61254 GCA_964576865.1 uncultured Candidatus Poseidoniales archaeon | reverse complement strand
CTCACGGTCGACTTTGTCGTGCTAATTCCGCGAGTCAGCGAAGTCGGTGTCTGAGGTTTTTTTCCCTCCCACAACGCTCGCAAAGCACGCCACGTTTGACGTAGTGTTCGTAGTGTTCGTTGTGGGAGGATCAATGCCCAGTTCATCCCTCGATGTAAGGCCTTGGAAGAACGCACAAAGGCCTTTCAACTCGGGGCGGCTGGAAGGCTTCGATGGTACGCGCTATCGAGATCAAGAAGGCATCCGTGCGCGACCGATTAATCGTCGATGTAGACGTTTTCATGAACGATCCAGACGACTTCGATTTCTCCCCGCGCGCCAGCGTCGAGGGCAACAATTTGAGCATCACGAATGCAGGTGCAGACGCCGGTGGCAGCATCACACTCGATGGTGATCAGATGAACGCTGCAGAGCGCGACCGAATGGTCGAACTCCGTGTCAAATTCTCAGTCGATGGCATGCACGGCGTACTCACTCACAAGACCAAGAATGTGCGAGATGGACCTAATGCGAAGAAGCTGGCAGAGCCTCGCTGGAAGACGGTTCTCCCACTGTCTCTCTGAACCCATCCGTCGACCGTCGGAATTAAACCGAAGTCACAGGTCGAGCGGCTCGCTGGACCCATAGTGTAGCCTGGATATCACTGGGGCTTGCGGAGCCTCAAACCCGTGTTCGAATCGCGGTGGGTCCGCCATTCAGGCGCTTGAAGGCGGATGCTTGCCTGAATGGCGAACCCACCTTTATGTTCAATTGATTGTGCCCCGACGCGGCGACATGGCATTCACGGCAACGCGCCGCGTCGACTTCCCAATGGTAGACCTCGCTCGCATCGTGTATTATCCACGATTCTGGGACTTGGCGCACCGGTTTTACGAAGAGTCGTGGGAGTTTTCGTGTGGGATGCATTACAACGAGATTCTGGAGGAGAAACGCATAGCATTCCCTCTCGTTCACTCAACTGCGGATTTTCACCACCCTCTGGCCTACGGCGACACTGTCCAATGCACGATCACGGTTCCTCGCGTGGGCAACACCTCGATTAGTTGGCATTACGAATTCCGCAATCAGGACGGCGTTCTCTGCTGGACCGCTGATCAGGTGGTCGTCTGTACCGATATGGATGCGGTCAAGCAGAAGATTGCGGTGCCGAACTGGATGCGGGAAGGGCTTGCAAAATTAGCGCCTGAATGAGGCGCAGTCACTCGTTTTTTGGCCACTTCTTGGTGAGTGCTGCGCGTAGGTCATCGTCCATCTTGGCGTCCCACCAATTTGCATATCGCCAGATGGCGTAGCGACCGCGGATTCCGCGAAGGTCAGCGCGGTCGAGTCGACATCGCTGGAAGTTTGAGAGGTTCATGCGCGCCTTGATGAAACTCGCATCGCGCATGTCGGCATCATCGAATGATGCCTTCATCAGATTGGCGCGCTTGAACGAGGCGCGGCGTAGGTCGGCTCCGGAGAGGTCCGCGCCTTCGAGGTCAGCCCCATCGAATACCGCGCGGCGAAGATTCGCTCCCGCTAGGTCCGCGCCGCGAAGGTCGGCCCCAACGTGCGAGGTGAATGACCAATCCTTGGGGCCGTCCGAATTTTCTGAGTCGGCCGCAGCACCCTCGTCGCTCACGATGATAGCCTCTCGAGATAATCGCGGCCAGCGTCGGTGAGAATGACGAACCGATTCTTCTCCATGCCCGCGGGGTATACGAGGAGCGCCGGCTTACCTCGCGCTGAGGAATCATCGAGCATTCGGTTGATGTAGAGCGAGAGGTTCCACTTTTCCAATTCAGCCTCATCCCACCGACCAGAGTCAGCGATCAATTTCTTGACCGCGCGAGGTGGGGTGTCGTCCTCTTTCTCGACCGAGCGCAGATAGTGAATCGCAGCCAGAATCACATCTCCTGTGCGGTAGATATTGCAATTCTCTAACAGGCGACGGAAAGCTGAGCCACGCTCAGGAATCCCAGACTCACTCAGGGTTTGGCGAGCGGCCTCAATCGCGTCTTGGCGAGCCGCTCGAACCTTCGATAATGCCGAAGCCCAAGTATCCTGATCCTTCAATTTCAACCATGAATCGTTGACCTCGCGAGCCGAGCCGGTTAGATCGACCTCGGTTGAGCCGACGCGGATCCAGATGCGGCCAATGTTGGAGTTATCATCCTCTGACATGAGCCTAACCGAGCGGCGAGTTTTGATAAAATCGACTGCGATTTCATATCAAATTCGCAGGCCCTAGAGAGTCAAATCCCTTCGCCCTCGCGCAACCGTTTGATTCAAGACGGACCGA
>CAZNVK010000010.1:0-58873 GCA_964576865.1 uncultured Candidatus Poseidoniales archaeon | reverse complement strand
GGTGGTTTTGACCGGCTGATTGTAATCGATGGTGTGGTGAGCAATGATTTGGGGATTAAGGAGGAGAGCGACCTTTGGGGCGTCTCTTCGACTGCGATCGGTCGGGATGCGCTCGATGACTCTGGAATTCAGCGCATTCAGCAAGGAATCGTTTCGGGGATTTCGGGTTATCTGATTGCTGAGGGTGAGCGGCGCGGGCTCGATGTGACCGCGCTGCTGGCCGAGTGCAATCCGATGTATCCTGACGCGCGCGCGGCGCTCCTGGCTATCGAGGGAGTTTGCGAATTGTTGGATATGGAGATTCCAGTGAAGGGCTTGCTCGAGGATGCGCGCGCTATCGAAGAGCGCGTGCGTGAGGCATTTGAGCGGGCGCAGGCGAATGCTCTGCCTGCGCCTGGTCAAGACCGTGATGACGACGAAGTCAGAATGGTTTATTGAGAGCCGATTCGGCTTGGGCTGGCGATGGCCAGCCGGTCAGTAAAACGGGTTTGTTCCGGCGGCGTGGTCGGTCGAATCGATGACCTCGGAAATCTCTGGAACCTTCTCCTTGATCATCACCTCAACGCCTTGCTTGAGAGTGACATCGGCCATGCCGCATCCTTGGCAGCCGCCGCCGAAGGCGATGATCGCCTTGCCCTCGTCGACACCGACGAGTTCGACGACTCCTCCGTGGCTTGCGACAGCCGGATTGACTTCGTTATTGATGATCTCAGCCACTTTCTTCGAGAGCTCGTCGACCCACATTGGATTTGGATTATCGAAGGCGAATCCGCCGCCCATCAGCGTCTCCTTGAAGTCGAGTGTTGAACCATCGAGATATTGCACGCTGCGGGCGGCGACTCGAACCTTCATTCCCTCGACCTCGACGATGAGGTCGTCTTCGGCGCCGCCCTCGGCGCCGACGAATTGCAGGTCGTACTGGAATCCTGTTGGACCACGACCGATGATTTCGACGCGCAGCGAGATGTCATCTTGACCCGCCTGATCGGCGAATGAATCGAGCATCTCGCGCGCCTTCGGGGTGATCGACAGCATGGCTCTCACCCCGTTCAGAAAGCCCCCATTCTTCAATCTGTTCTTGCGCGGGCGAGCATCAGCAAGCCTTTGACTCGGAGGTCGCACCCAAGAGTCATGGTGCCAGAGGACGAGACTTCCACGGCATCAACAGAGGTCACAGGCCAAACCCAACAACAAGTCTCAGCCCAAGTTACAGACCAACTGGGCAGACCCCTGCGCGACCTACGAATCTCTGTCACCGACCGCTGCAACTTCCGCTGCCCTTACTGCATGCCGCGCGAGCGCTTCGGCGAGGACCACACCTTCCTCCCGCGCCGCGCATTTCTCTCATTCGACGAAATCGAAAAAGTAGTCCGCGCGAGCATCCCCCTCGGTCTCGAAAAGGTGCGACTGACAGGCGGCGAACCCTTACTCCGCCCCGACCTACCCGACCTCGTAACCCGACTATCCAACCTCGGAATCGAGCTTGCACTCACAACTAATGGCTCTCTCCTGCGGCGCAACGCAGCTGCCCTAGCCGCAGCAGGTCTCTCGAGGGTCACAGTGAGTCTTGATGCCCTCGACGATGATGTTCACCGGGCGATGAGCGATACCGACCTGCCCGTCGCGACCATCCTTGACGGAATAGATGCGGCACTGGAGGCGGGGTTGTCTCCGGTGAAGGTGAATTGCGTGATTCGCAGAGGGGTGAACGAGGAGCAGGCGGCCAAACTCGTGCGTCACTTCCGCGGAAAAAACGTCACCGTCCGCTTCATCGAATACATGGACGTCGGCCGAACCAACGGCTGGACTCTTGGCGAAGTGGTGGCGAGCGGGGATTTGCTCGAGCATCTTCGCGGCGAGTTCGATCTTGTTCCGCTCGCGGCCGAGCGCGCCTCGGATGTTGCTGTTCGCTGGGGGCATTCGGATGGGTCCGGCGAGATCGGCCTGATCTCTTCTGTCAGTGCTCCCTTCTGTGGGGATTGCGTTCGTGCGCGGATTTCTGCTGATGGTCGATTGTTCACTTGCTTATTCGCATCTGGTGGGCACGACTTGCGTGCGTTGATTCACAATGGTGCGAATGGCGGGAATCTGACCGCTGCGATTGCTGCTATCTGGGAGCGGCGTGCTGATCGATATTCCGAGCTGCGTTCCGAGGAGACTTCTGCTTCTGCCCTGCCGCGGATTGAGATGTCGTATATCGGCGGGTGAGCATTGGGTTCTTCGCCGATTGGGTTCACTCGTCGGTCGAAATTTCGTTGAATGCGGTGAGTATCGCCGACCACGGTGCATCGGTTCTGAACGAGGGTTCCGAATAATGCGAAACCGCGGCGCAGTGACCTTGTTCTTGGAGGTGTGCAACCATCCTGACAGGGCTTGGAGGACTGCCTCTTTCGAGCCAACTTGCAAGTTCGTCGACTGCGATTAGATGGGTTGCGTGGATGGCTTGGGATTCTTCGGCGATGTTTCTGACTGCGCAGGCTACACGCCTGCGCTCGGCCTCGAATTCCTTCTCGCTCCAGCCGGCGACGTCTTCGGGGGAGTCCTCTGCTTCACTCGCTTGTGGCCCACAGAGTTCGAGGGAGCGTTCGGTGGTCATCGAGGCCATCGTGTCTGCATCGCCGAGCGGGCCGATCCACATCGGCCCGGACACCCTTTTGTCGCCGCGGGCGACGGGGTGTGATAATGGTAGGAAACAACGGATGGGCAGGTCGCTGCCGGTGTCAGCCGGGAGCAGACCTGCCGCCACCGAGGCATCGACCTCGGCTTGGTCGGGAGTAAAGACTCTCCAACCGAGCGATGCCTCGACATCATTCGCACCACCCATTACGCGGCGTACCTGGACAGAAACGCGCAGGTGGTGCGAATCCCAAATGGAAACTAGCGGAGTAATGCTCCGGTCGTGGCGCGCTGCTGCGCGCGCGACCGTAGCCATCAGGACTCTGAGTCCTGAATCATGCTTCAGCTTGTCCAGCCGCACTCTCGCACCATAACGTCGCATCAGCGGATTGCGAGACGAACCTGAAAGTGCGGCTGTATCGGTGGCGCTGACCTCCAGCACTCCGCGTCGGGCAAGCGCTTGTACCGCGGTATCTAGGAATGGAACTGGCGAGCCGAAGGGGTCGATATCGATCCAATGCCAGCCTTGGCTCAACACGCTCGAGCGTAAATCACCGAGCAGTGAGCCCAACTCTCCATGCTCAGCGGAAAACTCAGCCTCGGTTGCCAGAGCCCAATCGAGTGCATTCTGATTCATGTCCCCGACCGTCGCTATCAGTCGCGAGGCGCATTCGGGAGGCAATTCATGCAACCAGCGCCTCGCCCGCAATCCCGACGCACTCAATCCATCGAGGGCGCGAACCGCCCCTTCACCTAACAATCCAGATTCGATGGCGTGCGCCATCAACAGCACACTACGCGTGCGCGAGCCCGCCATCGCCGGGTTGTGAAACACCCCATCTCCATTCTTAGCAGCCGGCCCGCGAACCGTCGAGTCAGGCACCTCAGTGACCCTTGTCAACGTCTGCCCTTCCCTGTGGACAAGGCCAGGCCAACCGGGTGGAGCAGTATCTCCCACGGCGCCTCGGCGTAGCGCTCACACATGGGCTTGACTGAACGCGGGAGAGCCAGCATCAACGCGCGAGCCGTGCTCAATAATGCTCGAACACAATGCGCTCATCGGCATGGGTAACACGGTGCCCACCATCGGTGACGACACCGACAATGCGGCTACTCGATAGCCGACCAGCAAGCCATTCTTCGACCGATTCAGCGACATCGGCAGAGACGGCCAGACACATCCCCATTCCCATATTGAACACCCTATGCATCTCCAGAGTCTCGACCGGTCCAACCTCAGCCATCCAACCGAATTCCGGCGGCACAGGCAGAGGGTGGGAGATGTGCCAGCCGAGAGAATCGTGCAGGCGCAGTAGATTCGACAAACCGCCACCCGTAATGTGCGCAATAGCCTTCAGGTCGCCACTAGCGCACGGCCCCGATCCATCTCGACAAGCCTCGATCAAATCGACAATCGGATCAACATAGATTCGAGTCGGGTTCAACAAAACCTCACCAAGGGTCGCACCCGACTCGCCAGCAGCCTCGATCTCGCGACCAGGGTGCTCTGCATTGAACGGAGCATCGTCAGTCAGAGCCAACCCCGACTTCTCCACCACCGCTCGCAGCAGCGTGTAGCCATTCGAATGAACGCCGCTGCTCGGCAATCCGATCACAACGTCGCCCGCAGCCAACCCCTCACCGGTAATCGCCCCACCGGCAGGGAACCAACCAAGCGCGGTACCGGACAAATCCAATTCAGTGACAATACCAGGCAAAGTAGCAGTCTCACCACCAGCCAATGTGATTCGAGCCCGTCGACAAGCCTCAGCGAGCGAAGCACCGATCACAGCATGAGTCTCAGGGTCAGTCGCAGGAACAGCGATGTAATCCACGAAGGCGAGCGGCTCGGCACCCACACACAGAAGATCGTTCACATTCATCGCAACACAATCGATGCCGACCCCCTCGTAGCGACCGAGCGCATTGGCCAATTGCAACTTAGACCCGACCCCATCGGTCGCCAAAGCCAAACGCGAATCACCAAACTCGATAATCCCGCCAAAGCCACCGGGCAAAGGCACAGGGGCACCACGAGTTCCGGGTTGACGGACCGACCCACTCAGAGAACCGATGAGGCTTGCAATCGCAGCTCCCTCGGCATCGATGTCGACTCCGCTGCTAGCGTAGTCCATGGGGGTGTCTGTCACGACCGAAACGCACCCAACCCACTTCATGATACAATCGGCTGCTCAAACTGACAAAAAACCTCAATTTTGGACATCGGAGGGATACGCGAAAAATGCGTGATTTTGGGTAATACCGATGTCGGCGTAGAGCGAGGAATACGATTTCTCGGTTTCGTCGGAAAATGGAAAAAATTTATCGGAAAGCGGAACACTACCCGCAAAACACGACAGTTTACAAGTAGTAGTAATTCCATTTCACCAACTATCGCAATTGGTGTTTTCTGGCGCAAATTAGCGAACTTCTATATCTGATACTAAACGTCGTGTGAGGGCTAAGGAGCGTGAGATACGCCATGTTAGACAAGAAAATGACTGCAATGCTGATGACGCTCAGCATGCTCGCGGCTGCGTTCGCGGGATGTCTGGGCGGGGAAGATTGGGAAGCGGAGCCAGCGGATGATTTGTCCGCCGACTTCGTTACTTCCGCTTGGGACCCAATCATTCCCAACCTGAATGACGGCGAGATGTGCGATGCCATTATCTCGGCGATGACGAAGACGGAGGAGCGCGACCAAGTCGTCGACTTCACCCGTGGTTACTACACCAGTAGCCAGGGTGTGATCGGTGCGGCTGGATCTGCTGCTATCTCGGACGTCTCGGAACTGAATGCGGCTGGTACGACCGTCGCTGTTCAGTCCGGAACTACCTCTGATCTTTACGCCCAAGATAATCTAGGCGACGCAACAATCGTCGCCTACGAGGACTTCCCATCGGTCACTGCGGCCGTTGGAAATGGTGAGGCGGATTACGCAATGGGCGACTCGCCCGTACTTGCTTTGGCCGGCGACCTCTTGACGACGTTCTCTGACGAGACGTTCGGAATCGCTGTCCGTGAGGACTCCGGCGACTTGCTGGATGCCCTCAACGTCGCTATCACCGCTATCGTCGACTCGGGAGAGTACGATGCAATCTTCGAGGAATGGTTCGATGGAGCAGTCGTCCTGACTGATGACCGCGACGATTCAACCGCTTCTGCCTACCCAGATCTGTCAGAGGGTTCGACTCTCACAGCGGCTCTGGAGGCAGGTTCTCTGAAGTTCTGCTCGGACACAGCTTACCCTCCATTCGAGAATATCGATGAGGATGGTAACGTCGTCGGATTCGACGTCGACATCGCGAACGCGCTCGTCGACGAGATCGCTGCCCACTACATGGGCACTGACAACCCGATGTTCCAGGGAACACCAGCAATCTCGTTGAAGATTGGTCTGCTGAACCCTCTGACTGGACCAATCGCTGTGTACGCACCTCCATTCACCGCGGCAGCCAACATGGCAATCGCGGACCTCAATGCGATGGACGATGGCTACAACTTCGAGCTCGTTGAGGCTGACTCCGGCTGTGACGGAACCGTCGCATCCGGCGCTGCTCAGACCCTCGTTGACGCTGGTGTCGTCGGGGTGGCTGGAGCAGCCTGCTCCGGCGCTTCGATGGGTGCCAACGCCGTATTGAGCGCCGGCGGAATCGTACAGGTGTCCTACGCTAGTACGAACCCGGGTCTAGCCGACGATGCAGCATACCCAGGATTCTACCGTGTCGTTCCAAGCGATGCAATTCAGGGTCCTGCAATTGCCGCTATGGTGATGGCTGGTGGTGCCTCCAACCCTGCTCTTCTGCACATGACCAACGACTACGGTTCAGGTCTTGCAGACGCCTTTGAAGGCGCATGGGGAGCAGACAACCTCTGCACCAAGATCGGGTACGAAGACACTGACACCGACTTCTCTGCAGAGGTTCAGGCAATCGCAGACGCCGGCTGTGGCTCCGTCGTGATGGTCACCTACGCTACCGATGGTGCTGCAATCCTTGAGACCATGGCCTATGTCGGCCTATCCCTGCCGGTCTTCGGTGCGGACGGAATCGCTGACTCCGGCTTCCTCGATGACTTCAGCGCGCCTGGTGCTGCAAACGGCGTCCAGGCCACCAAGCCTCGCGCTGGTGCTGGCGCTGGTGACTTCGGTGACCGATGTGCAGCTGACGAGACCTGTGCTGGTGGAATCTACACCGCAGAGACTTACGATGCAGTGATGATGATCGGTAAGGCCGCAATGATGGAGGACGGAGCAAACATGGCTTCGCACCTCGAGATGGTCGGAACCGATTACGCTGGTGCATCCGGAACTCACAGCTTCGATGAGAACGGTGAGGTCGCTGGTGCTGGATACGATATCTGTCGCTTCGACGCTCTGTCGAGCAGTGACGTCTTCTTCAGTTGCCGCGCGCACTGGACACGCGATGGTGGAGTCGCAGCTAGCGAATTCACCGGTCAGACGGTCAAGATCGGATTCCTGAACCCAGCTACCGGTCCAATCGCTGTATACGCACCTGGATTCGCTGCTGCTGCTGGAATCGCTCTGCAGATGATGAACGTCGCCGGCTGGGGCTCAGGCCTCCAGTTCGAGCTTGTCTTCGCCGACTCAGGCTGTGACGGAACCGTCGCAGCTACCGGCGCTCAGACCTTGATCGACGCCGGTGTTGTCGCAGTTGCTGGAGCAGCCTGCTCCGGTGCGACCATGGGTGCTAACGCGGTTCTCTCCGCGGCTGGAATCCCAATGATCTCGTACGCGAGCACGAACCCTGGACTCAGTGATGCTTCGGCATACCCGCTGTTCTTCCGCGTCGTGCCAAGCGATGCGATTCAGGGACCTGCACTCGCTGATGTCGTCACCGCTGGTGGCCACAGCAACATCGCACTACTGCACATGTCGAATGACTATGGATCGGGCCTAGCGGACTCCTTTGAGGCCGCATGGGTCGATGCAGGCAACAGCCTGTGCACCAAGGTCGGATATGCCGACACCGAGACAGACTTCACCTCTCAGGTGCAGTCCGTCGTCGACGGCGGCTGTGACAGCGTCATGCTGATTTCATACGCGAGTGATGGAGCCGCGATCATCGAGGAACTCGGTGCTCAGGGCTTCTCCGGAGCCATCTACGGTGGTGACGGCGTCGCAGAGGAAGGCATCGCAGCCGACATGTCGGATACGTCTCTGCTCGATGGAGCAGTTGCTACCAAGCCAGCATCGGCTACCCCGAACGAGCGCTCGATGGCCTTCGCCGCAGCTTGCGGTGCAGTGCCTGACTGCGCAGGCGGTATCTACACAGCAGAGGCCTTCGATGCGATGATCATCATCGGATTCTCGGTCTTCGCCTCGGCATCGAGCCCAGCAGGTACTCCTCTGAGCGCTCTAATCGCCGCTGTAGGCCAAGGCTTCGTGGGAGCTTCAGGCGTCCACAGCTTCGATGCTGCCGGTGATGTCGCTGGTAACGGATACTGCGTCGGTACGTTCAACGTGGCCGGCGACGGTACCGTGTCGTTCGATTGTGACCGATTCTGGTCACGCGACGGCGGCGTAACAGACGCGTGAACCTGATTTCGCGCACTGGGAACGTAAAGCACCCCAGCGGGCCACAAACCCGCTGGGGTGCCCCCCAACCCCACCTTGAAACTGCAGAGTTGAAACTGAATTTACCTCCTCGACGGTGTGCCGGATGCTCGATTCAGTGAAATCCGGCTGGAATTCCCTCGACCGTGGAGTTCAGCGCCTAGCGATTTCTCTCTTCATCATCTTTGATGCATGGTCAGGTCTGAGATTCGGATACGGTTCACTGAACCTGCTCGATTTTCTGCTGCAGGGAGGAATTCCAAACGATATGGTTTGGTTGCTTCAGACTGTAGTTGCACTTTCCGGCGGCTTCATGCTCATCAAAATTCTATTCGATGATGTACCGGAGAGTTGGCCTCGAACCATTGGGATCGCCTGTTCTCCGATTTTCCTCCTACTCATGGTTTGGGTGACTCTTGATATTCTGTTCAAGGGACTCGCCGATGACGCAATCATCACATTGGACCTAGTCTCAATTGGAGTCGGAACTCTGACTTGGTCGTCGACATATCTCGCGATTGCCGTCGGCTTGACACTCACATACAAGGTCCAGCGCTACGGGAATTTCGCCCAATCTGAATTCTTCATGGTTGGGATGTACCTAGCCATGGTGATGGTTTGGGTAGACCACTTCTACCCGCTTGCAGCAGCGCCAAGGGACGGGGTTCTAGTCTGGTCACTCTTGATTTGGACAGTACTCGGTGCCTTCGTACTCACAGGGATCGCTGGAATTGTCATCGACCGACTGGTGTATCGTGGTTTCCGCAAGCGCGACGCTTCACCGCAGGTGATGATGATCGCCTCACTCGGCGTCGCGCTGATTCTTCGCGCCCTCGTCTACCTTCGATTCGGCGCGGGCAAGAAGATGTTTGAGCCCGACGCAGATTGGCGCATTCCTTCACTTCGTTGGGATATTCCAACGACGAAGCTGCGCCTTTACTTGGGAGACCGTAGTATCCAGGAGGGCTCAACCTACACTCTGAATTCCTGCGATGCAGAAGGCGGCGAGCGAATTGTCGTCGAAGGCAGCAAGCCGCTCTTTGAGACCTATGATTTAGCGACGAATTGTGTTGATCAAGCAACCACGGGTTATGCCTACTACAAGGGAGCGATGCCGTTCGTCATTTTCGTCTCGGTGATACTCCTTCTGATTCTCCTGAACAAGACTCGACTCGGCCGCCGCATGCGCGCGGTAGCCGACAACCCCGACCTTGCCGCCTCCAGCGGAATCAATGTTGAGAGGGTGCAGATGACCAGCGCTTTCCTTTCGGCTGGTCTCTCAGGCATGGGTGGGGCGATTTTCGCAATGACCCTCAGATTTACCCCTGAGACCGCGTTCACCCTCCTCCTACCCTCATTCGCAGTAATCGTTCTAGGCACGATAGGATCGATTCCAGGCGCAATCATCGGCTCACTCATCGTAGGATTCGTCCGTGCGTTATCCTCTCCAGTCCTGATCGGAATCGGCAACCCGCTCGGACGCTCAAATTACACTGCTCTCGATGGTGTCATGCCCTACATCTTCCTCATTGCCATTCTCATGATCATGCCCGAGGGCATCGGCGATGCCTACGAGAAATGGAAGGTTGACCGGCTGCGTAAGCGGGCCGAACAAGACGAACTTCCGAACAAGAGAACCGGCGCAATCCTTGGTTTCCTACCGACGGGAGCGCTCGGATTACACAACTTCCAGCAGAGGAAGGAGGCACGTGGGCAATCAATGTTGATTGTCAGCGTCGCTGCATACGTCTTCCACCGAATCTCAAAATTCATTGGTGGTAACTCGTTCGCTGAGGGCGCTTGCTCTCAATCCTGTCAAGATAATCAGGGAATTGCGACGAACCTTGAACTCGTCACCGGTCGCAGCGATGGCTCCCTCACACTCGGTGATGCTCCATTCACTGAAGCGAATATTGACTCTCCACCCAGCCATATCGCTCCTTATCTTCAGGAGAGTTGGACGGCCGAACATCTACAATTCATGAATGAGAAGTGGTTCGACCTCATGTCTCAGGAATTGATCTTCCTCGATACAATCGCGACCTTGAGTGACATCATTTGGCCGGCTATTCCAATCCTCGTCTGGCTGGTTGCAATCGTCGAGGGCGTCTATCTGCTCAAGGGACGAGACGAGGACCCGCTTCGACCAATCATCGCTAAATTCGAGGATTTGACAGCGTCATCGAACCCTGAGTTCGCAAATTTATCCACCAAGATGACTCAACTCAATAGTCGGCTTGATTCAATCCCGCAAATGGTATCGATCCAAATCGATCTATTGAAGGCCGAGATTCTCAGTAAGTTCCCGAGTCCGCAGACAAGCGAATCTGACAGAGACCACCTGAGAATTTACGGAAGGGAGAGTCCGAAGGGCTCTTGGATTCTCTTCGGATTCCTCATGTTTGTCCTTCTGTTATTCCTTGCGTGGCTGCCGGTCGCAGAGCAGGAGGGAATGCGTTTCATCAAGGTCCTTCAGGTGTCCAATGTTCTCGTCACGTTGGCGATTTTCGCTCTGATGGCTTTCTCTCTCAACCTACACACCGGTGTCACAGGAATGGTCAATTTCGGTGTCATCTTCTTCGTCGGCATCGGCTCGATTGTGGTTGGTATTCTCTCTGCGCCTTCGGAACTACACGGGTATGACTGGCCGGTTATTCCCGCGACGATTGCCGCTGTTCTCGTCGCGGCGCTAGCGGGGTGGATGCTGGCCTATCCGACAGCGCGTCTCAGGATGGACTACTTCGCTATCGTGACGATTTCGCTGGGTGAAATCGTCCGTGTTCTACTTGCGGGTGAACCCCTCCTGCGAGCAGGTTCCTGGGGTTCATCGATTGGAATTTCACGATACACTCTGCCGGGTGAATCGTGGTGGTTCTGCGGCTCTGATGTACCGTTCAAGGAGCCGCTCGCAGGACCCGATGCAACCTTGGGAACTGCGGATGACATCATCTCAAGAATGGAACCGGCAGACTGCAAAGAGTTAGCCGACTTCTCCAGTCCAGCCATCGCTGTTGGGGACCTGATGAATCTCGGCGAGCCCGCGCCTTACATGCTTCTCCTCGCGGTAATCGGAATCGTCAGCACCATCCTCATCTGGTGGCTGCTCGACACCGTCCTAGCCTCTCCGTGGGGCCGCATCCTTCGCGCCATCCGCGAGGATGAGGAGGTAGCGCAGCACCACGGTCACGATGTACTCAATCACAAGGCGGCGAGCCTAGCCCTTGGTGCAGCAATCGCCGCTTTCGCGGGCGCGTTATGGGCTTGGAAGCTGACAGGATTCCAGCCCAACCATATGATGCCAGCGAGGTCGACATTCCTCGTCTGGGCCGCTTTCATCGTCGGTGGTGCTGCGAATAATCGAGGAATGGTCGTCGGCGCCTTCATCATCGTACTGATGGAATTCGTCTTCAACGTATTAGTCGCCGGCCAAGGGTCCGCAGACCTGCCTTTGCACACGACGGCGGGGCGAATTGACAGCCTATTCGAGTGGCTCGTCGTCGACTCGTGGGAGGTGGTGAACATTTGCTTGTTACTCATCGTCATCGGATGGTTGGTCGACCAGTCTGGAATACGCGAGGTTGGATTCGCGGGAGCCGTCACATTCACTTTCACCGGCTTGATGATGGGTCAGCGATCGATCGACGAATCCTTTGTCAGCGGCCTACAAACCGATATGGCTTACGTCAAGGTCTTCCTGATCGGCTGCCTTATCCTATTCTCACTCAAATTCAACCCGAAGGGATTGTTGCCCGAGGTTCCGAGTCGGCCCGAGCGCCCTGGTGGGGCTATCCCTGATGCCGCTGCTGCAGGAGGTGATTCGGATGAGTGACCCAGTTCTCAAGGTTGAGAAACTCCGCAAGGAATTCGGAGGATTGGTCGCCGTCAAGGATGTCTCTTTCGAGGTCGGTCCGGGTGAATTCGTGGGGCTGATCGGTCCGAATGGCTGTGGTAAGTCGACGACTTTCAATTGCATCAGCGGCTTGCTGCAGCAGACCTCTGGCAGCGTCGAGGTCTTCGGTAAGGACGCATCCGAGATGCGACCTGATGAGATTCAGAACCTCGGTTTCACTCGCACATTCCAGCATACGCGACTCTGGCGGCAGATGACGGTGATTGAGAATTTGTTGGTGCCTCCACGACAGCAGTTCAAACCGAATCCACTGAAGGCAGTGCTCCAACCGTTCACCCGTCCTGAGGAAGAGCAACGCCTCGTGCGCGCATACGAGGTTCTCGACCAACTCGAGGTGCCTCATATGGCTCACAATCTGGCGAGTGAATTGTCGGGCGGCCAGTCGAAACTTGTTGACATCGGCCGCTCGATGATGGGTGACCCGCAACTTCTGCTCCTCGATGAGCCGGTTGCGGGTGTAGCCGGACCCCTTGCGCTCAAGATATTCAACAATCTGCGCAAGATTGTTGATGAGACTGGAATTTCGGTGCTGATTATCGAACACAATATGGATTTCATTCTGCGACAGGGAGTCGACCGAATCGTCGTCATGAACGAGGGTGAAGTCCTCATGGTCGGCACTCCAGATGAGGTTCGCAGCAATCGTGCTGTTATCGAAGCCTACCTCGGTGCGGCTGGTGACGAAGGCGAGGACGACACAGGAGGTGAGGAGGAATGAGTCAACGTGTTTTGGAGGTAAAGAGCCTGAACGGAGGCTATGGCTCGGTACAGATTCTCTACGATATCGACATTTATGTCGACGAGGGGGAATTCGTCACGATCATCGGACCAAATGGATGCGGAAAATCGACATTCATCAAGACGATTTTCGGAATCGCAACGCATTACTCCGGCTCGGTTGAGCATAATGGAGACGATGTCTCAGGCTGGCGAACCGACCAACTAGTGAACCGTGGAATCGCCTACGTTCCTCAGGTGAACAACGTCTTCCCATCGCTGACAGTTCACGAAAATTTACAGATGGGCGGCAATAAATTGCCGACAAAGTTGCTGAACGAGAGGATTGAACGCGCACTCAACATGTTCCCAGATTTGAGCGATCGGACCCACGATTTGGCCGCTTCACTTTCAGGCGGAGAGCGGCAGATGTTGGCGATATCGAGGGCGTTGATTTCTGATCCGAAGTTCCTGCTTCTGGATGAACCGACCGCGGCTCTTTCACCGCTCTATCAGCAGCAGATTATCGAGCGCATCGATTCGCTGCGGTCGGAAGGCATCACCGTGTTGATTGTCGAGCAGAACGCACGGTTGAGTCTAGCTCGTTCTGATCGCGGCTACATTCTAGCGAGCGGAAAGGTGGTTCACACGAGCGATGCCCAGCACATTCTGACCGATCCAGAGATCGGTGAATACTTCCTCGGGTCGCACTGAAATTTCTGCATAACACGCTTCGCCCACGCGCGTGCGGGATTAATTCCCCAAGTGCTCAATTTGCTAGAACGCGCTGGACGGCCAGCGGGATGAGGTGGAGAGATTCGGCCAAACGATGGCCGTCCTCGACCTCGATTAATTCGACTAATCCGTTCGAGGTCGCAACTTTTCTCGATGATTCAATCGGCACGATATCATCCGACCTGCCATGAATGATCACCGTCGGATGGTGAAGACTCGGCCACGACATCTCATCGGCGCTGGTGATGAAATCCCAGCCGAATTGCACCTCGTGGCCAAAGCCATGATGGAAATATGCGCGAGACCCAGTCTCTTCCCACTCGCGCACACCGGCCTCGCCCGCAATCCTTCGAAAATTCTCAGCAAGGCCGAAGGCGGGTGCCATCAGAACCATGCGGAGTGAACGGTCCTGAAATCGGGCAGATGCATTAGCGATGGCAAGTCCCCCGTATGAAGACCCCATGATTACATCGAAGTCCTCGTCCGCATCAATCGCCTCAGCGACAACTTCAGTCTGCTCAGCGATGGTCCAGCCCCGCTCACTCATCGCTGGAGAAACAACATCCCAGCCTAATTCCTCAGCCATCCAAGTCGGCTTCGAACCATCCGGGGAACTCTCCAAGCCGTGGGCCCAGAGAACGCGCAAGGAATCACTCCGCGCCACAGAACTTGAGAGCCACAAAGTCACTTCCCGTCGGCTCGCGCTTCATCGATTCAGCATCAAGTACCCGAAGATGAATCTCGCCGACGACATGAATCGTTGCGTAATACAGATGACCACCGTGAACCACATGCCCATTGTCCGACATCACAACGTGTAGGTGAGTAAACGGACCATCTGGACCGGGAACCAGATTCCCCTGTGTCGAGAGCAACTCCATCGGACCGGCGTGATCGAGCGTCTGGTAAACCCCGTCTGAGCCCAAATATCCCATGCGAATATCACGAACTCGACCGATGCCACTGGTCACCGCCGCACATTCGATTCCGTGCTCGGACAGACTTTGAATCGCCGCGTGCAATTCCTCGCCCGGATCGAGCCTCATCAAAACATCATCACCTTCGCGCACGAACTCCATGAACCGCCGATTATCAATTGATGTTTGAATGCCACGCAAGCATCTTTTCCGCTGGCATATGCCGCCGAAACCCCTCGCTTACAGCCTATTCTTCCGATGGGCTCGGCGCGACCCCGCTCTGAATTGCAGTGGAAGGCCTCAGCCCCTCATTCCGACGACGTCGGGCGATGATTTTCTGCAGTGGAAGCACAGGGGTCGAGTTTGCTATCCGCTTTGTTCATAGACCACGGATTCTCACTTCCCGCGCCCGGCGGTGAAATCGATGACGATGGCAGCACATGATTCATCGGCGCGGTGGCGGACTTTCTTCACCGAGGCCAAGGAGGCTGAGATCGTACTTCTGCTCTCGAAGCAGTCTGAAAACGCTGTTCTCCCCATCACTTTTCACGAGCTTCAGGCCTTTGACCCCGAATTCGCTGAAGACGTACTGACGAACCCGCGCGAGATTCTCAACAAGGGGCGCAACACGCTGAACGAGATCTGCCGCGAACGCGGCGAAGACCTCGATTGCCTTCTGCGCGTGGGCGAGCTGCCCAAGGACAGTCGGCGCGACCTTCGTGACATGGGCAGCCGGGATATTGAGCGATTACGCAGCGCTGAGGTAATCGTCACCAAGATCAGCGAGATCAAGCCTCGCATTCATCGAGCCGTCTTCCAATGCGAGTCTTGTGGCCATACAATCGAGAAGATACAGGATAATGAGCGCGAATTGAAGGAGCCGCTCAAGTGTCCTGAAGAAACTGGATGCGGAGAGATGGCGGGGCGCTCGGGAGGGACCCGCTTCGTGCTGGTGATGAACATCTCGCGAATGGTGAATAACCAGTGGATTGAGATCCAAGAGGTTCCAGAGAACGTGCCGAGCGGTGCCCAACCGTCCCGCGGCCACGTTCTCGTAGAAGGCGACCTAGTCAACAAACACCTGCCTGGACAGAGAGTCATCGTCAATGTGATTCCAGTGGTTCATTCCGAGGTGAAGAGGAACAAGAAGACCCCGATGTTCGACATCATCTATCACCTCGTCAGTTCTGAGCATGAGAGTACTCCATTCACCGAGATTAAGATCTCGGACGATGACCGTGAGGCGATTCTCGAAATCGGCTCACGTCCCGAACTTCTGCGATTGATGCAGAACTCGATTGCACCCTCGGTTTACGCCACCGGAGTCGTCCACTACGTCAAACGCAGCCTCGCACTGCAACTCTTCGGTGGCGTCTCCCGCGTCAATAAGGACGCCACCCGCTCGCGTGGCGACATCCACATCTTGCTGATGGGAGACCCTGGTGTGGCGAAATCGCAACTCCTCAATTACATGTCAAAACTCTCCCCGCGCGGTATGTTCGCAACCGGTGGTGGAGTCTCAGGAGCAGGTCTCACCGCCGCTGCGGTCCGAGACGAATTCGGCGGCGGCGGCCGCTTCGCCCTCGAAGCGGGCATCCTGCCACTCTCAGACCGTGGGATGGCGGCGATTGACGAATTCGACAAGATTAGCGAGGAGGATCGCCGCACCATGCACCCAGCGATGGAGCAGCAGCGCCTCGATGTCTCGAAGGGTGGGGTGAAAGCGACTCTGAACACGCGCTGCGCAGTCCTCGCAGCAGCCAACCCGACTCAGGGCCGCTTCACCAAGCGCGGCGCCAATGATTCGGTCATGCATTCCTTCAACGAAACGGGTCTCCCACCCCCCCTCGCCTCCCGTTTCGACATCATCTGGATGCTGCGCGACGAGGTTCGCGTCGACGATGACGAGCGCATCGCTCGTCACATCCTCGCCGTCAGAACCCAAGGAATCAGCGAGTCGAAGATTGACGAGGCGATGGAATTCGACCTTAGGGAAGCTGAGGAAGGCAAAATCTTCGACGAAGGGGCAGATGGCTCCCAGCACCTCACTATCGATTTCCTGAGAAAGTACATCGCTTATGCGAAGCGGAACATCCATCCTGACCTCAATGAGGATGCCAAGGGATTGATTCTCGAGTACTACACCAACGAACGCCAATCTTTCAGCCGAGATGAGGCGCAGTACACTGAAACTGAGGTCATTCCGATTACTCCGCGTGCGCTTGAAGCCTTGATCCGATTGACAGAAGCGCACGCGAGAATGCATCTTCGCGATATCGCCACCGCCGATGACGCGAAGATGGCGCTTGCTATCTTCCGCCACTGGCGCGAGGAAGCAGGAATTGAGGATGAATCGGAACTGATGTCAGGTGTTTCGGTGAGCCAAAGGAACGCGAGCAATGTGGTTAGGGCGGTTTTGCGTGACATTTGCACGAACAAGGGCGTTGCCGAACTGACCGAGATTCTCAACCGCTGCGAGAGCCGAGGCGTCAAAGAGTACCAAGTCGAGGAAGTTCTCTCCAAGATGCTCCAAAGCGGCGAATTGTTCAACCCCCGCTCCGACGAGTATTCCTTCGCCCGCTGAGCCTATGAGCGATGACCGTCCGCTCAGCCTCGTGAGCAGCAGCGAGCCGCACGGCGAGGTCGCAAGGCCATCCGAGTTGGACCCGGCTGGCCTTGGCTTCATGTGCGGCCTCGAAATACACCAGCAACTCAACACCGGCAAGCTGCATTCGCGCATGCCGAACACACTCTATGAGATGGGAATCGACGAGATTCCATCAGACTGGAAGCGCGAGGCTCGCCGTCTGCGAGCCGCGCAGGGAGAGGGTGGCCGCGTCGATGTGGCGGCGCGCTTTGAGGCGCGCCGCAACCGCTCCTTCGTCTATGTCCAATCGCCGAACTCCGGACTTATCGAACTCGACGAGGCCCCTCCACTCTCACACGACGAAGCAGCGGTGAGCGCTGCCCTAACGATCAGCGCGATGATGGAAGCCAAGCCCGTCCCATTCCTCCAAGCGATGCGAAAGACCGTCGTCGATGGCTCGAATACCAGCGGATTCCAGAGGACGACACTCATCGCGACCGACGGCGCGATCGAAACTGACTCGGGCGCTGTTGGCGTCGATGTCATCTGTCTCGAGGAGGATTCCGCACGCAAACTCGAAACCCAATCGACCGCGGGCGGTGAGGTAGTAGTCTACACCCTCGACAGGCTCGGAGTTCCACTCGTAGAGATCGCTACTGCACCCGATGTCCAAACTCCCGAGCACGCGAAGGAAACCGCGCTAGCACTCGGTACCCTACTGCGCGACACCCGCATGGTCCGTCGAGGCCTCGGCTCGATTCGCCAGGACCTCAACGTCAGCATCGCTTGTGGCGACCGAGTTGAGATCAAAGGATGTCAAGATCTCGATTGGATCCCGAAAATAATCCGCCTCGAAATGGCCCGTCAACTCCACCTCTATCGACTCGCAAACGAGTTGCGCGAAGAAGCCAACCTTCCGCCACTACCTAGCGACCGACGCGATGACCAAATCCCGGTCGAAAATCGCGTCGCCAAGGCTGCAGTAGCGCGAATTCCAATACAAGTCCACGAGGTGACGGGCACCTTCGCAACCTGCACCTCAACCATGGTCGAGCGCGCCCTCGCAAAGGGAGACAGCGTCAAGGCGGCCGTCCTACCCGGATTCGCGGGCCGGATCGGCACCAAGCAGATGGACGAAGAGGGAGCTCAATTACCACGCCTCGGAAGAGAACTCGCTAGCGCAGCAAAGCAAGCTGGCGTAGCAGGAATCTTTCACTCCGACGAATTACCAGCCTACGGAATCACCCAGCAAGAAGTCGACGCGGTCCGCCAATCACTCGACCTCGACGGCGCAGCAGCCTTCATCCTCTGCGTCGCACCGGAATGGCAAGCCGACCTAGCACTCGAATCGGTCATCACCAGAGCCCGCCAAGCCTACCACCGAATCCCCAAGGAAGTCCGCAACGTGGTCATCCGCAAAGGCGCACCCGAAGACGGCACGACAACCGCTATGCGACCGCTACCGGGAGGCGCCCGAATGTACCCGGAAACCGACATACCCGTAGTCCCGCTCGACCAGCAAAGATGGTCGTCAATCAGCGATGACCTCCCCCTCAACCGAGCCCAAAGAACCGAGCGACTGAGCGCCTACGACATCTCAGACAACCAAGTCGAAGCCCTCCTCGGAGCCGAGCTTGACGACGTCCTGATCACAGCGGTAGAAGGAGGCCCCTGCGGTTGCCCCGGAGTCCCTGCCAAAGCCATGGCATCAGCCCTGCTCGACAATACCCGCCAAGACATCGCCGAAGGCACAGAGAGCGACCCCGAGGCCTTCCCCTGGCCAATCCTCACCCTATCTCTATACGCTCGCGAACAAGGAATCATCACTCGCGAAGGCCTCGTCCCGATGGCCAGAACCCTCCTCCTCGAAGGGCCCTCACACACCACAACCCCCTTCGAAGACCGGCTCGAATGGTTCACCGATCGAGCCGAACAAGACGGCTACACACCAGCTGATACATCAGAGGTCGAAGACGCCGTCAACGCCGTCCTCGCCGACCGCGAAGACTTCGTCAAAGAACGAGGCCTCGGCGCGGTCGGACCACTCATGGGAATGGTCATGGGCAAGTTAGGCGGGTCCGCAGACGGCAAGGTGGTAAGCCAGATTCTGCGCGAGAAAATCGCCGAAATGACCGAGGAATGAACGAATATCGTATAGTTCACTTCGGCTAACTTCATAGACTCAAAACCAAGCCCTCGGGTTCCATGTCCAACGATCTCAAACCCGCAGCGATAGTAGCGGTCATCGTCCTCATCATCCTCACACCCGCAATCCAAAACGCCCTCAACGAAGAGGCAGCAAAATACGTCAACGATAGCGAATCCTCACACGACGGACTACCAGAATCATGGGACGAGTCACAAGTCCTTTGCGTTCTCTTCCCAGACGACGCACCCCATGCAGAATTCAACAGCGGCGTAACCATGATTGAAGCCGACGGTTCAACCTACGGTGTTAACAAGGACTACAACGGCACCGGCGGCTGCGTCGGCGGATTCTCAGGATACACCGATGGAATGTCCTTCTTCCTCGATGCGACGAATGCCACAAACGGTCAACTCACTGTTGGATACGATATCGGTGATTGGGGCCCGTATGTGCACACGATCGGTGAACTGAATGCCAACGAACTCAACGGCGATTTCAGTGGAGCATATTGGGAATTGCATCACAATGGAGCCATGTCGATGGTTGGAATCGGTGACCTTGAACTCTCTGAGGGCGATGTTCTGCTTTGGCGCATCGGGACCTGGTGATTCGGTCATCTCAGGAACCATCAAGTGTGAGCAGAGTTCCAGAGACAACGGGGTTCCGCCATGTACGACTTCCACAACCTCGCTCTGACGCCTACTCAGGCACTGCTGCTCAACGCCACGATCCTTTCCTTGATCGTCTTCGCCGTGCTCAAGGGAGAGAGGCGGATCGAGGAGTCGAATCCTCTTGCGATGCTCGGGATTCTGGCTGTTTTCGGCATCGCGGGCCGAATCCTGCTCGAGCCGCTGCCGAACATCCAGCCGGTCACTGTGATCATTTTGTTGGCCGGCGTCTACTTCGGCGCGCCTCGCGCGCTGGCTCTTGCTGGAGTCATCGCTCTGACATCGAATCTCTTGGTCATGGGTCACGGCCCCTGGACGCTTTTCCAAGTGATAGGATGGGGCGCAGTCGGTCTGTTTGGTGCTCTGGCTGCCAACCGTATTCTCAAGGATGGGCAGCTCGACCTTCGCCTCTTGGCTGGAGTCGCGATGCTCTCTGCATTTGCATTCGATTGGATTGTCTCCTCGAGCATCCTGTTGAAGACCGATGTCTCGATGCTCGCACCTTACCTGCTCAACGGTCTGCTATACGACCTCTACCACGCGGTGGGCAACCTCGTCTTCGTCGCCTGGCTGGCAGCGCCTCTGGGTGAGATAATGCAGCGCCACCGCGTCGAGCCCTCGGCTGGAACGGTGAGCGAAGTTGCCACCGAGTGAAGAGCTCACCATGGTCCTCGTGACGAGGGCTGATCTCAAACTCTCGAAGGGTAAGTTGGCTGCGCAGTGCGGCCACGCTGTGATGGAATGCACCGTGCGCGCCAAGAAAGAGACGCCGCGCGAACTCGACCGCTACCGGCGCGAGGGAGCGCGAAAAATCGTCTGCAAAGCGGCCGATGAGGAAACACTACGCAAGATCCTCGGCCGAGCCAAGTCGGCCGGACTGGTCTGTTATCTCGTCAAGGATGCAGGCCACACGGAGATTCCACCCGGGACGGTCACCGTAGTTGGAATTGGGCCAGGTCCGCGCAGCGAGATTGACAAGATTACCGGCGACTTACAACTCATGGGATGAGCCGCCGTACGCGGTCTCAAGAGAATGAATTGACCTCGAAATTGCTTTGCCCCCCTCCGAAACCAGAGAAGCCCCTGCAGAGGGAGTCCTCCACAGGGGGGTGTTGAGATTCGGCGAGGCTGGGAGATCGAAGTCCCCCAGCCTGCCTTACGTGGTTCAGATCTTCTTCAGTTGCTTCCGAAAATCAGAGTGCGTCGTCGAGCATGCCGCCCAATAGAGCGCCAACACCGACTACGACACCGTCGAGCACCCAGGTGCTCGCAGCCTCGACGATGGCTCCGCCGCCCATGACTTCAGCAGCCATAGCCTCGGCTCCACCGACACCTGCACCGAGTGCGCCGGCAAGAGCGACCACTGCGAAAGCAGTCACCCAACCGTCACATCGCGATGCAACCGCTCCAATCACTGCACCAGCAGCGACCATGCCTGCAACCGACCAAAGTTCGAAGCCCCACATCTCAGGGGCCGTCTCAGCTGCGGACACACTTCCGTCACCCATCAGGGCGAGCGCTGCACCAGCACCGAGCACCTGGAATACCAAGCGCATCACGTTGCCGATCCATGCGTCTGCATCCTGCAGGTCACCAGTCATTGCACTGATCCAGGTGAACATTGGCAGAATGTGTGCTCCTGCCATGGCCGCCATTGCTGCACCGAGCACGACTGCTGCCAGTAGGTCTCCACTACCCAGCATTGCGTCCTCAGCACCCATGTCGGTCAAGTTACCCAGAACCAGCCACGACACCATGAAGGCGCCGCCAAGTTCTGCCATGTTCGTCTTCCAATCTACTTCCATTTTTTCTTCCTCCCGCCTAAGCGAGCGGTCTCGCGCTATTCGGTGAGTATATAATCGAAAGGGTCGAATTCCGGAAGCAGTCTATCATTCTTTCACATTTTTCCGAACGCCGGTGTGTCCGGCAACACCTGATATCTCACACTTCATCGAGTGTTCCTAACACCATCCGGTGCTATGCACCGTAGCCCGAATCGTCAAGAATCGACACCCCCCCTCACCACCTATGGTGGTGCAGGTCGCGCTCGAGCCAGACGTCCGCGACAACCTCCTTTCCGAATGCCCGGGCATAGCTGGGCTGGTCAACTGGCTCGACGGCATCGATCGCCGACCAGGGCTCGATGAACTCGATCATCACCTATCTGCAGCCTCACTCAACCTCAAGGCCTTGCGCGACTGCATCGGCTATGCCGATGATGGCTACCAAAGAAATGTCATCAAGAAAAACGAGTTCTACGAACTCGTCGCAATCTGCTGGACCCCCGGCCAAGACACTCCCATCCACGATCACGTCGGCTCAGACTGCGCCTTCCTCATCGCCGACGGCGTCTCTACCGAGACGATTTACGAGCTGAACTCAGAAGGCCTTGCGGTGCCAACGGAGGTCAGAACCTACCAAGCAGGAGAGGTTTGTGCAGCCGAGGAACCAGACATCCACAGGGTTTCGAATGATACCAATGGCGAACTCATAAATGTCCACGTCTACACTCCGCCCCTGTACGCTTACAACATCTACGCGCCGGCTTCCGAGTCGACCGCGTAGCGGTCGTTAAAATTCGATTTCTGTCGAATTTTCAATATTGACTCGGCATCGAGAAATCGCTTTCATTCGACGCCGGCATCGCGCTTGTATTCCTCATACACAGCGCGGAAAAGGACGATGTCATCTTCGAAAGTTTCTGGCAGCAACGGGCCGAATGAGAAGCGGAAGAATCGGCCGTAAGGCGAGACATAGCTCGGGTCCTTCGAATGAGGCCTCGCCATATCGCAATCTTTCGCACACAAAATCGCTGCTCCATGCTTGAATAATCGCTTGTTCAATTCGTCGCTATTCATGCCTTCGGGTAACTCGAGCCAGTGGTAGAATCCGCCGTTGCCGGTGTAGACTCCGAGTCCCATTTCTTCGAACGCCGCTCCGTATCGCTCGCGCTGCCAATTGTAGTGCGCCTCCACCGCCGCTCGCGCCTTCGCAACTCGCTCCGGCTGCAAAAGTGCCACCGCGTAGTGCTGCGACGGGTGGCTAACGCCTCCCATGCCGAAGGATGAGTAATTCGCCATCGTCTCGATATTGGTCTTGCTCGCGATGACCCAGCCGATGCGAATTCCGGGTGCTTGCAGACCTTTGGTACAAGCACCCGCGAGAAAAACGTTGGAGTTGTCGAGGTCTTTGACGAACTCGATGCCGCTGACCGAGGGTGAGTGGAACATCTCGTAAGCCTCGTCGAGCAGGATTCCGTTGCCGGATTGCTCGGCGATTTCGATGAGTTGTCGCAGTTCTTCGCCTGCGCGGGTCTGGCCCGAGGGGTTTTGTGGGTTGGAGATGACCGGCATTAGCGCGGTTTCGGGGGCGACTCCGGTGCGGTCGAAGTATTCCTCGTTACTCGGGTGGAAGCCGTTTTCTTTGTTGTAGGGGACAATCTCGCATTCCGTGTTGGTCTGGGTCAGGATGTCGAGGTATGCTGGCCATTCGATGTTTCCTATCCTGACCTTGACGTGTTCTTTGAGAAAGGCCATCACAGTGTAGATTCCTGGCCGCCCTCCGGCGAAGATCATCACGTTCTCGGGCGTGATTGATGAACCGTAGCGCGAGTTGTAGAATTCGACGATTGCCTCGCGCAGGGCTGGGTGTCCCCAGGCCTTTGGGTAGAAGCGATCTTCGGGGGTTACTTCGACGCTGGATGGGAGTTCAGGGCCGCCGAATTTCTCCAGTGGGGTGGTTAGAGGGAAGCCTTGGGACCACGGGTGGGTGCCTTCGGTTCCCATGAATTGGCCGAAGGTATCGGCGAAGGCGTAGAGTGTCTCGTAGATTCCCATCGGCGGGCAATTATCCGACAGAAAGGATTCGTAACGCTCCGCCATGCCCGGCGGTTACGCCTACGATACATCATCATGTTCCTCGCCGATATTCCGGATTGGCAGGGCTTGGGGAATGACTAAACGAGGGCCTTGAAGATGAGCGGGCGATGGCATTCAACCTCCGAGCGCAGCATGTTCTGACATTCTCTCTTGTACTCCTCATGCTCGGCTTGAGCGCCTCGGTAGGATTGGTTGGTGGAGGAGGTTCGTCCGGGGCCATATTGCAAGATGATTCGGTCGATAGACGGAGTCATTCAACTATCAATGAAACAGGATTCTCCTCTGACTCAATTTACACCAATGCTACCATCGGTGCAGGGGCATACAATGGATGCGCTATTTTGGAAGAGAATAGTTTGGTGTGTTGGGGAGCGAATTGGTTCGGTCAATTAGGGGATGGTACTCAGAACAATTCGAATGTACCGGTTCCGGTTGTTGTGACTGAAAATGAGACTCCAGTCGAGGTATCGGTCGGTACCTCAACTGCTTGTGCACTCATGGAATCGGGGAAGGTCTACTGCTGGGGTTCTGGCGCGTACGGGAAAATGGGTGATGGTGAGCCTTACGATGAATGGACGAATACCGAGATGAAGCAAGCCCTGCTACCGCCTGGGACCTCTGCTCAGACGGTCTCCTTAGCTCACGATCATGTCTGTGCTGTGCTGGACACCGGCGACATCTATTGCTGGGGGCTCAACAATTATGGCCAACTCGGAAATGGCGGGCTTGCCGACCGAAACACTCCACAGAAGGTCAATCTGCCAAGCGGCAGTTCAGCAATATCAGTCGCAACAGGTGGGTATATGACCTGTGCGATTATGCTGGACGGTACGGCATATTGTTGGGGAGAAAATGCAGATGGCCAACTCGGCAATGGCACGACCACCTCAAGGGAATTGAATCCGGTCCAGGTCCTCTTTCCAACTGGGAGAACACCTGTATCCATAGGAGCTGGAGAATACCACGCATGTGCTCTGATGGATAATGGCAAGGCCATGTGCTGGGGGGACAATACAGACGGACGATTGGGGCGAGGGCCACTCTCTACGGGAGAAAGCACGCCAGTGTACGTTTCAATGGCTAGCGGAGATACTGCCAACTTCCTCGATGTGGGTTATGTCTCAGCATGCATGATCCTCGACTCGGGTTCGACTCAGTGCTGGGGAAGTAACGATGATGGTCAGATTGGACAAGGTGGCACCACACCGACGTCCTATCCAAATCCCACTGATGTCAGTGGCAACCACGATTTCGTAGCACTTGCTGTGAATGGCGACACAGTATGTGCGATTACCTTAGACGCTGAGGGTTATTGTTGGGGCGAGAGTTGGATTGGTCAGGCTGGACGCGGAACCAACAATACCGATGAGCCGACTCCCGGACAGATAAGCCTCGACTCGAATCACCTGATGCTTGATGACCGAGACCCCGATGATGACGGGATTTTGTCAATCTTCGATACTTTTCCCCACGGGTGCATCGCTGGCAGTTGGTTCAACGCGACTCTTGGCGATTGCCAATGGGCGGCGCCGGGACACTACACCGACGAGGCGTGGATGGACCACGAGATTCCCTGTCCTGTCGGGAGTTACCAGCCTAACTCAGGACAAGCGAGTTGCCCACCCGCACCACCCGGACACTACAGCGATGTCGAGGCTACGGTAGAGGCGATTCCTTGTCCAGCCGGTGAATACCAACCCAGTGAGGGTCAAACGGAGTGTCTGACCAACGATGCCGGCCATTTCTCACTCGGTGGCGCAGCAGAACAAACACCTTGTTTGAAGGGCATGTACCAGCCTCAAACTGGTCAATCTGAATGCATTGAGGCCTCTCCCGGATACTTTGTCGATATTCGAGGCTCCGCCTCTCAGACAGCCTGTGAACCTGGAACTTATTCGCCATCCATAATGGCTCATTCCTGCACCGTGGCGAGCCAGGGTCACCATGTGCCGAATTCCGGCTCGACGGACCAAACCGAGTGTCCCGCCGGAACATACTCGGATGAGATGGGCTTGGCAATCTGTAAAGATGCAAGCCCCGGACATTTCACAGATTCAACCGGTAGTACATACGAGAATGATTGTCCACCTGGACAGTTTCAGCCAGCTAGCGGACAAACAACCTGCTTTGACGCTGACCCGGGACATCACGTGCCCTCACAGGGCTCGGCTGAGCAGATGAAATGTGACTTGGGATACTACCAGAGCGAGTCCGGCGCCGACCGTTGCACCACGTCAAAACCCGGCTTCTTCGTAGACCAGACGGGTGCTACGGAGCAGACCCCATGTCCTGCAGGTTCCTTCCAGAGCCACTACGTGCGGAGTGAGTGTATCGAGGCTGCCGAGGGGTATCATGTTCCCGAGCCAGCCTCGCCCTCCCAAACTCGATGTTCGATGGGGAATTACAGCGACACCAGAGGTGCGACCGAATGCACGCTAGCCTCTCCCGGATATTACGTCAACAACGAGGGTTCGTCTGTCCAAACCCCGTGCGGAAACGGGACCTTCCAACCCGACTCCGGTCAGACTTCCTGCCTCTTTGCTCAAGAGGGTCACTACGTCGACCAAACCGGTGCTAGCGCGCAAACCCCCTGCTCTCCCGGAACATATCAGAATCTCGTTGGAATGATGTCTTGCATCGATACCGACCCCGGTCATCACACGCCGGAGGCAGGGATGACCGAACAGGTTGCCTGCCCAGCTGGAACCTACCAACCAGAAGTTGGGCAAGGCGAGTGCAGAGCCGCTGACACTGGGCATTACGTACTGATTTCAGGCATGACCGAACAGACGATTTGCGGCGTTGGATGGTACCAATCAGCGACCGGTCAGACCGAGTGTCTCAAGACCGACCCTGGGCATTATGCGGATGAGGAGGGAACCGCGAATCAAATTGCCTGCTCGGCCGGGACTTACCAGAATCGAGCTGGAGCAACCGATTGCAAGACAGCCGATGTCGATCACTACGTGCCGGTAGCCGGCGCGTCGGCCCAGACCAAATGCGAATCGGGTTCCAACCAGCCGCTTGAGGGCCAGAGTGAGTGCGTCTGGCCCCCTAAGGATGAGACTTCGTTACCCATTCTTCCAATTGCGATAGCGGCGGTAACTCTTCTCGCGGTCATCGGATTTATTATCCTGCGCAGAGGGAAGGCGACTGAACTGGAATCTGGTGGGGAATCGGAGTATGGGGAAGATGCGAAGTATGACGAGGAAGAGTATCATTACGAGGAGCATGCAACGGGTTGGGAACGGCCCGACGAGTATCACCATGAAGACGAAGATTGACCAATAAGCCAAATTTCCTAACTCGGCCGACCAACAATACGGTCGATGTTTAGGAAACGGAAAGGCGCTCATTATATCGAATTCGGCTCTGCTTAAGGAATGATTAAATCGGCGTAATCACGTTGAGCGTGCGATGATAGCCACCTCTCGAAGCACGACCCTGCTCTCAATCTTATTAGTCATCATGATGCTCGGTATGACCGCCTCATTCTCAATCGATTCAGACGATAGCCAATCGCTGACCGAAATCGATGTACCTCGAGATTCACATCTCAGCCGGAATTATCCCGGCTCAACGGCTGGCTCAATTTATTCCGTCTCAACTATTCTAGCATCTTGGAACTATACTTGCGTGGTGATGAATAATCACGGAATGAAGTGCTGGGGCGACGGAGGATATGGAAGACTCGGCAATGGACAGTGGGGCAATCGTGCTACTCCCAATTCAGTTGATCTTGGTGGAAATGGAGGGTCAACGGCAGCCGCGGAAGTCAGCCAGGGCGCGAGCCACCACACGTGTGCGGTAATGACCGATGGCACGATGCAGTGCTGGGGTGAGGATTACTATGGGCAGAATGGTCACGGCTCAGGTGGTGGATGGCATAGCGGTGATTCCACACCGGTCCAAGTTACAATGCCGACTGGAAGGACTGCGGTAACAGTCGCAAATGGCCTTCATCATTCTTGCGCTATCATGGACGATAGTTCGCTCTATTGCTGGGGTCAGAATAGTGCCGGGCAACTCGGCACTGGTGATACAACAGATACCAATATCCCGACAGAGATTGATTTGGGAACGAATAAAACACCGATTGCGGTGATTGCCGGCTTCAATTCTGCGTGCGTAATACTGAACGATTCGACTGGCATGTGCACTGGAACCAATCAAGATGGACAGTTAGGGACTGGAACCACAACCAATTATACCTCATTCACTCCGGTTACCATACTACCCACCAACTCAAATCTCGTTGCTCTTTCCATTGGAGTGAGGCACACTTGTGGGCTGCTCGATAATGGGAGTGTATATTGTTGGGGGTGGGGATCAAGTGGACAACTGGGTGACGGTACGACTCAGAACAGGAATAACTCATCGGTCCAAGTCCAATTACCAGCCGGTAGGACTGCTATCGCTATCGATTCAGGGATGAGGCATACCTGCGCTATTCTCGATGATGATAGTGCGGTCTGTTGGGGACGCAATGAACTCGGACAGATTGGAGATAACACAACCACTGACCGAACGACACCGACTAATGTCTCCATGCCCACAGGCCTAGGTGTAGCGAGTATCAGCGCTGGTAGAGATCACACTTGTGCGATTGCGACCAATGGTTCTGTGTGGTGTTGGGGAGCCTACCAGAAGGGCCAACTCGGTAATGGTTGGACTACCGACAGTGACATACCACTCTTCGTGGATATCGGCTCTTACCACGCGAAGCTAGGCGAACGAGATCATGATGACGACGGCATCCTGAATATCTTCGACGACACTCCGTATCCTCCTCCGACCTGCCCTCGAGGGCAGTATGTAATCGGCTACGAGTGCTTTGATGCCGATTCCGGTCATTACGTCCCCACATCTGGCATGGACCACCAACTTGAGTGCCCTGCCGGAACATACCAACCTGATTCAGGGCAGGACCATTGTCTTGATGCTGACCGAGGCCATTACACCGACGCCAATGCCTCGGTGAATCAAACGGCTTGTCTGCCAGGGACCTACCAAGATCAGGTAAGCCAGACCTCTTGCATGGATGCACCACCAGGTCATTTCACGAATCAATCAGCAGCGGAATCTGCAGTATCCTGTAGCATCGGTTCCTATCAACCAGCGAGTGGCCAAACCGAATGTTTGCTGAGCGACCCGGGGCATTATGTCGATGCGGAAGCGCAGACAAATCAGACAGCCTGCGATGCAGGCAACTTCCAACCAGATTCTGGCCAAGATTCCTGTATCATAGCGTGGTTGGGTCATTTTGTTCCTGACGCAGGCTCAGATTCACAGACCGAGTGTGCCGCAGGAACATACGCCGGTGAACGAGGCATGACCGCCTGCGTCGATGCCGATCCCGGCCATTTCGTCGCGGGTTCAGGCGCCGCCGGCCAGACCTCTTGTGGGCCCGGTGAATACCAACCACAGGCGGCCCAGACCGACTGCCTCATCACTGATGCGGGGTACCACAATCCTGACTTCGCATCCACCGAGATGATTGCATGCGAAGTAGGATATTACCAACATGAAGAAGGCCGAACCTACTGCTTAGCTGCCGACCCCGGATACTACGCATCTGCACCGGCAACAGTCAATCAAATGGCCTGTCCTGCTGGAACATATTCCATAGAAGAGGCGAGCACTTCGTGCATCGATGCCGACGCGGGCTGGTATGTACCCGACCCCGCGTCGACAGAACAAATGGAGTGCAGTGCTGGAACCTTTTCCTCTGCACCAGCATCCACCGAGTGTGCTGTGGCCGAAGCAGGTCATTATGCGATGAACGACGGAGCGACCGAACAGGTCGCGTGCGAACCCGGCTTTTACCAGAGCGAAGGTGGTGCAACAGGATGCCTCAAGGCTGACGAAGGCCACTACGTCGAGTCTTCCGCCGCAACAGAACAGGTCGCCTGTTCTGAGGGTAGTTACCAATCTGAAGAAGGCGAATCGGGATGCATCATCGCACCTGCGGGAACCTACGCAGAGGGATCAGCAGCCACGACCGTGGCGAATTGTGCGCCGGGCAAATACCAACCCGAGGAAGGCCAGGGCTCCTGTCTCGAAGCTGCAACGGGTCACCATGTCTTCTCACATGGAGCGACAGAACAAATTCCATGTGACGCTGGAACTTACCAGCCAGAGACAGGACAGAGCGACTGCGAAACCGCAGCACCGGGGAATCACGTCGCATCCGCAGGCTCCAGCGATCAAACCCCTTGCCCACCTGGGACCTACCAACCCATGTTCGGCGAGGATGAGTGCCGCGAAGCGAGCAAGGACCACTTCGTTGAAACAGCGGGCTCGACCAAGCAGATGCCATGTCCTGCCGGAACCTCACAACCGAACACCGGCCAGGCCTCCTGCATCACCGATGAAGACGACTCACTGCCAATCATTCCGATTGCTGTGGGAGCCGTTGTCATCCTCGCCCTCATCGGCTTCATGCTGACTCGAGGCAAGAGCGAGCCGGAAGTTCGCGAACCGCGCCGGCGCCGACCACCGGAAGGAGCGCGCCGGCGAAAGAAGCGACCACGGCCCGCAGCAGAACCTGAGGCGACGGGTTGGGAGAGGCCTTCCGAGGATGATGGAGGTGAAGAGGAATGAACGCACAAGCAATTCATTGGAAACTAGAACTAGGAATACAAAAACAGCACATAATCTCGATTACCTTGATTCTATTGATGCTAGGCATGGCTGCAGCGGTTGGACTCGATTCTGATTCACCCGAGCCTCTTGCCGAGGAGACAATCCTTGCGCCAACGCACTCGAGCCTCAACGAGCCCGGAGCTCCTCTCGGCTCGATTTACACCAATCTCACAATTACTGCTGGGTACTCTCATTCATGTGCCATACTCGTCAACAAGAGCATGATTTGTTGGGGCTACAACAATGACGGCCGTCTCGGAGATGGAACAAATACCAATTCTCCCGATCCAGTATATGTCGATCTACCCGCGAACGAAACCCCAGCAGAGATCGGTGCTGGCTGGTGGCACACTTGCGCTCTGATGGAATCAGGAGATGTCTACTGTTGGGGCTCTGGTGGATTTGGTCAGCACGGCGATGGAACAACAGGGAACTACAACCGACCAATCAATCCAGTCAGCCTACCCACGGGTAGAACAGCCAAGACTCTCGCTGTAGGTGAACATCACGCCTGTGTGATTTCGGATGATGACGAGGTCTATTGTTGGGGAAATAACGAAGAGGGGGCAGTCGGAGATTCCAACTTGCAAGACACTCAAGCCACTCCGGTAAACGTGGACCTTCCAGGCACTCAATATGCGATTTCGATAGGAGCAGGAAATGAACACACCTGCGTTTCAACCAATCTTGGCAATGCTTACTGCTGGGGTGATAATTGGTGGGGACAGCTTGGGGACGGAACCGATGAGGACAGTTATGAGCCTGTATCCGTGCATATTCCGTTCGGCAGAGACGCTGTCTCGATAGCAGCAGGAGGCTGGCACTCCTGCGCAATCTTGGACAATGGCAAGGTCTCGTGTTGGGGTGCGAATGGTTACGGTCAACTTGGAGATGGTGGAGGTAGCGATTGGGAGTCCACGCCAGTTTACGCTAGCATCGGTGGGGACACGGTAAGATCAATCGTGACTGGATGGAGAGCAACTTGTATAATCAACGATTGGGGAGATACCAAGTGCTGGGGTGAAAATAACAAGGGTCAACTCGGCTATGGTTCTATAGGAGGTACTCAGAACACTCCAGTGACCGTAACGGGTGGAGAGGAATTCGTCAGCATAGCAATGATCGATGAATCCGTTTGTGGAATCAACGTTGATTCAGAGGTGTTCTGTTGGGGGGACAATTGGTATGGCAGCGTTGGAACAGGTGAGACGGAAACTCAGGAACACACACCTCAGGAATTGAACTTCACAACGAATCACATGTGGTTAGACGACCGCGACCCAGACGACGATGGGCTCCTCTCAATCTTCGACCCCTCGCCATACGGATGCATCGCAGGGACTTGGATTAACGCCTCAACCGGAGAGTGCTACGCCACCGATCCAGGCCACTACACCGACCAAGCCCAGATGACTTACCAGATTCCCTGCGCCAACGGGACTTACCAACCAGCCGCAGGGCAGTCGAGTTGTTTGCCGGCACCTGCGGGTCATTACGTCGATTACGAAGCGGCGGTAGAGGCGATACCCTGCCCCGCCGGCCAATACCAACCAGCAGAAGGTCAGACCAGTTGCCTCGAGACGAGCGCAGGTCACTACACGACAGGTGGAAATGCAGAGGAGACCCCCTGCTCGCCCGGCTCGTACCAACCGACAGCAGGACAGAGTGAGTGTCTTCTCGCTGACTCTGGATATCACGCACCGAGCAGCGGCTCCACAAGCCAACAGATGTGCGCCGCCGGAAGCTACTCTGCAAGCAACGGAACAGTCGACTGTACACCCGCTGACATCGGCGGCTACATCGCAACCGAAGGCGCGACCAGCACGACCCCTTGCGAAATCGGAACCTACGCGGACGTCGAGGGCCTGACGGAGTGCAAGGGCGCGAACCCAGGAACCTACATCAACACCGAAGGGGCATCCCGTGGCACCCCTTGCGAGATGGGGACCTACCAACCGGCAAGCGGCCAAACAGAATGCATGGCGACCGACGCTGGCCACTACGCCGACGAGGAAGGCATGACAGAACAACGCGAGTGCGACAGAGGCTACTACCAAACCGCGACAGGATCATCGAGTTGCCTCGCGGCAGACCCGGGACACTTCATCGACGGAATGGGTGCGACCGACCAGACTAAGTGTCCCGCGGGCTCGTATCAAAACGAGCCCGGCAGCACAATCTGCAAATCAGCAAGCGAAGGACACCATGTCCCAGAAGCAGGTTCGACAGCACAGCAAAGGTGCGCAGTGGGAACCTATTCTGACACGACTGGATTAGCCGATTGCGTCGACGCATCACCCGGCCACTACGTCTTCGTCGAGGGTTCAACCGAAGACATCGCATGTGCGGAGGGCCAATACCAACCGGACACCGGTCAGACGGGTTGCATGGATGCGGATATGGGTCATCACGTGCCTGGGGAAGGGGCAGCGGAACAGACTCCATGCCCAACCGGGACCTACCAAAGCCGAACCGGACAGGATTCGTGTACGGATGCTGAGGCGGGATACTATGCGGGCGAAGAAGGTATGACTAATCCTTCATTCTGCGCGCCGGGTACCTATCAACCGGCATCCGGGCAATCCTCTTGTGACGATGCCGACCCCGGATTTTTCGTCGAATTGAACGGGAAGAAGGAGCAGGAACCATGCGGATTGGGGACTTTCCAGCCAGATTCTGGTCAGGCGAGTTGTATCGATGCGGAGCCTGGACATTATGTGCCTGTGAGGGGCGCGGATTCACAGATCGCCTGCGAGCCGGGAACCTATCAGGACCGCGCCGGCGAGACGACTTGCAAGGAGGCCAAGAAGGGCCATTACGTCGATACGGCAGGCGCCAGCTCTCAAACCCAATGTCCATCGGGATATTCTCAGGAGGCTCGCGGTCAGACAGAGTGCATCAAGGATGCTGAGGAAGGCTTGCCGATCGTGCCAATCGCAGGTGCGGTCGTGGCTGTTGCTGCGATTGGATTCTTCATGATGAATCGTGGTAAATCCAGCGGTGGCGGAGGTGGCAAGAAGCGCCGAGGGCCGCCGCCGAAGGGTGCGAAGCGACGCAAGCGACCGCCCGAGTGAGACATTCTCACCCGCGTTCGCTTGATATGCAGGCCCGCCCTGTGGCGGGCATGCGCGAGCATCCCTCCGACAGGGTGGATATGCGGTCCGACACCGTGACTCAGCCGACCGCGGCGATGCGGGCGGCTATGGCAGCAGCCGAGGTGGGCGACGATGTTCTCGGCGACGACCAGACGGTGATCGCTCTCGAGCAGCGGCTAGCGTCAATGCTCGGCAAGGAAGCAGGACTCTTCGTGCCGAGCGGAACCATGTCGAATGCCATCGCCATACGAGCACACACCAAACCTGGCGATGAAATCATCACTGAATCCGAGAGTCATATCTACCTCTACGAAGGAGGCGGTTTTGCCGCACTTTCGGGGTGTTCGATTGCATTGGTAGCGGGCGAGGGAGGCCTGATGGATCCGGCCGATGTTCAGGGGGCGATTCGCAAGGCGAAGAATAGCCTCGGGCACTCTGCGGATGGCACGCTTGTCTGCGTCGAGAATACTGCGAATATGGGCGGCGGTTCGTGCTACGATCAGGCGACTCTCGATGAGATTGCGCGGGTTGCTCACGACAATGGCTGCATGGCCCACATGGACGGGGCTAGACTGTTCAACGCGGTCATCGCAACCGGAACCGACCCCGCTCGTATGGTGCGGGATTACGACTCCGTTTCGATATGCCTGTCTAAGGGGCTGGGAGCGCCGGTTGGAAGTGTGCTGGTTGGTGGGCGCGAGTTCATCGAGTTGGCATATCGATGGCGGAAGATGTTCGGCGGCGGGATGCGTCAGGCTGGAATTTTGGCCGCCGCCGGCTTACACGCGCTCGACGAGCACGTCGAGCGCTTGGGTGAGGATCACCAGCGTGCGCACCGGCTGGCTGAGGCGGTGAATGCGATGGACGGATTGGCGGTCGAAATGTCGACTGTGCAGTCGAATATGGTCTACATCGCCACAGCTGAGGGTGAGGCTCAGGCGATTGTCGATGAGGTGTCGAAGCATGGGGTTGACACCTTGACGATTGACGATTCGACGATTCGCGCGGTGGTTCATTTGCATATTACCGACGAGGATATCGATCGCGCGATTGCTGCTTTCGCTTCGGTTTGAGTCCGCGCACGCGCGATGCAATGAATGCGAATCCTTCATCATCGACGAGATTTCCGCGATTCGATGCGAACCCTGCTCGCTCTGGCTCTGAGTGCTCTTCTGCTCGCGCCAATGGGTGCGCTTGCAGAGAGCCAGCCGATTTGGACCACAGCCCGTCATCAAGATGATGCGGGCACATTTGGCGGGCTGACGCTTGCGCTTGGAAATGGCACAGTAGATGACAGCGTAAGTGCGGAGTACAACGATTTACCGAATATCGTCGAGGTTTACACGGCGACTTGGTGCGTGAATTGTGTGACCAGCGAAAATGCCATGCAGCAGGCTGCATCAGGTTCTGATGCGGTGTTTATCCACTACCACCGAGTCTGGTTTGAGTTGGAAGATCCATTCGGTTCAGACAGCACCGAGGAGCGTTGGGTCACAACTTATGGTGAATCATCCATTGATGCGTCGGCAAGAAATCGAACCGCTCCGTCAGCGGTTATAGATGGCCAAAGGTTGCATACTGGATTATCCCCAAAGGGTAGTTCTCTAGTCGATGATTACAGCCAATCTCTCATGGTCGGTAACCGCGCCTGGTTCATGGGTGGAACAATCGATTTTGCCGTTGACTTCTCAGGCGCGACACCATCTTTCACTTGGAATTTTGACAATCTGATATTCTCTTGCGCAGACGATTGCCCCCCTCAGAGGACGACTCCGTGGATTCTCTTCGTCGAGGACTCGGCGAATTTCGAGGAGGGCTTCAATGGGCTCGAGGACTATGTGCACGTCGCGCACTCGGCCGTGCAACTCGAAGGCACCAATGGCACGGCCGAACTCGATGTTCCAATGGCTTGGGATGGAGAGGACATGAAGGCTGTACTGCTCATCGATTGGGATATCGAATACCCTCCAGCTCCTGGCATCGGCTCTCCGCTTCCTGCGGTTGGAATCGCCAGCCTGCTATCGATGCTAGTAGCTGTTCCTCTCGCGCGCGCTGGAAGACAAGATTGAGCGCACGAGCTGCGTATCTTAATCGGCGAGTTCAAGTACCCTGCGAGTGCATCGCTGATGCTCGGCGAGGACTTGTGATGAGTGCAGAGGCGAAGGTGACGAGTGAGGAGGTTGCGCCCGGTGCGCTGCCGGCTTGGCTGTGGGACCACATGCTCGCTCAATGTCGCGACCCTCAACCTTTCTCCAAGGGCGGTCCGGCCCGGATTTTGGTGATTTATTCGAGTGATGAGGCGAGGCGCGAGTGCCTCGAGCGCCTCGCTGACGAGGGTGTGGTTATCGATAGGACTCTGCACCACACCCTCGAGTCTCTTGAGACGTCTCTATTGGCGGATTTGCGCTTGTCGCGTGCCTTGTCGGTTTCGGGTGCTTGGCAGGTTGTTCTGAATGAGGAGTGTTCGCGCGCGGCGAAGCGTCTCGAGTTCCCAATTCTCAATCCGATTGAGACGATGGAATGGAATATCCACCGGACTCGGGCTTTGGCAAGTCTGCATTCTGTACTCGCCCGAGAGGGAAAATTGGCGGAGTTTGAGGGTCCTGGAATCGAGTCGTTCTCTCGGATTATTCGAAGACTTGAGACGAAAATTGGTGGCACACATCCTGATTTTGTGACCTCAAGAGTCGTCTCGGGCTTATTGGAGTCAAACAATCCACCCTTTGGATTGCGTGAGGTGGATGGTATCATCCTCGCAAATCATGCTCCGATGATGGGCCAAACGCACCGCTCATTGGTGCTGGCGATAGCGAAGCACCGCCCGGTGCATCAACTGGAATATCCGGGCAATTTCAGGCTTGGAATCCACGGAGAGCATATCCTCGATGAGCAATTTGCTCGCTCGTCAAACGATCTGCCTGATTGGGTACCTGCGCATGAACCACGCACTCAAAATGCGGAGTGGAAGGAGTGTGGGGAGCAGGTTCGTGTACGTGTGCAACGCGAGGAACATTCGATTGGTCATGCAATCGATGAGGTCGCTTCCTTCCTCGTGAAAAATACCGATTCAGAAATCATCATCATCGACCCAAATCTCTCGGAAAACCGACAGCGCTGGAAGCGAAATTTGAGTCACCTGGGGGTGCCGATTGGCGCGGTTGAATCGATGGCGGTCACACAGTCGATCGGGCATTGGCTACGGGCCGTATCCGGCATTTGTCACGGCCCGAATTCTTTCTCTCTCGAGGCTCTCCGAGCCCTCGGAGTACAAGATTCGGTGGAGTTATTCGCCTCGCCCTCACCGCACCCATCCGATTCGCGAATAACTCCTGAAATCGATGCGGATTTGCTCACTCAATTTGCTCGTAATGAGCATGTTCTAGGCGGAGTAGGGGCTCTGTCTCGCTGGTTGGAAACCCTTGCTCGCGAGCCTATTCTCGATGGTAGCACTCGCGCTGAGCGCGGTGCTCGAGCGAAGGAAAGTTGTCAGTGGTTCGTGCTGTGCTTAGCGGAATCAAATCGAGCATTACTAAACCCCACTGATAGGAATTTGCTCGATAATCCAGAGGTCTGGCGCGGCTGCTTTACCGGAGAGACATTGCCTCGCCCAGCGAGTGCTGAGAGTGGCGATGATTGGCTCGCTGCAATCCTTGCTCGAGCCCATCTGGACATGACAGCAGCAGACGGTGGCAAGGCGGTTCCTGCAGCGGTTGTCCAGGCTCTCGCCGATGCGCTCAATCGGCTGCGCCGAATGCAAGATAGCGTTAACCAAACACCTCCGAAAGGTGGGCGAAATTGGGTGGAGGAATTCGACCAATTGTTGATTTCGACCCCAGTTCCTCACGGTGGTTCCAAGTATCTCTCAAATGTCAGATTGTTAACTCCAGAGGCAGCATTAGGTTGTACTGCCGACCTCATTGTAATTGCAAATTCTTCGAGTTCGAGTTGGAACTTGAGCGTCCCACGTTATGCTTTCCTAGGTGAGGAAGACAGACACGAACTCGATATTTTACGACCGGACACACCGATTCGACAGGCGCGTCATCATCTCAATCACCTTCTGTGTGCGGCGCGCCGCCGCCTCGTAATCATTGACCCGAGCCTCGATGATGCGACCCCTGCCGCTGCACCTATTCGCGAATGGGCAGCCAAGATTGATCCGGCGAACTCGCGGCAACCGCTGGTATCGGGACAACATTCGAATCATGATCCACGGCGAGTTCGTCGTAACGATGGAGAATCTCTCTCAGATATGCAAGCCCCGAGCCGCTCACCCCTCAATCCGTTGGCGGTGACGATACCCCTAGATGTCAAAATGCAGCGAGACCTTGAGAATCGCCATCCTGTAACGGGCAACAATGAGGATTACTTGCCCGAGAAGTCTCGGCCGTTCCTGACTTTTTTGAAGAAGGATTCCTTGCGGACAAAACCCCCCTCCAATAAGGTAGCTCCTCGTGCTGCCAAATCTTGGCCTACCCTTGGTGCAAAATACAACGCAACCAAATCTACCCCGACGCTCGACCCGCGTCCATTTCTTCCAGAATCAACTGACTGCGAGCCCTTCGACTCGCGACATGGCAGGCTAGAGAATTTCAAATTGGAGATTCCAAGATGGTCCGCGAGTCGTCTCAAAGATTGGCAAACCTGTCCTCGCCTAGGGTGGACAAAGCACGTATTAGGCGCGCAAGAAGAAGAGGAGCAAGAGGAAGATGTCGACCCACGAACGCACGGTGAATTGCTCCACGAAGTTCACCATCATTTGCTCGCTCACGAATTGGGAATGGTGGAAGGTGGTGAGCGAACCATCGAAGAAATTCATTCGGAAAATCACCCGGTGAATATTGCGCGCTCGCGCAAATCCGATGAGGAATTGCAGGCGCAAGCGCTAATCGAACTCGATGTACTGGCTCCGTGGCTCGATCGTTCCGATGCGGTTTCGACCTCGCGATTGCGAATGTTGGCTGGTATGAGCAATCGCGAATGGAACGATTGGTTGGTCAATCAAGATCCAACTGCAATCGCGGGCAGAGTTGGTACAATCGTGCGCAGCGAGAGAGCGCTGCGCGATTCGATACCGATTGCTTTCGAATGGAATACATTGGATTTCGATGCGGCTGGAATCCAAATCGACCTTCCCGCGAATTTAACCAGCCCGGGCAAGCAAAAGCTCGACCCAATCCGTCTGTCAGGATACATCGATCGGGTCGATTTGCTTCCATTCAGCGATGATCCTCTCGACCTGGTTGATGAATCTGGGAGCGACTCGGTTGCGCCAATGAGAATCCATGGCACGGATTGGCGCCCGAAGCGCCTCGTCATAATCCGCGACTTGAAGACAACCGAGTCGAAAACAGGCGAGGAACGTCACGAAATCGGCATGCTAGATGAAGTTCAACTCGCGCTTTATGCGCGAGCTTGGGAACTAGCGCATCCCGGCGACCTCGTGGTCGCCGCAGGCATCTCATCGATGGGACATTTTACCGATCATATCGTTGAGGTTTCACGGCACCTTCCAGCAGGCTCGCTGAACTTACAATTTGGAGAATTGAGCGAGTTAACATCTAGTCGACACCGTTTCCCAGATGAAGATCCGAATCCTCCGAGCGATCCATTCAGGGCATGGTTGGCACATCGGCTTTCCACCGCTCTTGGAGTCGCCGATGGCGCTGCGCGCGGAATCGTGAATCCAACGCCGAGCGAAGTCTCTTGCAGGTTTTGTCCGGTGAAGTCCCTGTGCCCGGTTTCGGTTGAGGAGGCGTTTTGATGGGCGAAGATGAGTTCGTTCACAATACTGGCCAGAAATTGGCCTTGAACATCGATGCTCACATCGCTGTCGACGCCGGAGCTGGAACCGGCAAGACTCACACCATCATCGACCGCGTGATGGAACACTACCTCACTGAGGACCAACGAGCGACACGGATTCTTCCCAAGCCCGACCGTCCCAAACAAATACCTAGCGGAGCAATTCTTGCGCCCAAGTCGGAGCGAACAACGCTTACAGAATGGGGTGGAATGCTACCTGGTGAGGTCGTCATTCTAACATTCACTCGCAAGGCTGCCGAAGAGATGAGAAACCGTTTGCGCGATACAATTTCCTCTCACCTTCCGGGGCCAACTCGAAAGAATACACCAATAGATACGCGCGTCCCAGATGCGGGTTTTCCAGAGCAATTATTGATGCTTCTCGAGGACGCGCCGATTGGAACAATCGACTCCTTCTTCAATCAATTAATCGGGCCATATCGAGGCATGTTGGGAGATTCGCTTGGCAATGATGTGGTCAGTGAAGCCGAGCGATTACGCATCATCGAACAGAGCATCAACACGCTTTGGAGACTTTCAACTGGATCGAATAAATTGGGCGATGCGGTCGATGCCGGGATTCGCGCCGAAGATGCGGAAGCAGTTCTTCAGGCGCGAGATAGAATCGCCCGTCATTTTGCCGGTCGCCGACGAGCGACGAAAATGCTCTCGGCACTCATCGGTAGTTCGATCTTCGTCGGCGAGGCGAACCGAGGCTTGTTGGACTCATCAGGATCGGTCGCTCCAGAGCTTCTTGAGCAGCGAATTTTCGAGGCTCTCAACGAGGACGAAGTCGGACTTGTCTACGATTGTTTCAGGACAAATCTCGTAGAATTCGTCGACCTAATTAGAAGCCATGGTTTGTTCGATACCACCAGAGGCTGGCCCCCAGATTCACGAATATCTGCTCTTGCTAACGTCTGTGATGAACCGTCGGCAGAAGACACATGGAGACGTTTAGAGTGGCTTGGGATTGCCTTGCAGTGTGTCGTTAGCAGCAAACTTTGGAAGAGTGATCCGACAATTATGTACAACAAACTCTTGCCCAATAATCCCACTTGGCCATCGGGTATGCTCTCCTATTCGACGATGGCAGCAGGGCCGGTCAAGGACAATGTCAAGGATCGATTTATCGAGATTGAAAAGGCCCTGCGCGGAATCATATCGACACCGATTGGCCAACGGGTTTTGCACTTTACACAACTGTCGATGATTCTCAATCCGATTTTCCCATTCAGCGCAACTCGTGAAAGCGTGCAGACACCCGAACATCTGCCGACTCCTCTTCCCGAGCGATTGCCCGCTGGCACCGTCGTTTGGAAGACGGCATTCTCATTGGATTCCTCAGCGGACTTGCTCGATGATTTGCGCGTTCTCCTGCGTGGAATCGAAGGCATCATTCTGCAACAAAAAGAACGCGCAGAAGTCCATGAATTCGACGACATAACTCGTCTGACAGGAGACCTCTTGCTCGCAAATTGTCCAGAGATCTGCCGTACATTCTACCATCGAACTATCATTCGCGCTCTCGATTCGATGATCGAGGCAACCGGAGATGAGTACGCACCTTGGCGTGACGACAATATTCACCGCGCATTTGCGGCTCTAGAACGCCTTGAAGCAGATCCGAATTTAGCGGGCGAGTCGGCGTCTAATCTAGGTGAAATCCGCGCCGACCTCGAGCGCCGCTACGACCTCCTCAAGAAAATCAGGCGGCGCTACCGAGCGTTCATCATCGATGAAGCGCAAGACAACTCCCCACTCCAGTGGAGGATGCTCGCGAGGCTCTGGGGCCCTCGTGAAATGCGTGAAGGAGAAGGCGAAATTCCTGACACGGAGTGGCAACCGACCGTTTGTTATGTCGGGGATATGAAGCAGTCGATTTACGCATTCCGCCAAGCCGAAGTCGGTGCATTCCGCCAACACACCGAGTTACTCCGCCGGATCAATTCGCAGGAATTTGAGAACCTCAGCCAACTCCACAAGCCGACTCCGCTTCGCCGCGAAGATGCATCACGAGACGCGCGACAATCTCACAAATTGAAGGTGACACGAGCCACTCAGTTGAAGGTTCAGAAGGCTCGCGAAAATACACCATGGGTGCCGTTCGATAGAACCGACGAGAAGGATGATGTAGAATCGGTCCATCCAGATGTTGTCGAAGCCCGCCGCGAAGGTCTGATCACTCTCGATATCAATTACCGAACTTCCGGTGGGCTGCTTTCGGTGATGAATCACTGGTGGTCCGACCTCTTCTCAGAACGCCATCACTTCTTTGCCCATGCCGATTATTATGCCAGCCCTCAAGAATTGAAACCGAGGAAAGAGCATAAGCAGGTCGCGGGCAACCTCGAGTGGATTTGTCCTGTGATGGATGGCGGCTCGGGTGATCCGCCAACAGATCCTGCTACCCCGATTGACCCATTTTCAGCGGGGAAGCCGGATTCCTTCGAGCGTCAAGCGATGATGATTGCTCGACGAGTATTATCTCTGAATCGTGGCGAGGCAACCAGAGTTCTGAGTGCGGAGGGCGAATGGCGAGAAATTCCTGGACAGGAACCGGTTGCCTTCGGTGAAATCATGATTCTTATGGCGAGCCGTGGGCGTTTGCGTGATACGATAATGCGTCATCTGCAAGCGCTTGGAATCCCGGCTCAAGCAGACCGTGAAGGAGGTCTGATGTCGAGGCCTGCGGTTGCAGAACTCGAAGGCCTCGTCCAATTCATCGCGCGTCCACATTATCGCTTCGCGGCAACTTGGGTCGCGCGCTCCTCGCTCATCGGAATGAGCGATGCCGAAGTACAATCTTACATCGGTGGCGCGGCGAAAAACGAAGACTTGCTCGCTCGACTTTTATCGCACGCCACGAGCGAGCGCCAGCGCAATCTTGTAAAACGCTGGATCGATCTCAGAAATGCAGGACGTCTCCTCGATTTGCTCGACGAGACGATAGATCAATCCGACCTTCTAGTAGCTCACCACGACTCGGTTTCAATCCAGGACATCGAGCAATTCATTGATGAGGTAACTCGGATTTCAACTCAAGCAGGCGGAGATGCCATCGTCATCGCCGACAGATTACGAGAACTCCGCAATCAATCGGACAGAGCCCTCGAAGCTCAAACAATTCCCGATACGGACGCGGTCAGGGTGATGTCGATTCATATGTCGAAGGGCCTAGAAGCGAAGGTGGTCATTCTCGCTGATCTTTTCTCAGGAAAACAGGTCAAAATGACCAAAGAAAGCCAAAATCGTCTCATCGTGACTCCCGAACTTTTCTCCGGCCATCCGATGCCTTGGTCGGTCAAAGAGACTCCACGCCTCGCTACTTGGCACCATGCAAAACGACTCCACCAAGGGCGAAAAAATGCCGAGGCGCGTCGGTTGCTCTATGTCGCTGCGACGCGCGTCGAACAGCATCTCATCATTGTCGGTTCTCCAAAGAACACGACGTGGACCGAAAGCGGATTGAGTCTACCATGGGGCTATTCTCAATCCGAACTGCAACTCGGCCAGATGTGGGCTGAATCGTTGCGTCAAGGATCGTGGGAACGCTCTGAAAGTGATAGCCCCTGGTTGCAGGAGGGTGATTCCGCTTCCACCACGCGCCCGATTTCTCAGAGGGGTGAGCCGCGAACTTTGAAGCCATCATCGCTGCAGAGCAATGCCTACCTCGGCGGTGATGTGCTGAATTCAATCTCGATTTATCATCATCCGGATTGCATCGAATTGGCTGATGATGACACTCCGACAACCCCACTCATAGAACAGACTCGGATGACGAGCCAAGCCTTGGATGAACCACGAAAACACGAGCCTAAAACGATTCGAAAAGACACCACTGCTCGGCTACGCCTCGCCCCACACCGCCTTTCTAACATCGATAGGTGTCCGCGCCGACATTGGTTTGAGACACGCGGAGGTCTGCGCCCAGATCCTATTTCGCAGCGGGCGCAGGTTCTCGAATTGGAGTGGGATGAACGCGAAGAGGAATCGACGAAGGGATTACCGGATCCAACCCTTCTGGGATTGATAGTCCACAGGATTCTCGAGATCGGAATCGGCAATCCTGGCCCAGAGGGAGATGAGCCGAGTGCACCTCTTCCAGAGGTTTGGTCGACATCCTCACCGAGTTTGATGTTGGATGAATCGGTAATTTCGGCTGTATTCTCCGAACTCCTGCCGATGGATGTCGACGAGGATGCTACTCTCGCTGTTGTGACGACGATGCTTCGGCGAATTGAATCTGGCATCGTCGGTCGTCTCACCGCCGGTGAGATGATCGATGGAGAACGGGTGGAGGGATTACGAACAGAATACCCGTTCACGATTTCAAATCCGATTTCGTTCGAGTCCGTCCCTCAGACTCGATGGACTCCAGACGGACTCGAAACACTCGCACAAATTGATTCAGCGCGAGTCGATATGGATGGTTCAATCGACCTCGCGCTGTGCTCGATTGGTCGGGATGGTCCATCGATCCGTCCCATCGATTTGAAGACTGAACAGGCGGCCTCCATTCTGCGTGGAAAAGGCCCCCTGCTCGCCAGTTTAGGCCAAGACTCAAGCGAGTCAACCAGCGAGGCAGAGCACGAAATGTTGCGTCATCATCGATTGCAATTAGCCTTGTATCATCGCGCTCTGGAGATGATGGAGTCGACGCGGCCAGACGGCCAACGCCGTCGCGTCGATCGGCCGGGAATTCTCATCGGGGTCACCGGTCGACTGGTGATTTACCCGAAGGAGATGTTCGAGTCGGCTCAAGCCGAGCTCGACGAGATCTTACGTACCGCAGCAAGAATCGATCTCGCTACCGAATTACCGCTCGATGAGTTCCAGCGTCGTCCGGCGAGTGAGGCGCACATTTGCAAAACCTGTCCGTTTTCGAAGGGCGCGCTGCCAATTTGCGGACCAATCGAAGAAGCCTGAACATGGAAGAATCCATTTGCACACGAGGTCGGGAGGAGTCATGGCAGTGGACATCGACAGCCTTACCGAGAACGCTGAGAAAATCTGGGAAGACTCGATTTTGCCGAGCCTTTCAGAATTCATCGAAATCCACGCTCTCTCTCCAATGTTCGAGCCAAATTGGGACGAAAAGGGCGAACTGCAAGCCACAATTGAACTCTTCACAGCGTGGCTTGAGGCCCAAGGAATCGAAGGAATGAGCCACGTAACGCACCGAATCGGCGACCATTCTCCTGTCCTGCTCGTCACCATCGAAGGCACCGGCCCCGGCGAGGTTCTGTTCTACTCTCATCTAGACAAGCAACCGAGCCGACCTGAGTTGTGGTCGGAGGGATTGCACCCGCTGAAGGCTGTGCGCCGCGAGCCATTCCTATTCGGCCGCGGCGCCGTAGACGACGGCTACGGAGGATATCTCTGCGTGACTGCGATTCGCCTTCTGCAAGAGGCGGGAATCCCGCACCCGAAGGCGACCTTCCTCATCGAGACTTGCGAGGAGTCGGGCTCGTTTGACTTGCCACCTTACCTCGACGCGCTCACCGACGATCTTGGCTCGCCCGACCTCATCGTCGTGCTCGACAGTGGCGGGCCGACCTATGATCACATCTGGGTAACCGAAGCACTACGAGGCCTCGTCGCGGGTACTCTGAGCGTTCGCGTATCTCACGAAGGCGTGCACTCGGGAATGTCTGGCGGAGCGATTCCATCCTCATTCAGAATTCAGCGAATGTTGCTCGACCGCGTCGAGGACAGCTCGACCGGTCGCATCCTAATCCCAGAAATGCACGTCGATATTTCAGACAAGATTCGCGCCGAGGCAGAAGCACTCGGCAACATCCTCGGCGATGCCTTGTGGAAGAGTCTGCCAGTCGTCGATTCGCTCGAACCGCAGACTCGCGGCGCCGACCAAATTCTGCTCGACATCAATTGGCGACCAGCGATGGGAGTCATCGGCGCCGACGGAATGCCGCCGGTCCAAACCGCAGGAAATGTCCTGCGAACCAATACCGACCTCAAACTCAGCTTCCGAATTCCACCCGGAGTCAAGGCCCCGGAGGTCCAAGCCATCGTCAAGCAGACCCTTGAGGCGAACCCGCCGTACGGAGCGGAAGTGACCTACCACGCGACTGAGCCAGCCGATGGCTTCCACGCACCACCATTGCACGAGGGGGTTTCAGCAGCCCTCGACGGAGCCTGTAAGCACCTGACGGGATTCCCACCGATGACGACATGGATTGGCGGGACAATTCCTTTCATGGCGATGATCCAGAACAAATTCCCTGAAGCCAGTTTCATCTGCACCGGTTCAGCTGGCCCAGGAAACAATGCTCACGGGCCGGATGAGAAACTCCACATCCCGCATTCGAAGCGCCTGAATGTCGCACTAGCAGCCGCAATTGCATCGATTTGCGAGTGATTCATTCACTCCACATCCAATTCTATTTTGCAGGGGGCGAAACCCACCTTGCGTCAGAGTTAATTCAGCCAACTCAGTCGTGGGTTCATGTCATTGTGGGACAAGATAACCGAGGCATTTGATCGGAAAGACGCGGAGAAGTATGGCGAGTTATTGCATCAAGACTACGAATTCGTCAGCCACCAGTCGGGCACCTCGTTCAGCAAGGGCCAAATGATCGAGATGCTGAAGGGAATGATGGCCAGCGATAAGGTGGCTGTTCACAACCCGAGGTGCATCTACGAAAACGACGAAATTCTCGTTGAGCACTCAGTAATGGACTTCCCAGATGGGACTAGGGAAGCGGTAATGGCCGTCCACAATGTACAGGACGGACAATTGGTCAGAACTGAGACTGGTGCAACGCTTCTCTCAAAGTAAAACCAGTAAATCTGCGGATAATCAGTCCGCCGGAGTTATAGCGGGGCCGAGTGTCGAAGGTGACGAGGGAACCTCATGAGCGAAGAAGACACCAGCGTTTCGCCGGAGTTGCGAATCCGCCAATTGGAGGAGGATCTTGCTAAGGAAAAGGACCGCCTCGACAAACTCTACGCAGGTTACACCGCCCTCAAGGAAGGCTCTGACGAGAAGGATGCGGTAATCGATGTTCTCGAGAAGGAAGCCATCGAGAAGGAGATTGAGCGCGAAGGTCTGGAAGGTCTGCTCTCAGAGAAGGATAACCGCATTCGCGACCTCGAACTCGATGGTGCGAAGAATTCCCAGCGGGTCAAGCACCTCGAGCCGGAATTGCAGAAGATGGAAGAGATGTACACCCGCGAGTCGGCTCGTCTCGGCCGCGTCTTCGAAGTCGCTGAGGATCTAGACGAGGCACTTCGCGTCGCCAAGGGTCAATTGACCGCTCGCGACGATTGGTATGCTCAACACATGAAGCTCTTTGAGGACCTCAGCACAGCGATTCAGACCCGCTACGATATGATCGATGCGGCCATCGAAGCGATTCGCGAGCAGGAACTCAAGCAGGCGACCTTCCGCGAGCGTATGGATGAGGCACTTGAGTCGGCAGCCGATGCAGCAGAAGAGATGGCTGCCGATTCGGATTCGGACGACGAATCCGACGACGAGTGATTCTCCTCAAAATCGTGCCACTGCGCCCCGATTACTACGGCTTTGTTCCGTCGGCAAGGCGGATGCACTTGGCAGGAATCCCACCCCAAATCTCACCCGGCGGAACCTCTGTCCACTTCGGCAGCAGCGCCCTGCTAGCGATGACTGCACCTTCACCAATCGTGCAACCCGGCTGGACTGTCGAATTGGCTCCGATTAGCGCATCATCTCCGATCGTGACCGGAGCCATCACCAATTCGCCACGCTCAACAAGATGAGCATTAATCACCGCGTGGCCACCGACAACGACGCGATCACCGATTACCACCGAGCCCGCGTCGTTGAGATGCTCAGTATTGATCTGACAAGCAGAACCAATCTTGGCACCCGCCATGCGATAGTAGAGAGTTCCCATGAACGAAGGAACCAGAGTCTTGAGGAAGAGCAGAGCGATGCGGTGGAAAATCATCGACCACCCCCACTGAATCGTCACGAAGGAGCGCAGCGGATAGCGCCCTGGCTCCAAGCGTGGTCTGAACAAACCCCCCAAGAATCCACAGAGCATCACCAAGGTCACGCCCCACAGCAAGCATGCGAACCCGAGGGCGAGGCTAGTGCCAACAATCTCGATCCAATACTCCTGTGTCACGAGTATCGCCCGCGCCTCAAGAAACAGGAAAACCGCGGGAACTGCCGAAATTCCGACTACCCCAGCCAGAAAGGGCACGACGAGCATGGTCAGAACATGTTGAACGATTTCGAAGGACTTCACACACCCACCCCATACTGCGTTGCGGCGTATCGGTCATCAAATTTGGCCCGCCGCCGCGCTTCTCCGCGCGACGGACTCAACCCAGAGCCCTGCGGCACAATCAAGACGAGCCCGACAGCCGCGAGGCCATGGCTGAGGCGTGTGGCATCATCGGCGATGGCTCCCCCGCCGTCAAAATCCACCATCTCGTCAAGGCGCCCGAGAACACCGCCGAATCGATAGCCCGCAGAGAATCGTGGGACGCAACCCGCCCAGCAACCGTCTACATCACCCCCGAGCGCATGCCCGACGGAACCCCGTGCCAAGCGGCCACGGTCATCCTCAGAACCCGCGGCTGCGCTTGGTGGTGGAAATCGGGTTGCACCTTCTGCGGCTACTTCAACGACGTTCGCGACGACGTAACAGCCTCCGACCTATTCGCCCAATGGGAGCACGCCAAGAGACAGACGAACAATTTCGACGGCTGTTCGATGGTCAAGGTCTACACTTCAGGCACATTCTTCGAGGACCAAGAGAACCCTGTAGAATGGCAAGAACACGTCCTACGAGAAACCCACGAGATGGGCCTGCACCTCATCGTCGAAGCCCAGGCCCACATGTGCAAACCCGAGAAGCTCGCCTTCCTCGCAAAGCACAATCCGAACACCACAGTCGCCATCGGCCTCGAGGCCTATGACGACGCAGTGCTGCGATTCCACGTCAACAAGGGCTTCTCGACGAAGACCTGGCGAAAGTCTGTCGAAGACCTGCGCGCCAACGGTCTTCGAGTCAAAACCTACCTCATTTTCAAGCCACCATTCATGAGCGAGGGCGACGCTCTCGAACACACCTCAAAGTGGCTCATCGAAGTCGCCCCGCTCTCCGACGAAGTCTCAATCAACCCGATGAATATCCAAAATCGAACCATCGTCGACCGACTATTCCGCAATCGCGAATACCGCCCCCCGTGGCTGTGGTCACTCGTCGAGATGATCCAACGAACCCACGAGGAGACCGCAGCCCACGACGCCCGCATCATAGTCCACCCAACTGCGGGCGGGAAAATCCGCGGCTCGCACAATTGCGGCCAATGCGACAAACACGTGGTCGCAGCAATCGAGCGCTACTCAGTCTCCCGCGACCTCGCCGAATTCAAGGGACTCGAATGCGATTGTAAGGCCGTCTGGAGGTCAGAAATCAACTCAGACCTCACCCTCCCGACGCCCCTAGGTACAGGGCGCGACCGCAGAGGCAACCCGGTTGACCTAATGCGAGCGCCCTGAGGTGAGGGACTACGTCCCTCGCCCAATGCTTAAGGGCAAATCTCCGGTGGTCGGCCTGTCCACGAAGTATTGTGGGCAAGTGGTGTCAACGTGACGAATGACGACGGATTCCTCCAAGGCGACAACGAACCTGCGGCTTCCAAGCTGGTGCTGGTCGGAGCATTGATCTCCGCTCTCATCTTCATGGTGGTCTACAGCATCCTCTACCCCGGCCAGGATTACCCTGTGCTTTCGGACTTCGAGACCTTCGGTGCACTGACCGGCGGAATCTGGTTCTTCATCCTCGGAGCGGTCTTCGGAATCTTTGCGATTGTCGCGACGATGATCACGGAGGTCACTCGCGAGTGAGGTGATCATGATGGATTCGGTACTCTCTACTCTCACAGTTTTCTGGGCTTGCGCCCTCGTTTTCTACCTCCTCGTCCACCGTGGACTGTGGATTTTCTCCGACGTCGCTCGTGGCATGGGGATGTTCATGCTCGAGAAGGCCCTCGGTCCTGGTATCGAGTTGGTCGAGGGCCGTGCTGGCTCTGCGGCTCGAGCATGGATTATTCAGGCAGCCCTGTGGTTGATGGTCGGTGGGCTGTTTACTTTCGAGGGCCTTTGGTTGGCTCACGACCCTACCGCTCTGCACTCTCTAGGTGCTTGGGGCTACGACCCTACTGCCGAGACTTTGGCTGCAACCGGTAATATCGTAACCTCCTTCGGTGGCATTTCGATGGCTATCATCGGTTGTGGGCTGTATGTCCTGCCGAAATTATTGGGCACAGGGTTGGCGAGTGAGCGCAACGGTACCCTCGTCTCCTTCCTCTATTCTGGGTCTGTGGCAGTACACTTTATCGGCTCGCACGACCCTGTAATTCTGGGAATCAAGGTGTTGGTAATAGGCACTGGAATCCACGTTCTAGCGGTTACTGCGGTTGTGATTAATCAGTTGTTGACGGTTGCAAATCGCGCTGGCTCCGTATCATTGCCAGCGTGGTTGATTCTGCTTGGTTTGATGGCTGAATCGTTCAATTTGGTTGCTGGGATTGTGACTGGGGCGATTACCGATGGGGACGGCCAGTGGCTGATGTATCGATTCCAGTCGAGTGGTTTCTACTTCATGTCAACAGCTGGAATCGTACTCTATGCAGCTAGTGTGGGTAGCGGCAATGCGCTCTGGTCGCGAACACTCGTCGGCGCGACACTGCTCGGTGGCTTGTTCACCCTGCAGCCATGGGGCGCTCGCGATGGTTCGTTGGTTGCTGATCTGTTCGGACTCGACGCCGGCGAGATGGCCATGGGTCAGTCCGACATGGTGGTCGCGAGCTTCTTGTTGGCACTGGCAGCGGTTCCTGTGGTGGCCTTCGCGGTCAATACCATGCTGACGATGCGAGGTGGGGATACCTTCGTGGAGAATCCAAACAACGCTGGCTTGGCAGAGATGAACCTGGGTGTCATGGCAATTGTACCGGTATTCCTGGGTTCTCTTTTCGTGCAAACCGACGCTGTGTCTGGTACGGATGCTCTTACTGGGCTGGCGCCAATCATTGATGAGATGGGTCTCTGGGCTGTCTTCGTTCCACTGAATTTCGGTGCTGCACTGGCTCTGTATCCATCGATTACGGGGCGCGAGTTGGCTTCTGCAGGCCGCGCCCGCACCGCCTTCTGGCTGATGTCGGGTGGTGTTTTGCTGGGATTGATGGTGACCCTGATGTCGGACGCCGTCGAGATGGCACTTCTCGATGCTGGCGTCCTCGACCCATCGAGCCTTGCACACGACCTGTCGGTGGCAGGCTCGGTGATATTCTACCTCGTAGTGATCTCGATGATTCTGCACTGCCTGAACATGGTCAGCGGTCTGTTCCGTGGAGCCATTGTGGCTGAGGGCAGTGAGGACTCCTCGAGCATCGAGGCGGACACCTACAATCTCGCTTCGGCGACGACGGTGGCTCGAATCCTCGGCTCCGGAGCTGGTATGGACACCGTCGTCGTACCGGTCGGCGAATCTGATGAGCCTGGCTCGGCGACCGACCTTTGAGCGGTTTTAGCGGACTTTGACGGGCACTTCGGCGCACCGTCAAGTTGAGGGCAGAGGGCCCGAGTTGAGAGAGAGGGATCACATGAGGATAGGGCTTGTCGGGAAGCCGAATGTTGGGAAGTCGACGACATTCTCGGCGCTGACGCAGACTCCTGTGGACATCGCGAATTATCCCTTCACGACTATCGATCCAAATGTCGGCGTGGCGTGGATTCCGCTCAGAGAACCGTGTGCCTGCGAGGCTCTTCGGAGAAAGCGCGAGGCCGATGGCCGGCTGGAAACGGCTGGCGATGACGACCCTCGTGCAGGGAGCATATGCACTCCCAATTCCGGCTCTTGCGTTGGACACAGCCGGCTGGTTCCGGTCACCCTCGTGGATGTTGCAGGACTGGTTCCCGGGGCGCACGAAGGGCGCGGGCGAGGCAATCAATTCCTCTCCGACCTGGCCCGTTGCGACGCGCTCATCCAAGTTGTCGATGTCTCTGGCTCCACCGACCTAGAGGGTAATCCGGTCGGAGAGGGAGGTTCGGATCCCGTCGAAGAGCATGAATTCCTGCTCGGCGAGTTGGATGCCTGGATTCGCGGAATCATCGAGTCGAGTTGGCAGCGAGGCGCGCGTCGCGTGCAATCCGAGGGGGAGAAGGCGCTGGCGACCTATCTGAATGAGCAATTGAGTGGGATTGGGGCCAGCGAGGCGCAGGTTTTGGCGGGGATCGCTGCCGTAGGCTCGCAGCACCCCGATGCTGGGGTGCCGTGGGATTGGGGAGAAACCGAATTGACTACGCTTGCGCGAACCGTACGTGGCGCGCTTTTCCCGATCTGTGTGGCAGCCAATAAGGCAGACCGAGCGCCTGATGGTGCATGGAACGAACTCGCCTCCCTCGTCGAATTAGCAGGCGGCATTCTGATTCCGACAAGTGCTGAGGCCGAACTCGCATTGAGCCGAGCGAGCGCAGCAGGACTCATTGAACATCGGCCAGGCCAGAGCGGATTCTCGATTTCGGCCGAGGGCGAATCCAAACTCAACGAAGCCCAGCGAAGCGCCCTCGCTTCGATTGGTGAGAACCTCTCAAAATGGTCGGGAGGAGGTCTCACAGGACTCGTCGGTGATATCGTCTTCGACCGCCTCAACCGACGAGTCGCATATCCAGTGCAAGACGAAACACATTGGGTCGATGGCGATGGAAACATACTACCAGACGCCATCCTCATCCCCGAGGGAACCACTGCCAAAGGGCTCGCCTACGCTGTTCACACCGACCTCGGGGACGGATTCATCCGCGCCACCGATGCGCGCAGTGGGCGCGTCATCGGTGCAGACCACGAAGTCCAGAACGGCGACATCATTCGCATTCACGCGAAGACATGAGCAGACTCAGCGCGATCCAAGCCTCAGAGTTCGACGAGTGGTTCAAGCACCAATTCGTAGGTCATCGCAGTCCAAGAAATGTCGAAATCCTCGTCGCTATCGACCGCCCCACCAATTATCGGAGGCGAGGAAATGTCAGCGGTAATCGTCAGAACCCAGGTCCCGCGGCCATTGCCGTTATCGGTCCACTGTGCCCTTATGTCACCCTCGCTGGCATCCTCAACCTCGTGTGATTCACCCGAATAATTCGCAGTGACATCCCAGCGCATGGTGAACCCACCGCCACCCCCGCCACAGGTGCCGCTGTCGCTCTGATCTTCGAACTCACCTTCGACATCCGAGACATCGCTGGTCCCGTCCACCGAATCGGTGAATCCGGGTCCAGGGTCATCATTGTCGTTGCAACTGACGCTGACCTCGATGTAAGCGATAATCATCTCGCTCTCGACGTCGAAGAAGGAGTCGTGTGAATCGCCGTCGCCGAGGTTCACGGATTCCTCCATCGTAATCGGAACCTCGTTGAAACTGACTACCCATCCTCCGCGAGCCCCACTGCCCGAGCCGGAAGCCATGAGGTCGTCATCGATGAGGCTGGGCATGACCTGGAAGTAGAGTGGGAAGACTATCATGAAGGCGAGCGTAATGCCAACCATCGCCTGCTTTCGCGGGGTGTCGACAAGGCTCTCCAAGTCCATCTCGCTCGTCGATTCGTAGCGGCATCGGCCTATCAAGAAGTCTGCGGGTTGGCGACAGGAGTGCGGAATTGCCGGCTTATTCCTCTTCTGTGGGTGTTGGCTTCACTTCGTCAGCGGACGCTCCGGTCCACTGGTTTGTGTCGATTTTTTCGCGTCCGAAGAGGACGCGCGATCGGCGGAATTCGGGTAGCAGGAAGCCGATCACCGACCTTTCTGCGAATGTCCATTTCCATGGGCATCTGGGCAGAAGGGTCGACCATTCTCGAAGGATTGAGTGCCATTCGTCTCCTTCGAGGTGGGGTGGGATTTCCAGTGAAATCCAGGTTATTCTGCCGGCGGAGCCTGGGACGTGTGACCAAGTGCGAAGGCTCAGGCCGGCGCCCGAGCCCTTGAGGACTTCGATTCCGAGGACTCGAGTCATGCGTGAGATTGGCATGATAATGGCGAAACGATGCGTCATGCGGGACTCTTCTAAGCGGCGCATCGACCATCCGCGCGATTCACCGATTAGGCGTAGCGCGCGGATAGCATCGGTCGGCGTCACCGAGATGGGAATCTCAAGCAGACGCCCGACCATATCGAATGCTCACATCAGCCGCCCTTAGCGGCTTCGTGTGGTCGCGCCGACCGCAATCAGGAAACTGATTGGGTTCGATCCCGATTGCGTTCGGTGCGTCTGTCGTGTGGTCTGGACGAGGAAAGGGTGAGCTGTTCCCCGGCGTCCGCCCATTGGAGCGGCCAGCGTCCGCACGACCTGATAGCCACCGCTCAGCGGTGGTTGCAGGAGTGGTTTCTCGCTTACTTCCGAGCTTCAGCCGAAGAGAGATCCGAGTCCTTCGAAGCCACCGGCGTCGTCTTCCTCTTCCTCTTCTTCAACTGGTGCTTCCTCAGCAGCAGGAGCGTCGCTCGAGCCACCAGCAGCAGCTGGGGCAGCAGCGACAGGCGCTGCGACGGCAGTAGCCATCGCCTCACCGATGTCAACATCGCCGAGCGAAGTGACCAGCGCCTTGACACGGGCTCCGTCAACATCCACACCAGCGGCGCTCAGAACTGAGCTCACACCGTTTTCATCGATATCCTTCTCTGCGGAGTGCAGAAGCATTGCAGCATATACATATTCCATTTTTCTCACCTATTTTTTTCAGCCGAAGAGGTCGCCTAGTCCACCGAACGCAGCTTCCTCCTCTTCCTCTTCTTCCTCCTCAGCCGGAGCTTCCTCCGCTGAGTCAGCCGCGTCAGAGGTCGCGGCTGGTGCGCTGGCGGCGGCGCTGGCAGCAGCACCAAGTGCAGCCGCCAACTCGTCGTCAAGCGCAGAGGAATCTAGCTGGCCCGCGAGGGCCAGCGCGCGTGCGTTCGCACGCGCGATGAAGAGTGGAATCGTGACATCATTGGTGATGCCTGCTTCCACAGCGACAGACGTCGCCTCGCCGCTGGCTTTGGCCAGTAGGGTTGGCATTGTCTGCGAAGAGAACCAGCGGATGTTGCAGGCGAGGTTGAAGGCGCCTGAGGTCGCTGTGATGACGTCGGTTCGGAAGCCATCGGTGTCGAGGTCGAGTGACTCCGCATCGAAGAGGAATCCGTCCTCGATCGCACCGGTCAGAATGATTCCGATTTCAATCGGGTTGATTCCGAGCTTTGCCAGCATGATTCCGAGGTCGGCCGAGATAGCCTCTCCCTTCTCGACGACGGTGGTGGTCTTCTGAATGGCCACCTTTCCCTTGTCGATCTTGGCTGGGATTCCGACAGCGTTGAACTCACCGACGATTGGACCAGGTCCGAACTCGGTCGGTCCCTTCTCGACGACGATGTCGATTGGGGCCGCTTCGCCTTCCTTGGCGGCGCGGCCCTGCTTGGTCTTCTCGAGTTCCGAGAAGAGTTGGAACGCGTTCATCGAATCCGTGTGGACGATTGCCGGCTGGATGGCGCCATCGAGGAGGGTTTCCAACTCGCCCATCGGGCGACCGGACTGCTCCCAGGCAAGGCGCATCAGCGTCTTCTTCGCCATGGTGATGCTCATGTTGGCGCGCAGATCATCGCGCATTGAGAGCATGTTCTTGGCTGGGACGCCGCCGATATCGACGATTCCCAGAACTCCATCGGAGGAGAGTACGGCGGCGAGTTCCCCGACCCGGTCGCGCTTCCAGCCTGCGACCTTTGCCTCGATCATTCAATCACCTCGATCTTGATCGAAGGACCCATCGAGGTCTTGACGTAGCAGGAGCGGATGTTGCCCGTACCGCGCTCGAGCTTGCCGGTGACACGAGTCCAGATCGCCATTGCATTGGCTGTCAGCTCGTCGACGCTCTGCTCGCGCGAGCCGAGTGGGCTGTGGAAGGTCATCTTATCGCGCGAGCGCACGATTGCGGTATCCTTCAGACCGGCAGCGATCATTGCTGGGTCGAGGGTTGGAGGGACTGGACGAGGCATCTTGCCTCGAGGACCGAGAACGACACCGAGGAATCGACCGACGGTTCCCATGTGAGGAATCTCGGAGAGGAAGAAATCGACGCTGTTGGCGAGCTTGCGAGCCTGCTGGCGGTTTCCACCGAGGTCCTCGATGGTCGAGGGGTCGATGATGTCGATTCCGGCGGCGCGCGCCTTGGTTGCCATCTCGCCGCCGGCGAACATGGCGATCTTCACCGGCTTGCCGCGACCTGAAGGAAGACGAATCTCCTCTTGGATACGGTTTGCTGGATTCTTCAGGTCGATATCCTTCAAGTTGAAGGAAAACTCGACAGTCTCAGTGAACTTACGCTCTGGAGCGCTGTTCAGGGCTTCTTCAATCGCTGTTTGTATGTTGTCTCTCATCTTTCTCACCTCTGCGGTCAGCGAGGTTTCCCTCTCCCGCAATTCGTGATAAATCACTCAAAATGCTCGTCGAATCTCCCTTCTGCCATTGCTGCTAGTGCGGCCTTGGGTTCCATGCCCTCGACCTTGACGCGCATTGCCACGCAGGTACCCATTACCTCACGCGAGCGCGCATATAGATTAGAACCGGTCAAGCGGTCCTTCTGCTTCTCGGCGACCTGCTTGACTTGGTCCATCGAGAGGTTCTCAGTGGACGCATCCCAGTCGCCGTTGCACTTCTTCTGACCGAGGGTCTGCAGGATCACGTGAGGTGTCTCATTGCGTGCTGACATCCTTGATACCCCCTTCTGAAGCGACCCGGCGACCTACTCTCCCTATTTGAGCGTGCTGACGGACCTCCGAATTCTCCTGATTGCGCTCTTCTCGCCTTCTTCTAGGGCTCATTCGACGCGCTGCGTGACCCTTACTTGGTCAGCGCGCACGGTCAGAGCGACTGGAACAGCCGCTTCGAAGAGCTCGACCGTGACCTCTTCCTTGGATTCTGTAACGCGGATGACGCGGGCTGCTTGGCCCTTGAAGGCGCCACCGCTGATCTCGATGATGCAACCCTCTTCGATTCCCGCGGTGGCAGCCTTCGGCTCGAGGTAGGAAAGCGTGTTCTCGAGAGGCGATACGCCTGGCAGGACCTTGCGGCAATTCTTCAGGCGGGTCGTGGTCATGCCGACCATTCCGATCAGCTTCTCGACGTGGTGAAGCGCGGAGGCCTCGACGAAGATGTAGCCACGTACGTGGCCTGGGACGAGGACTCCGAAGATCTCGTCTTGGATATCCTTCAGGGACCCGGTTCCCGAAAGGCGGGCGCGGATCTCCTTGGCGACGTTCTGCTCCTGACCGATGCTGGTCTTGAGAATGTAGAGGAAGGAGGCGACGTCGCCGTACATAGCGCCGATCTGTGGGATGGAGTAGCGAGGCGCGCCGGTCCCTTCGGCCTTGTCGGATTTGTAATTCTCGATATTGGCCGGGTCGACCCAATCGTGATTCTTGTAGATGGTTCGAGGTGAGACCTCGTCTGTCTCGGAGACGAAGAGCAGAGGGGTCACATCGTTCAGGCGGTTACCGAAAGCGAGACCGCGAGCGGGACCGGAGCGAACGTGCTCGAGCGATTCTGCTGGAATGCCGGTACACTCGGTGATTCGAGTGGTCACGGCGTCGATATCCTCGGGGTTACCGATGCCATAGACGCCGTCCCAAGCGCCGGGAAAATCAGCGACCTCATCGGCGCGCTGCATGATCAGGACTCTTTCGCCGTGGCGAACGTAGACTACGAATGCGTCAGACATTTTTCACACCTCAGGGGCTGGTGAGCCAAGCGAAGAAATCGGGCAGGACATTGTCCATCAACCAGAGCATGCCGAAGCCGATAGCACCGAGCACGAACATGCCGATGCCACAGACGATGACGGTCTGGCGGAACTCTTGCTTGGAGGGCTTGCGGGCCATCTTGAGAATGCGAGCCATCGAGCCGGTCTGTAGACGGCGGACGCGCTCTTCGATGTCATCCTGCAACTTCTGAGCGGTCTGCTCGACGGCTCCGATGTCTGAGTTCCCGATAGCCATGGCTCTCCCTCAATAGCGACCCGGCGACCGACCACCCCTCTTTAAGCACGCCGGGCGAACCCCAAGGGGTTCGTCAACGAGGCTCTTGGCTTGGAGCCGAGTTGTGCAGGTGATGCGGTCAATTGACGAAATCGACGGTGCGGGTGCGCAGGTTGCGCATCTGCGTGTGCAGTGCCGCACCGTGAATCTGCTCGGACTTAACGCCGGTGAGGACGAGCAGTACGCGTATCTCGTCGCCCATCGATGGATCGGTTGTCGCGCCCCAGATGATTCGGGCATACGGATTGATTCGGTCTCGAATCAGCTGGGCGCAGCGCTCGGCATCGCCCAGCGAAAGCGTCGGTCCGCCGACCACATTGACCAGAGCGCCGCGCGCGTCCGAGATGTCGATATCGAGCAGCGGCGATTCGAGCGCCTCGTCGGTGGCCTTCTCGGCGCAATCATCGCCGCTCGCCTCGCCGAGCCCGATCATCGCAACGCCACCGCCGTTTTCCATCACCGAACGCAAGTCTTGGAAGTCGAGATTGACAACGCCTTCCTTGGCTATCATCTCAGAGACACCAGCAATCGACCGCATCAGCAATTCATCAGCCACGCGGAAAGCCGCATCGAGCGGCAAGTCACGAACTCCGTCAACCTCCAGAAGCCGCTCGTTAGGAAGAACAACCACCGTGTCGCACACCTCACGTAGTCGCTCGAGTCCCCACTCGGCATTCTGGCGGCGCAGAGCGCCCTCCGATAGGAATGGATAGGTCACGACGGCGATCGTCAGCGCACCCTCTGCGCGAGCCAAGCGCGCAATCACGTGGGCAGAACCAGTTCCGGTTCCACCACCGAGGCCAGCGGTGATGAAAGCCAAGTCACAATCCTCGACCTCCTTCTTGAGAGCCTTCTCGGATTCGAAAGCGGCCTGCTCACCTTTCTCAGGGTCGCCGCCAGCACCACGGCCGCGAGCGCTGCGACCGATCAGAACCTTGTTGTCGACGCCAACCCGAAGCAGATGCTGGGCGTCGGTGTTAATCGCCATCCCCCGAACATATTCGCCGTCAAACAGCCCCTCGAGTTCGAGCCGAGCCACCGTGTTTGAACCACAGCCACCACAGCCGAAGACACGAATGCGGGGTTGCAGGGATTGCAGTAACGATTTCAGCTCAGGATCAGTCTCCGTCACGACCGGCGCAGCCGGCGATTCTTCCCCATCCTGAAGCTCCAGGACTCTGTCGATAAGGTGCTTCATACAGTCCGCTGGCGATTGAAGCAAGGATAATGCTTGCCGTCGCCATTGGGCCCTTTGGGCCCATTGTCAAGCACTTTGCAGATGAGCCGAAGGAGCGAACAGAATGGATGATTGTTATCGGATGGGTGGGTATTGAGTTTGGCTCGCCAACTCATCAATCTCTCGCTGTAACTGGTTAATTCGCCTATTCTTCTTGATCACGAAAAAGTAGATTGGGATTGCAATCACCAAGATGATTAGAAGAAGAACTGGCACGATCAAAACAATTGTCAAAACTGCTCCTCCTTCTGCCATAACTCTGCATGAG
>CAZNVK010000009.1:0-67971 GCA_964576865.1 uncultured Candidatus Poseidoniales archaeon | reverse complement strand
GGCGTCGTTGTTGGGGCCGGCTGCCCTGTGTGTTTGATGCACATGCAGGGCCTGCCGGCCGATATGCAGAATGATCCCACCTACGGCGACGTTGTCGCCGAGGTGCGTGGAAGCCTTGCGTGGTCAGCGCAGGCTCTACTCGATGCCGGAGTTCCGGCTGACCGAATCATTGCGGACCCCGGCATCGGCTTTGGAAAAATGCTGGAACACAATACGGCTCTGCTCGCGGCTGGACGCGGTATCGTCCCCGACGAGCGGATGCTGTTGATGTGGGGTGTAAGTCGCAAGCGGATGTTCGCACACCTGCTCGGCAGGGACGACAGCCGCGAGCGGCTGGCGGGCACTCTCGGCATCGCCGCGATGGCACCCACCAAGGGCGTCGATATCATCAGGGTTCACGATGTGCGCGAGCATGCTGACCTATTCGCAGCCATGCGAGCGGTGGAATGAGGAGGAATCAGATGGACGAGGCGTCACATTCGGAAGGCCACAAGAATGTGGTCGATATCGATGAGCGGCTCCGTATTGTCGGAACCGCTCACGTCTCCAGCGCCTCGGTCGCCCTCGTCAAAAAGCAAATTGACGAGTGGGGGCCGGATTTGGTCGCGGTTGAACTATGCGAGTCGCGCCTGCGCTCGCTCAAGCGGCCCGATGAAATCGACAATGATGACCTTCTGAAAATCATCAACGAGGGCCGCGCCTCTATGATCCTGCTGCAATCCGCTTTGGCAGCGCAGCAGCGTAGAATGGGAATGGACACAGGAGAGAAGCCCGGCGCGGAGCTGCTAGCAGCTATTGAAGCCGCAGAAGATGCGGACATCGAGCACGCACTGATCGACCGCGATGTGGTCATCACTCTGCGCAGGGCCTGGCGAAGGATGGGCCTGCGCGAGAAGTGGCGAGTCCTCGATGCCCTGCTATGGGATGATGAGGACGAGGGAGATATCGACCTCGACGAACTCCTCGAAGATACGGATTTGCTAACCTCGATGATGGAAGAGGCGCGCGCGGCTGCCCCGCGCGCAGGTGAAGTTCTGATCGACGAGCGCGATGCCTATCTGGCCGGTCGAATCCAACAGGTGCGAGGCAAGGGCAAGGTGCTAGCGGTGGTTGGAGCGGGACACATCAACGGAATCATCGAGCATCTCGAGCGACCACCAATGGAGACTACTTCGGCTCTAGCGGAACTCAATACTGAACCACCGAAACCCCTCTGGCCAAAACTATTGGTTTGGGCAATACCACTGTTTCTCGCAGGAGTTGTTGGGTACCTGATTTACAATGGAGATATCGAGGCTCTCAAAGACACTCTCTGGTATTGGTTGGCTGCTAATGCCGTGCTTGCGGGCTCTGGCGTCGCCCTAGCACGTGGCCATCCATTGTCGATCCTCATTGGAGCATTGATGAGCCCAATAACCAGCCTCAACCCCACGCTTGCCGCTGGCTGGTTCGCAGGATACACTCAACTGAAAGTGGCCGCCCCGACCGGCGGCGACGCTGCAGACTTCCTCGCGATGCGCGATTACCAAATATTCTACAAGAATCGAGTCGGGCGTGTCCTTCTTGTAACTGCACTTGGCAACCTCGGTTCAGCAGCCGGCGCCTGGCTTGCTGGGGGAGCAATTCTGAGCCAATTTATTGGGTGATTTCTATAGATATACTCACAATAGAGTTGTAACGAAATCGTGTAGATAACTCAAAAGCCCGGAACCCACGATTAGAAGAAATGCAAAGTTTACTGCTTTTTCTGGTATGTGTTTGATAGCAGTCCTTGCTCCAAACCATGCTGTAATGGCAACCAACGACAATAATACAATTATCTGGAAGAGTGGGAATATATCTTCTATGCTCGATACCATCCCACTAGTCCACAGATGCATTGCCAAGGCAACTGGGACCCCCACGACTTCGACTGAATAGCTATTGCCAGCAGCCGCGTGTGACCCTAAGCCCGCATAGGAGCGGCTAAGCATTACCATAACCGCTCCACCACCAATTCCCAAAACTCCCGCAGAAAGTCCACCAACGCCACAACCTACTCTGTAACTTTGTGGTGCGGAATTAGTTTTCTCTTCAACAGAGATATTCTTCATTTTAGTTGATTTCCTGAACGTTTTCTCAATACTAGTAATCAAGATAAACGACATCAAAATTATGACTAGAATCTTGATTGAGAATTCTGATACGTTCTCAAGCAAGAAATATCCGATCAGTGAACCGATAATCGCTGCGGGAACGTACATCAATATTCCAGTCTTCGCAGCCTCAGGATCATCTTCCCCAACACTGTGATGGGCAATCATCGAACCAAGTGAGACCATCCATACTAAACTCAAGGATCCTATCATCGCTTGTTCAATCGGCCATTTTAGTAAAAAATGTAGAATTGGAACGAATAGTATCCCACCTCCTAGGCCGATGGGAGAGAACAGCAAAGCTACGGTGAGTATCAATAAGATTGCGAGTAGCGATTCAATTGCCATCAAACATCCCTGAGCGGCAACCGCGCAAGCAGCAGTATATAATCATACTCTTATATTCAACAGTTATTATATCGCAATTCTTTTATTCTAGGTTGGACCCGTAGGTTTGTAGTGAGTGAGATGAACGCTTCCATAGATGAAGCCGTTATTGGCAGAGAAGAGAGGTTCAGGGAGGCTGCGGCAATCATGCTCCGTACTCTGGGCCACCCGGATCGTTTGCGAATCCTGCAACTTCTTGCGCAGGGAGAAAAAACCATGGGTCAAGTCCAGCGGGACCTTGGATTCAGCCAGCCTAGGACCTCCCAGCATCTCTCAAGAATGAATGAGAGAGGCATCCTTGATGTCAGAAAAGAAGGGACTAGGAGATTCTATTCCGTTTCAAATCCTTTCGTGCACAAATTATTCGCGTGCTTCACTGAGTGCTCAACGAAGGTAGGAAGTGGTGAATGGAGCCACTTACTCGACTCATTTCTTGAGGTGAATGAAGATGACTGAACCAAATGAAACAATTGATTGCTCTGGGATGAACTGCCCGCTGCCAGTCTTGAAAACAAAATTGAAAATCGACTCGATGGCTCCTGGAGAAATCCTTCGAGTCACAACAACCGACCCCGGCTCCTGCAAGGATATGCCTGCATGGGCTGACCGAGTTGGTCACAAAATCATTGAATCCAGTGAGGGTGAGGGCAAGTTCTACTTCTTGGTAAGAAAAGGTGAGTAAATGGGCGAGAAGAAGAAGATGGCGATAATCGCCTCTCAGGGTTCGCTCGATTGGGCATATCCTCCATTCATCTTGGCCTCGACAGCTGCAGCGATGGATATCGAAGTGAAAGTATTCTTCACATTCTACGGTCTACCTTTACTCAAGCCTGAAATCAAGGCCAAAGTAACTCCTGCAGCTAACCCTGCGATGCCAATGAAAATGCCTTTTGGACCCAAAGGGTTTCAGTCCATAGATTGGCCAATTCCTCATGCAATAAGTGGAGTAATGCCTGGATTTGACACCGTTGCAACTTCATTGATGAAGAAGACGTTCAAGAATAAGGGAGTCGCAACTATCACCGAACTCCGTGATATGTGCCAAATACTCGGTGTCGACCTGATTGCTTGTCAAATGACGATGGATGTATTCGGCTTTGAGGAGAAGGATTTCATTGAAGGAATATCATATGCTGGAGCAGCCGCCTTCCTCGACTTCGCTGTGGATGCAGATCTTCAGTTATTCATGTGAGTTGGGCCGATGACAGAAAGTTACTGCGCATCTGAATTGTATCAGTGGATTGAACAAAAGAAAAATTATGTTTTTCTAGACGTGAGAAATGAGGATGATCATGGCCGATTCATGGTTGAAGGGCCGAATGAGGTTGACATGAGGAACATTCCCTATTTTGATTTCATTGAGACACCTGATGCCGCATCATCACAATTGAAGAAATCGGATTCTATTCGGGTGATTTGTGCTAAGGAGGGTTCAGCGAGATTTGTTGCAGAACTGCTCAAATCATCAGGTTTCTCAGATGTCCGTTGGCTTGAAGAAGGAATTGTTTCATGGGGAAATGTCCTGATTCCAAAACAAATACCCGGAGGAGGAAGATACACCGTTTGGCAATTTAACCGCCCTGGGAAAGCCTCGTGCTCTTATGGTTTGATTTTCGAAGGGCAGATGATGATTTTTGACCCTAGTAGGAATATAGATTTCTACACTGCATTCGCCGAAGAACATTATGTGAAAATCACTCACGTGTTCGAAACACATCTCCAAGCGGATTACATATCTGGAGGCCCTCGTCTAAGCGAATTGACTGGAGCACAATATATTGCGCACGAAGGAGATTACGCGGGCACTGCCATCACTTACGCTCCTGTCTCTGATGGTCAAGAAATCAATTTCGCCCGGGGGGGCGGACCAACGGTTCTCTGCACCCACTCTCCAGGCCACACACCCGGTTCAACGACTTATGTTGTCGATGAGAAATTTATGATATCTGGTGATACCGTTTTCATCGTATCAATAGGAAGACCTGATCTTGGTCGTAAAGTAGTCGAGTGGGCCAAGCAATTGTACGAGACACTCAAAACTCGAATCGCAGTAATGCCAGATGATCTACTAGTTCTTCCTGGGCACTATACCGACTGGGACTTAGAGGCGAATGAGGATTACCTTATTCTGAATGACTTCGGAACAGTGAAATCTCTAAACGAAGAGATATATGGCATTGAAAACGAAGAAGAATTCGTCGAATATATTGTTGAGAACATGAGGGACCAACCCGCTGTCTATGATGAAATCAGAAAGGTCAATTCTGGGTGGATTTCACCCGAAGAATCTGAACAGGATATAATGGATTTAGGAAAAAATGAGTGTGCTGCCAGTCACATGGTTGCCTAGTCTTGGAGGAAGTCAAACATGACTAATTTTGGCTTTGTCATTGACAATCGTAAGTGTATCGGTTGCCATGCCTGCACGGTCGCCTGCAAGTCCGAACACGACGTTCCTATCGGAGTCAACCGCACCCACGTCAAATACATCGAAAAGGGGACTTATCCTGATGTCACGCGCGAGTTCTCGGTGCATCGCTGCAATCATTGCGAAGATTCGCCGTGTACGACGATTTGTCCGACTACTGCGTTATTCACGCGCGAGGACGGTATCGTCGACTTCGATGATGACCGCTGTATCGGATGCAAATCTTGCATGCAAGCTTGTCCTTACGATGCTTTGTACATCGACCCGAATAAGGGCACTGCGGCCAAGTGCAATTATTGCGCGCACCGGATTGAGCATTCTTACGAGCCGGCTTGCGTGATCGTTTGTCCAGTCGAGGCGATTGTCTCTGGGGATTTGGACGACCCTAACTCATCGATTTCTGGTTACTTGCGTGACCACGAGACGACGGTGCGCAAGCCTGAGAGTGGAGCGCGGCCGAATGTCTTCTATGTCGAGACGAGTGATGAGATGCTCGACCCTCACGCTACTGAGCGTAGCGGTGAATATCTGTGGACAGATCAGGCCGCGGGCGTTGGGCATTTTGCCAAGTATGCTGATTCTCGCTTGGGCGCGGCCGATACCAATTCGATGATTGTGCAATTAGCGTTAGAGAAGAAGGCGCGGGCTGCAAATCCACGCGATAGGGCAGTCATCCGTGATGTCATGGACAGATTAGATGAACAGGCTGAGCGGCCCAAGCGCAGTTATGACCAGCCCTCGAAGGGAATTCTGTGGGGTTGGGAAGTCTCGGCTTACATCGTTACCAAGGCACTCGCCGCGGGAACATATCTGGTTGCGATGCTGGCGATGTTTGCTGGCGCATTGGAGATGACCGATGAGTTGTGGTGGACATTGGTCATCGGTTGCACCGCCTTCCTAGGTTTGACTGGACTGCTATTGGTGAAAGATCTCGACCGACCTGAGCGCTTCCTCTACGTTATGCTCCGGCCGAATTGGAATTCTTGGCTTGTGAAGGGGGCATACATCTTAGGTGCATTCGGCGGAGTATTGGCTCTCAGTGGCGCGGTTTTGTTCTTCGACCTCGACCGCGCCTACCTCGAATATCTGGCCTTCGCCGGCATTCCTCTGGCAACTCTAACCGGCGTTTACACCGCTTGGTTATTCGGACAGGCGCGCGGGCGCGCCTGGTCCAAAGACCGTTTGTTGGCTGTCAAGATGCTGTTCGAAATGTTGCTTCTTGGCGCGGCAACACTGGTTCTGCTGACATCAACTGAATTGCTGATGTGGGCGGCAGCCGTTCTGCTGATCGCAGTAGTATGCCACCATGCCCACCTCACGGTGATGAAGCCGCAATTGGAGACCCTGCATTGAGGTGATTCAGATGGGTAGGACGTTCATCGAGGATTTCGCGCAAAAACTGCGCATCATCCCCAACCTCGACCGCGAGCACGCGGGAGGCAACCTGCAGCCGCTCCGCAAATTCCCCGACCCAGACGAGTGGCACAACCACACCGAATTCGATGCAAATGCTTGGCCGGTTCGCGTCGAGAAGAATTACTCGTTAGTCCCGACAACCTGCTTCAATTGCGAATCGGCCTGCGGTCTGCTAGCATACGTCGACAAGGACTCGGGGGAGGTGTCGAAATTCGAAGGCAATCCACACCACCCCGGCTCGCGCGGGCGAAATTGCGCAAAAGGTCCCGCGACGATCAATCAAATTCAGGATACCGAGCGCATAATGCATCCACTTCGCCGCACAGAAAAGCGTGGAGAAGGCGGCTGGGAACAGATTTCCTGGGACCAAGCGCTCGACGAAATCGCCGCCAAAATTCGAGCCTCACTCAAGCGCGGCGGCGTCGACAAAGTCGTCTACCATGTTGGGCGGCCCGGTCACGAAGGGTACGCGAATCGAGTCCTCAAGGCGTGGGGGGTCGACGGGCATAATTCGCACACGAATATCTGCTCAGCTGGAGCGCGAACCGGCTACGCTCTGTGGCACAAACACGACCGACCAAGCCCCGACCACACCAATGCCAAGGTCATCCTACTGACCTCCTCGCACCTCGAAACTGGGCATTATTTCAATCCGCACGCACAACGTATTCTCGAGGGGATGATGGATGGTGCGAAGCTGATTGTCATCGACCCTCGACTTTCGAATACGGCGGCCATGGCTGACCATTGGCTTCCGACATGGCCGGGCAGCGAGCCCGCGCTCTTCCTCGCTTGGGCGAAGATGATTCTCGAGCGCGGGTTGTTTGACCGCGAATTCATGGAGACTCAGGTCAATTGGGAGATGTGGATGGACGCGGTTCACTCTGACGAGCCGTGCGAGTTTGGGCGATTCATCGAATTGCTCGTCGAGGAATACGCTGAATACACTCCCGAATTCGCCGCCGCCGAATGCAGAATACCTGTCGAACAGGTGATCGAGGCGGGCGAAGTCGTTGCCAGCGCCGGTAGTCAATTGTGTACGCATGTGTGGCGCAGTGCAGCAATTGGTAACCTCGGAGGCTGGCAGGTCAGCCGAACTCTCCACTTCCTGAACGTGCTGACCGGCTCGGTTGGAACGGTGGGCGGCACGAGCCCGAATTCATGGTCGAAATTCAAACCGTCTCTCTTCGATGTTCCACCGGACCCCGACGGCTGGAACGAACTTCATTTCCCGCCCGAATACACCCTTTCCCACTTCGAGATGAGCCACATTTTGCCGCACCTCGTCAAGGACGGGCGCGGCTCGATGGACGTCTACTTCACCCGTGTCTTCAATCCAGTTTGGACATACCCCGACGGATTCTCATGGATGGAGATGCTCGAAAACGAAGAGGCGGTCGGCTGCCACATCGCGCTCACCCCAACTTGGAACGAGACCGCATTCTTCGCCGACTACGTCCTGCCGATGGGACATTCAAGTGAGCGGCACGACGTCAACTCATACGCTACATCATCGGGCAAGTGGGTGGCGTTCCGGCAACCCGTTTTGCGAGAATACGCAAGGAGAGAAGGGCGCGAAGTTGAGTTCACGCACGAGATCAACCCCGGCGAAGTTTGGGAAGAAGATGAATTCTGGATCGAGTTGTCTTGGCGCATCGACGACGGCACAATGGGCATCCGTGAGCACTTCATGAGTCCTTATCGCAAGGGTGAGAAAATCACCATTGACGAGTACTATCAGTATCTCTTCGAGCGCGTTCCAGGACTTCCAGAAGCGGCTGATGCCGAGGGGACCGACGCGCTCGGCTACATGCGTCGTCACGGGGCTTTCCTCATCGAGGAGGCGACTTATGAGAAGCACAAGGAGGAGGGTTGGCCGACTCCGAGCGGAAAGCAAGAATTCTACTCGGAGACGATGATTGAGTTCGGTTATCCCGAGCATTCGATTCCTCACTACCGCCAGAAATCGCACGTTCATCCAGATAATTTGGCTGGCGAGGACGAGTATTGCCTGCTACCCAATTTCCGCCTGCCTCAACACATCCATTCTCGCTCGGCCAATGCAAAATGGCTGGTTGAAATCGCCCACAGGAACCCGATTTGGATTCACCCGAAGGACGCTCGCAAATTGGGCGTGGCCGAGGGTGACTTGCTGAAAATCGAGACTGAAATCGGTTGGTTCGTCGACAAGGTTTGGGTGACTGAGGGCATCAAACCCGGTGTTGTCGGCTGTTCTCATCACATCGGGCGATGGCGACGCAGTCAGGACCGCGGTAATCGCTTCATGACCAATGAAGTCGCCATCGAGGACATGGGTGACGGGAAAATGAGGATGCGAACCATCAGCGGGGTCGAGCCGTGGAAATCGGACGATCCGGACACAAATCGCATCTGGTGGCGCGATGGTGGAGTTCACCAGAATATCACCCACGCGGTTCAGCCTGACCCAATATCTGGCGCCCACTGCTGGCTGCAAAAGGTCAGGCTGTCTCGCCCGGAACCGGGCGAGGAATACGGCGATATCGAAGTCGACCGCGAAAAGTCATTCGCCTACTACAAACGCTGGAATGAATGGGCCAAGGAGCGTGAAACTCATCCGCGAGGTGAGCGCAGACCCCTCTGGATGAAGCGCCCGCTCGCCCCGCGCAAGGAACACTTCTACATGCCCGGATTCGCGCCGAGCGCGGATGCAGAAACCAACGGAGATGAGTGAATGGAGGAATTCTACGCGCTGGCTGTTATCCTCATCACCGCCTTCATGTTCGCTCCTCTCGGACTCGGCGGTGGTGTACTTTTCGTTCCGACACTTCACTTCATCCTCGGCTGGGACCTCCACCTCTCGATTGTCGCCTCGCTAATCCTCGTCTGGTTCGTCAGCATCGGCAGTAGACGTGCGCACGACGAGGGCGGTTACACGGTTGCAGAAGTCGGACGCAAAGGGCGTTTGGTGGCTATCGGGGGAGCTGTCCTCGGTGCTCTTGCAGCCGACCTGATGTTCGCTGAATTAGGTGAGGATGCGGTCAAGTTTCTCGCAACGATTCTTCTCGCGTGGGTGATTTATCGCGGACTCAAGAAACTCATGGAAGAGCAACACACCGACGTTCACGACGAGGATACCAATCCCAAGGTCGAGGGCGCGCTGCTCTATACTTACAAAGTCGGTTGCCTGGGTGGTGGCACCGCTGCCGGTCTGATAGGTGTTGGAGGAGGGGTAATCTTCACCATGTTGAATCGAACGATTCTCGGGCTTGAGCCACACCGAGCTGCAGGCACATCCTACCTTATCGTGATGCGAGTCGTGCCAGTGGCCATCGGTGCTCACCTGCTCTTCGAGCCATCTCTCCTCAGCGACCTACTATCGATGGAGATGGCTGTACTCGCGATTCCTTTCGTGGTTCTAGCAACCTCTTGGGCAGGAGCCAAGGTGGCGATTCGGATGCTTCCTCAACGTGTTCTGACCTACCCTTACCTAGTAGCCGTGGCAGTATCACTCATTCGCTATCTGATGGATGTCACAGAGACAATTGGTCTGTGAGGACCGAGGCTGAGAAGACCATATTCAAACTGCTGGAACCACGTCGTTCTTGCCCCATCCAATGTTATTCCAACCCCGCTCGTGGAGGTAATAGAGAGCCATCTTGGTGACGACTTCGACACCTGCAATCGAGGCGGCAATCGTCGCACTATCTGTAAAGAAAAATCCGATTAGGAATGTGTCTGTTGAGGCGATTATCCTCCATGTCAGCGTTTTCACAAGGCTTCTCTCTCTCGAAACTTGCAGGCTCATCGTTTTCCTGAGAGGCTGCATATGCGATAACACCTGTGCCGGACGAAGAAATGCCCAGCCAGGAAGAATTGGCTGCGAAAGAGGAGGATTCGGTTAGAGCGATTCGATGATTAGGGCTATTCCTTGGCCGCCGCCGATGCAGGCGGTGGCGATACCGAATCGCTTGCCCTCGCGCTTGAGTGTGTGTGCAAGGGTCAGCGCGAGACGGCTACCCGTTGCTGCCAACGGGTGGCCGAGACCTACTGCTCCACCATTGATATTGACGATATCTGGGCTGATTCCTAAGTCCTTCATGCAGGCTACGGTCTGGCCGGCGAAGGCCTCGTTGACCTCCCACAGGTCGATGTCCTCGACGCTCATGCCGGCGCGCTCGAGGGCGAGCCGGCTGGCTGGGACCGGGCCGTGGGCCATGATCGCCGGCTCGAGGCCGACGATGCCCCAATCGACGATTCGGGCGAGTGGGGCATCGCCGTCTGCAGCAGCTTGACTGGCTGACTTGACGACTACTGCGGCTGCTCCATCGACTACTCCGGAGGCATTGCCTGCGGTGACGAGGGAGGTTGGACCGAAGTGGGTGCGGAGTCCAGCGAGTGACTCCTCGCTGGTCCCTCGGACGAAGTGGTCCTCTTGGTCTGCGGTGACGATTCCTTCGGGAGTCTCGACATCGACGATTTCGTTTGCCCAGACTCCCGTGTCGACGCTATTCTCGGTGCGGGTGTGGCTGATGACTGCGAAGGCGTCTGCCTCCTCGCGAGTGACCCCGATTCTACGGCAGATCTCATCGCTGGTCTGAGCCATGAATGAATCGCATGTCGTGTCGATGAGGTTGGTGAAGAGGTAGTCCTCCATGTCCTTATCGAGTACGTAGCCGGCTTGGGGCGGGCGTCCGAGCTTGAATGTCGAGCGCATGTCGCGCAGGACGTGCGGCGCTTGACTGAGGTTCTCCATTCCGCCGGCTACGACGGTCGATGCCTCGCCGAGTTTGATCATTTGAGCGGCAGAGATAATCGATTGGACTCCTGAGCCGCACAAACGGTTGAGGGTCAGCATCGGGACTTCTTGTGGAATGCCGGCATTGAGGCCGGCATGTCGCGCTCCGAAAATCGCTTGATCACTTGTCTGGAGCGCGTGGCCCATCACCACGTGATCGACGGAATCAGGGCTTGTCCCTGTCTTCGCCAAGGCGCCTTTGATGGCGATGGTGCCGAGTTCTTCGGCGCTGACCGAAGCCAGCCTTCCGCCTGCTTCTCCATCGCCTCGCTTACCTCCGAGCCATTCGCAGAATGGTGTTCGGGCTCCTCCGATAATCACGACGTCTTCGGTCATCGAGCTGGGCGAGCCGATGGCCATTCAAGAGTCTGACTATCCCAAAGGGATAGTGGCTCGACCAGTGAAATTCACTGATTCATCATTCGCCGTCTTGCATGCTGCCGAGGTAATCCGGCAAATCAACTCCAGCATTGGAGGCGATATCATGCAGAGGCGGCAGGGACTTCACGAGGTTGGAGATAAAATTGGAAGTCGAACTGCCGTCTCCATCGCCGCCGGAATCCCATACGGTGATGCTGTCGATCTTTAGGTTGCGGATCGCTTCGACCTGAGCAGCGACCATCTGGTCGATCTTCTCGACCATCAAGAGAGTAGCAGCAGCCTTGGGGTCTCCTCCAGCGCTGCTGACCAAGCCTTCGTAACCTGCTGCCTTGGCTTGTAAGACCTTCTGGACACCAGCAGCCTCAGCCTCGTAGCGAGCAAGAATCGCATCCGCCTCACCACGGGCGACGCGGCGTTGGCGCTCAGCTTCCGCCTCGGCGGCGATTTCGATCTGCTGCTTCTGAATCTGCTCGCGAACAATGTCGCTTGCACGTAGGCGCTCCTCCTCTTCGGTATAGCGAGCGCGCTCAATCGCTGCTTGCGATTGAGCTGTAGCAACATCGGCTCGCTGCCTTGCAGCGGCCTCTGCTTCGGCCAAGTCAGCATCGGATTGAGCAACTTCGGCCTTTGCCGCGTTCTCACCAGAAATCGCCAGAGCCTCTTGCTGTCCGACGTAAACACGCTGGTCAGCCTCAGCGGTCTTTCGGCCCTTCTCGGCCTCAGCGAGGTTCTCAGCAACCTCGATCTCTCGCGCCCTGTCTGCCTTAGCAGCACCAACCGCACCGTCTCGCTCAGCATTTGCGACGTCGACGCGGGCGTTCTCGACCGCGGTCGCAGCTGCCTTCTTACCGATGCTCTCGATATAGTCGGACTCATCGGTAATGTCGACTAGGTTAACGTTGATCAAGTAAAGACCAATCTTTTGCAATTCCGTGTCGACATTCGTTCGAGTCAATTCTAGGAAGGCGTCACGGTCCTGGTTAATCTGCTCAATTGTGAGTGAAGCAACTGTCAGACGAAGTTGACCGAAGATAATCTCCTTTGCCATTTCTTCGATCTCAGGCTGCTTCAGGCCGAGCAGACGCTCGGCCGCATTAGCCATGATGTGCGACTCAGTCGAGACACCGATGGTGAAAGTAGAAGGAACGTTGATTCGAATATTCTGTAGAGATAGAGCGTTTCTAAGATCGATATTGATGGTAATCGGATTCAATGAAAGGAAGGCGTAATCCTGAATCAACGGCCAAACAAGTGCTGCACCTCCATGTATCGTTCGACTGGCCTTGCCCTTGTCGGTGCGACCGTAAACGACCATGACCTTGTCCGGAGGACAGCGCTTGTATCGCTGAGCGAAGAATATCACTATCGCAACCAAGAATAGCAAGGTTGCGAACATCATTATCGTCAGAATCGGTCCAGCATGTTCACTCATGAAGAATCACTCCGACCCCTACACCGCGTGCTGACTGATTAAACCTGTGCCGGCGCAGGGATGATTCTAGTCCCTGAGTCCGACTTCAAACTCGCTTTACGACTAGAGTAGAAGTGATGGTATCGACGACTTCGATGAACTCGCCTGTGGCAATCCCTTGATCATCCTCTGATTTTGCATTGTAGGTCTTGAGCCCGCCCCCAAGTTCGATCTGCACCTGACCCACACCTCCCTCAGGAATGCGCAGGTAAACGCTGCCCCTCACGCCTACCGCTTCCGATATCTCGACGTTTCCGCTCGCCTCGAGGGCAAAGAAAACCTGGAAAATTTTGCCAGTGCCGTACATCGAGGCGCCGCCGGCGACCCCGCCGGCGAGAATGGCGAGCGAGTCGCTGCCGTCTGAGTTGAGTGTGTAGAGCCCCGCGAGCCCAAAGAACATCATGAAGGCCATGACACCTTGGAAAGTCATCGCATCGAATGAGCCATCAGAACTCATCACGTCCATTTCGAGACCAAATAGGCCTTCGAAGACACCTTCTGCGACTCCGCCCATTAGCATCAGGACGAACCAGAGCAGGAAGAGGACGCCACCGATGAGGGCAGAGGCTGAGAAAATCAACTCCAGAGTTGAGTCCGCTTCACCGAATAGCAGGGAGATTAAGTCGAAGTCGCTGAGGCTGACCATCGATTTGCTCACACGGGTGGGATGCTATCAGTCCTTCGCCGACTAATGAGGCTCGGCTCGTTTTATTTGCGGAAGAATTTCGACCCAAGTCGGTCTCGACGCCGAAGACCGTGTTTTGTTAATCGATGTCGCTACCATTCAGCGAGTGGGTCAGCGCCGTCGCAACCATTCAGCGAGTGCTCGATCGAGATTGAATGCAGGGCCCACGGCAAGTCCGGTGAGGACTGCGGTGAGGAGTTTGTGTTCGGTGAGAGTCCAAATGAAGAGCGCGAAAATTAGCAGGAATGCTGGAATAGCCATTCGACGCAGAAAAATCTGGTAGCCACCAAGCATTTCGTAAGCTGGATTGTTGATAATGTCATCAACCCTGTCCGAAAGGTCTTGTTTGGCAGACAGCGCACTCACCTCAACTGGCGAGCCATACTAGGGCACTCAATAATGTAAGCCCGACAGGGCCAGCATACCAGAGTAATTTATTGGCAATTGGTCTCGTATCCTTGAGCTCCAATTGACCGGTTTGTTGGTTGCGAATCAAAGTGGTTTTCTCTACTTTAGAATAGGATTCTTCGAAATCCTTCTGGTGGCGAGCAACAAAAAGAAGGAAGTAAATTCCGAGAACAAGACTGCTCCCTCCTGTGCCTTGCAGAAATATTCCCAGTACATCGAGCAATGGATCGCCAGTTATCTGCCCGCCGAGTAGCAATTGCGCGAATCCGAGAAGGAAGAAGATGAGAGAGTCGACTCGCGCCATCGATTGCTCGTGAGTGTGGCCTGCCATCAATCCTTTGCCGGCGCGGCTGGGTTTGCGGGGTGCCTTAGTGTGTGGTTGCCGCTACGCCAGTTTGCACCGACCAGAGCCGCGCGTAGAGTCCGTCTGCCTCAACTAGCTCTTCGTGGGTTCCTTGCTCGGTGATTTGTCCCGATTCGAGGACGGCTATCTTGTCTGCGTTGCGAACCGTCGATAGCCGGTGTGCGATGATAATCGTGGTCCGGTCGGCCGAAATTCTGTCGATTGAGCGTTGCAAGGCCGCTTCGGTCTCATTGTCGACATTGCTGGTGGCCTCGTCGAGCACGAGGATTGGTGCATCCTTGAGGACCGCGCGGGCGATGGCGAGGCGCTGGCGTTGGCCACCTGAGAGTCTGTGGCCGTCCTCGCCGATGTCTGTGTCCCAGCCAGCGGGTAGCTCATCAATGAAGGCTGTTGCCTCAGCGATTCGGGCCGCCTCGAGCAATTCTTCATCGCTTGCATTCGGCCTGCCATAGAGGATATTGTCGCGCACGCTGCCAGGAAATAGCGTCGTATTCTGCGAGACAAGGGCGATTGAACCGCGCAATGAGGCCAATCGCAGGTCGGTGACCTCGTGGCCGTCGAGCGTGACCGAGCCGGCTAGAGGGTCGTGGAAGCGGAGCAGCAGGCCGACCAGTGTCGTCTTTCCCGAGCCGGTCGAGCCGACCAATCCGACTGTCTCGCCGGCTTCGATATCGAGCGAGACTCCCGCGAGGACGGATTCTCGCTCAGGATAAGAAAATTCTACTGAATCGAATCGAATTGATCCCTTGGTTCCATTCAATTCGATATCACCCTCGACCATGCCGACCGGAGTGTCGAGCAGGTCGAGCACCCTGTCGGTCGAGGCCATCGCCCGCTGATACAGATCGAAGGTCTGCCCCAAGCGTGTCAGCGGCCATAGCAATCTCTGAGTGATGAAAACGATGACCGAATAGGCCCCGACCGACAATGCCCCCTCGAGCGCCAGCCAGCCTCCAACCAGCATATTGGCTGTGAAGGCGAAGAGAATCGCCATGCGAATGAGGGGGACAAATGAAGCCGAGAGACGAATCGCCTCGCGATTAGCATCTCGATACGAGCGCGAGGCCACGCCCACGCGCTCGACCTCCAAATCCTCAGCGGTGAACGACTTAATCGTCGTGATACCGCTGAGATTGTTATTCAGCAGCGCATTGAGGTCTCCGACCTCCTTGCGCACCCGCGCGTAGCGCACCCCGATCCTGCGCTGAAACATGAAAGAACCAGCGACGATTACCGGAATCGGCAGCACAGCGAGAATCGCCACCTCGGGCGCGATTAGGAACATCACCGCCCCGACGACGATTACCGTCGTCGCGACCTGCAACAGGTCATTCGCGCCCTGATCCAAAAACCGTTCAAGTTGGTTCACATCATCATTCATGATGGCCATCAGACCACCAGTCGTTTGCCCGGAGAACCATTGCATCTCGAGGTTTTGGATGTGGGAGTAGGCATCCATGCGGAGCTCGTGTTGGGCGCTTTGGGCGAGGTTGCGCCAGAGCACGCCGAACCAATATTCGAAGAGGGATTCGAGAATCCAGATGACTACCGTCAAACCCACCAAAATGAGGAACTGGTTATACGGGTCCGGGTAGCCAAGGCTCGCTAACATTGAGTCCTCCTGATAGGCGACGACATCGATTGCCATGCCTATCAGGATGGGTGGTGCGAGGTCCCAGAATTTGTTCATCACCGAGCAGAACGAGGCCAGCCAGACCTGGCCTCGATAATCGCTGAGATGCGTTAGTAGGCGCATCAGAGGGTGGGATGCGCCGGCCATGAGGCCGACTGTGGATTGGACGGCGCTTGAATCTCACCTATGCTAGTGAAGTGTATGGTTGAGCGTCGGCACGCGCCTCGTGGCGCGAAAGGGCGATTCACCGAGGTCTCATTCGGCGGTTGGCGCTGCGGAAGAGAGGTCGAGGTTCGAATTCTCCTCGATAATCTCTTGCTTGCGAACCTCGGCTTGCAAAGTCAACAGCTCAAGATAGGCATTCTTCGCCTCGGTGTATCGAGTCATCGCTTCCTGGTAAGCGACCTTCTCCATGTGGTAGGTCTGTCCGTCGCGAGCGGCGGCGTCCATCTTGTAGAGCAGGAAGAAGAAGAAGGCGGTTGGGGCCCAGGCGCCGACTAGAAGGAGCCAGTTTTCGTCAAAGTTGAACGGACCCATTCCCATGAATTCCGTGCTTGCCCCAACGACCATCGTCGAAAGAATCGAGATTGGCCACAGCACCAGATTGACGAGCAACAGCACCCACTCGTACATCTCATACTCCGATCGTCCGCGTGGCCTCTTCGGTCGTGGTAGGGTTTCTGTGGGGTCCGTCATATCCGAATCGAACCACAAGAATTCCATCGTCTGCTTTGAGGGTTCGCCCGTCTCCGAGGATTCTGGTTGTAGAATCTCGGGGTCGATATCGAAGCCGACTGAGCCTTGTTCGCTCGGCTTCGGCTTGAATTTAGGCAAGGTTAGAAGGAAGCAGAATAATCCCGTGAAGAGGATAACTGTAAGCGACTCAAAGATTGCGAAATCGACGAGTTGCGCGCCGGATTGGAAGGGGATTACCAAGCGTGCGACGAGAGCTATTACGAGCGAGCTGATGGCTAATGGAGAAGCTAGGCGCACTCGTGTGAAGAATCCAATTGCGGCGATGAGGAGGAGGAAACTGACCAAATCCATCGCCGCGACCAATTCAGCTGATGATGTCGAATGTAACGGATAGGAGATGATTCGTCCGGGAATCGCGCCCCAGAAGAAGAGCAGTGCGAATGCTGTCTCGGAAATTCCGGTCATCGAGGTTAGTCCATCGAGGAATGTGGCAGCGAGTGTCCCCTCGACAAAATAGCCGATCCAGATGATTGTGCTGAACAATATGACGGCTGGCATGGTGTATTGCATATGGTTGAGAATCGCGGTCGAAATTTTGCTCAGTACTCCGACCTTGGGCTCTTCCCAGATTACTAAGCCCGTAGGGACTGGCTCGACTACACCCTGACCGTGGCTTGTGGCTTGGCCGACGATTGGCGGGGCGGTATCGCGAACTACCCGCACCTCTCCGGGGCGAAATTCACTCGCCCGTTCGCGCACGCTTGCTGTCGATTCCTTGACCGACTCAGCCATTCTGGCTTTCTTCTCCTTAGCACTTGTTTGGAGTTCGTCGGTGCGAGTTCTCAGGTCCTCGCCGACTTCTTCCATCTTTGAGGAGAATTTATTCGCCATCTTCGAGGCTCGACTGCTGGCGACCTTTGACGCCTCGTGAGAAAAATCATCGATTTTCTTCAGCAATCTGTTCAATCTTTCTTCCAGCGGCTCGTCCTCGGAGAACTCGGCCATCGGAGAGGAGATTTACTCCGACTGTCTTCAACCCTTAGCAGGCGACGGTCGGATTCAGGCGTTCGGAAGTGACCTATCGCCGGTCCAACTATCCGCCCAAAGGTCGAAAACAGCAATCTCGACCTCTGCGGTTGAATTTGTACGAATTTCATAGAGGTCTCCGGCTGAGAACCAACCATCTGCATCGTAATCCATCCATGTGAAAGTCCACCAATCGTCCGCTGAATCGGAGACATTGGTGTGTCCATCGGCGATATTCATCGACGCAAGACTCTCGCCGCCAGCGTCTTCACCGGCTTCGCGCGCGTGGACTTCAATCTCGGCAGGGTCGACCTCGGAGGTGAATCCGCTCGGCACTGCGCCACCCCAAACGGTGATGCCATCAGACAAATCCACCGCTTCACCTACGACGAATTCAATCGGTGTACGCGGCAGGTCGGACTGTAACTCGAGCGTGACCGCATCACCACTGCTGATGCTCATAACGAAGGCGGAGTCGTCGTCGCCGTAGAGTTCGACACCGACGACTGCTGGCGGCATCCCCTTGAGGACGAGAACGATCGAATGAGTCGCATTACGTCCTGTTGCAATTTGCTCGAGAGATTCGAGATCGTGAGTAATCGTCCAGTCGAGCGCCGAAATCGCCGTTGTATCGAATCCAAAGGTCGGCCACAAGCCCTCTGGATTCTCCGTCGCCTGCTGGGCGATATCGTGGAATGGATCCTTGTATTCGGGAACGGCATCTCGCCCTTCGTACCAGACGTTCCCGAGCCTGATATTCGTCGTTTCGCCGCCCTCGATGACCTCGGTATCGATCGAAGTCATCCCGAGGGCGAATCGCATGGCTATCGAACGAAGCCCTGCTTCGTCGTCTTTGGCAACACTCCAGTGGATCTCACCTTGCTGGGTCTCCGTCGCATAGGTCGTCGAAGACTCGACACGTAATTTGGAATTATGAGTAGCTAACAGCAGAACGTCGAGTGCTTCCGGGTCCGAAAGCAACTCGTTCAGCACCTCGCTATCGAATGGGAAGCACTCGGTGCCCTCGCAGGGGTCAAGCGGCACCTCAAGGCAACCTGCGAGTGCAGGCGCGAGTAGAATCAGGCCCAATAGCGCTGCTCTCATCGCCTCTGATGGCGACACCTCTCGCTGATGAGACTATGCTTCAGGTGTCGCCGTCAGCCCCCGCTTCAATCGCCATTTTCGCGGGTCTCCCGCCTGCGTCGTTGCTATATGGAACGGGCTTGACGCGTCGGCTGAGAACGGGGGTGTGCTTGTGGTTCAGGACGTGTTGGTGGTCTACAAGAAGAATTTCGAGGCGGTCCACGATAGGGCGCTAGACGTTGTTAGGACCGAGCTCGATTCGCTGGTTGCTGAACGCGGTCTGGGGGTTGATTACTCCGCGCGTGAGACGGTTCGGCGCGCGGATTTCATCGACCGGGATTTGATCATCGTTCTCGGTGGGGATGGGACGCTGACCTCGATCGCTCACTCGGTTGATTCGAAAACGCTGGTTATGGGGGTTAATTCTCACCCTCGTGAGACGGACGGTGACGGGTCCTACGGATTCTACATGGGGAGTGATCCTGATAATTTCGGCGCGGATGTGCGCGCCGCGATCGCCGGGGAGGCGATCGTCAACCATTTGCCGCGATTGCAGGCTGAGATTGTGACGACTAGTGGGAATCGTATTCGGTGCGATCCTGCGTTGAATGATTTGCTGATTGCGAATACTCACCAGTACCAGCCATCGAAGTATCATTTGTCGCGGCGTGATTCAGTGGATTGTAGGCAGTATTCGTCTGGCTTGCTTTTTTCGACATTCCTTGGGCAGGGCGCTTGGTTCAGGAATGTCGCTAATATCGAGGGGACGACCTTCCCGATTGGCGAAGTCGATGACCACTACTTGTTTGTCGCGCGCGATTTGCCTCGGGCACACCGGCGCGACGACGGCTCGTACTGGGATTGGACCGCCGAGCCGACGGTTCTAGTCAGCGATATGCACCGCGGGTACGTGGTCAGCGATGGTTGGGATGAGACTCACTTCACCCGCGGTTCGACCCTCACGGTGGATATTGAGGGCCCAAAATTGCAATTGCTGACCTTCCGAAGCACAATGCTCGACCGAGTGGCCCATTGGGTCGATGGCTGAGTCTCGCATTGGCTTGACGATTGAGTTCAGTGGACACCTCGTCGACTGCTGAGATGAACTACACCCCTCCACGAACTCCATAGCCTGCCGCACTACTCGCAGCCCCATGGAAGGCTTCCCGGTCGTGCGCGAATTCGTAGTTCATTGGGGCGATATGGACGCGCTGGGGCATGTGAATAACACACGCCATCTTCGTTGGATGGAGACCGTGCGCGTCGACCTGTTTCAGATGAGTAAATTGAGGACGGCCCATTCGCAGACTCACGGCCCGATTTTGGCAAACCTGAGCGTCGATTACCACAAGCCAATCCACTACCCGGATACAGTGACCGTTGGCACACGGGTGGCGAGTCTCGGAAATTCGAGTTTCAAGTTGGAGAATGTTGTACGCGATTCGGCTGGAGACCTTTGTGCGACGGGTGAATGCACCATCGTGTTCTACGATTTCGAAAACGAGCGCTCGGTGCCATTGACTGAAGAACTCCGCTCCGCTCTAGGGGAACTCGGTTGAGATCGAGCAACTCATTCTGCATTTTTCACGGTCAGATGAGGGTAGGGTACCGAAATGTCCTGAGCCTTGAATTGCTTGAGGATCTCGATGAGTATCCAGTCCTTTGCCTTGCGCTCTTGATTGTAATTCTTCACCCAGCAATCCAGGCGGAAGACCAGTGCTGTTTCTGAAATATCGTAGAGCAAAACCTCTGTTTTATGGTAATCCACAGTATATTCACAATCGGTGATGGCCTTCAACATGATACTCTTGACGAGGGTCGGATCTTGGTCCAGCGTGGTCTGAACGCGGAATCTGAGGTTCATCGAATCAGGGTTATCCAGAGAGCTCCCCTGCGCGTAATTCTCTACCAATTCACCAGAGAGTGAAGTGTTCGGTATGATGACCATTCGCTCGTTTCCTGTGCGGATTTTGGTCGTCATGATTCCTACATCGACAACCTTGCCTTTCACCCCCTTTACAATGACTTTGTCACCCTTGGCAAAAGGCTTGTCGATGAGCATCAACATCCCTGAGACGAGATTGCCTGCGGTCTCTTGCAAGGCGAGGCCGACAACCAATGTGAGTATCGTCGCTGATGCGAGGATGGGTGTGATATCGATGTTCATTTGGTCCATCGCGAGGAGGATTGCGACGAGCCAGGCGATGACTTTGGCTGCGCTGACCGAAATCGTCTGCATCGTCGAGAGGTCGAGGTGAGTCCTATCGTCGATCTCCTCGAAAATTGGTGGCAGAAATTCATCGACCAGCGACGTCATGAATTGTGCCAACATAACCAAGAGTATCGCAATCGAACCGCCGGCAAAAGCCGAGCGTTCAAAGGAGCCACCTTCGTATGCCCATTGGAATGTTAGCCAGATTCCGGTCAGTAAAATTCCAATGTTCAGAATCGGTGTTGCAAGTATGAAAACTCGGTCATCGTAGAGGTTCTCGCTTTTCTCGATACGACGTAAAACCGGACCATTGATCAGTGCTCGAAAGATGAATGTCGCGATCAGGCTTGCCGTGAGTCCTGCACCTAATTGCGCGAGTGTGCCTGCCTCTTCTATGCGGTCTAGATATGGGGTCAAGGCCTCTATCATCGATTCTTGAGACTAACACGAGGTTATCGTGGTTACCCCAGCATTGGGAATTTCAGCACCTGTGAGGAATGTTACTCAATCAGAGAATCTGTTCAAGGAAGAGTTTGGTTCGCTCGTGCTCAGGATTCGAGAAGAATTGCTCAGGTGGTGCTTCCTCAATCAAATGACCCTCGTCGAATAGGATACAGCGGTCGCCGACCTCCTTTGCGAAGCCCATTTCGTGAGTGACGACAATCATCGTGATGTCTCGCTTTGCCAGGTCGACCATCACATCGAGAACCTCCTTGATCATCTCAGGGTCGAGCGCCGATGTCGGTTCATCGAAGAGCATAATCTTCGGGTCCATCGCTAGCGCTCGGGCGATTGCGACACGTTGCTGTTGACCTCCCGATAGCCCGCTCGGATACTTGAACGCCTGCTCTGGGATTCCGACTCTCTCGAGCAACTCCATCGCCTTTGCTTCAGCAGCTCTCTTCGACATGCCCTTGACCTTCATCGGAGCAAGGGTGATATTCTCCATGATGGTCAGGTGTGGAAAGAGATTGAATTGCTGGAAGACGAAGCCAATTTCGGATCTGATGAATTTCAAATCTGCGACTGAAGTATCCTCATCCACTGTTATTCCATCAATTTCAATCGTTCCTGCACTGTGAGGTTGTAGACGGTTTAGAGTGCGAATGAATGTCGACTTACCCGACCCTGATGGACCGAGAACAACGACGATTTCTCCACGTCGAATGGTCATGTCAATTCCTTTCAATGCCCAGAAATCCCCGAAGTTCACTCTGACTCCTCTAGTTTCTATGATTACCTCATCACTCTTCGTACTCATGCTAATTCGCCTCCTCCTTCTTTGACTAATCCAAGACTCTTCTCAATCCTCATTGAGACTCTTGAGAGATAGAATGCGAATGCCCAGAACACTAGGGCTGTGACGTATAGCGGCTCTAGGAAGTCGCCGAGGAAGCGCAGATCGGTATTCGGCAAATCCTTTGCCAGTTTGAAGAAGTCGAGGATGTTGATGATGAAAAGTAGTGTGGTGTCTTTCCACAGTCCGATGAATACGCTGACAATGGATGGTAGTGTTGTTCGTACTGCGTTAGGAAGTTCGACGGTCATCTTGGTTTGGAAGGATGTAAGGCCGAGGGCCATCGCTGCTTCTTTCTGGCCACTGTCTACCGCTTGTAGGCCACCTCGAATGACCTCGGCGATGTAACAGCCTCCGAACAAGCCGAAGATGAGAAGCATGCGCATGATATCCTCTGTGTCGTAGAATGGATCGATCAAGTCCGGCATCAAGAATACCGCAAACCAAAGCCAGCAGATCATCGGTCCGGAGCGAACCAATTCGATTAGGAGGACCGATGGCACCTTGAAGAACGGAAGTGAACTCTGTCTGCCGAAAGCTAGAACGACACCAATGCCGAAGCCTAGAACGCATCCTGCGGTCGCCACAATCAAGTTGACGAACAATCCACCCCATTGGGAGGCTTCGATTCCGTTTCCTGCCAATTTGTCGAGAGAAGACGGGGTTCCACTGACCATCTCTTGAGCTGGTGTGGCTCCTAGGAAGACTGCTGCATCTTTGACTATCTGAGGCGGGTCCATCACTGCGATTGCGAAGAAGAAGGTGAAGACCGCTGCCATGGTGATGTAGGATCGCAGTCGAACTGCTTTGTACTCCTCAGATCTGCTGCAATACCAATAGGACCCGCCATAACAGAGGAAGGCAACTATCAGTGCGATTGACAGGTTGGTCAGAGGCACAATACGGTGATAGTTGATCTCTGTAGGAGTCCCAGCGATAAGTGCGAAGAATGCCCAGACGATGGTGAATGGAATCAAGAATTTCGCTGGATGATCCGCTGTCGTTCCATACGCAGCAGCGATGACTCCAAAGGTCGGGTAAAGAATCCACCATAGGCGGAAATTCTGGTTCAAACCATAACATGTCGAGATGCAGAATTCAGAGCCAGGTGCTTGGGTCATTTGTTCTGTCATTTGTTGTCCCACGATTACCAAGACTCGATTGGCCCAAACAACCTCCCATTCTGCTTCGACCAGAACGAAGTAGCTCAAGCCATCTACCACGATGAAAATTAACCATGAGCTGATGAGACCAAGGATTGCGGTGAGCAAAGTCTTCTTTACTGTAAACTTCGCTAAAATCGTAACCGATATCCAGATTGCGAATGCGAGCGATAGACCCGCTAGAGCGGCGTAAATGCTTGCGTTTAGTTCGCCACCACCAGCATCGATAGCCCCAGAGCGAAGTTCAAGCAATCCTCCCGATCCTAGTATTGCGTAGAGCACCGCAAAGACTGCAGTAGCGCCAGTAACCTGAACAGAACGATTCTCATCCAAAGAATAACCTGGTTTGCCAGCCATAGACTCCTCGAGTTCGAGGAAAGCCTGCAAACCGAATCCTTGAGAACTCATATCTTCACACTCGTAACTCTGGAATTATACCAATTCATGATAGCTGAAATTGTCAAACTACCAAATTGGTATGTGATGAGAAGGAGAATGAACAATGGAATCAATTTTCCAACATTGTTCATCATGACGAGAATGACATAGAATATGTCAGTATACGCGACGATTAGCGCGAGGCTGGAATTCTTCCAGACGTTCATGTATTGATTATTCAGCAGTGGAACCATGCTGCGCAGGGCCTGCGGTAGGATCACCAACCTAAGCCTCTGATAAGGGTTCAATGAAAGAGAAATCGCTGCTTCTACCTGACCTCGTGGAAGAGATTGGATACTACCGCGTACAATCTCTGCAACAACGGCTGCTGTGAATAGAGTCAAGCCGATGATCATGGCGAGGAAGAACGGTGTAATCTCAAATCCAGTCCCCTCAACAATATCCCACGACCCTGGTGCGTCGATGATGCCGTCGTTGTTCCAATCCTTGGTATATTCTGGGAAGGAAAGCCCACCCGATAGTGTAATCCCAGCGGCGAAGGAGAAGGCCATCGTCCATATTGTGAAACTCGTCCGAACACCCTTCTCTGAGTCATCAATTTCCAAGGAATTCATCCCATCATCATCAACGCTTGTCGTCACATAGAGGGCGTAGAGTAGTATGAATATGCCAATCAACCCATTCCAACCCCCTCCATGGGTCGTGATGAAGGGGATGAACAGAATCAGGAAGAAAATACTTGAAACAATCAAGAATAAATCTGCAGCGAGGGGTTCAAATCTCCATCCGAGGAATGAAAAAGGTCTACGCAGGAATCCTAACGTGGAATCAGGTCTAGATATAAACCGAGGTTCCACCCTCGACCGATGTCGCATCACACTTCGTAGAATTGCTAGCCCGATTATCGCGAAGAGAAGACGGGCATAATCGGATACAGTAACGAACCAAATTCCTTCATTGCTATAGTACATCGCCGCCATCGAATCACCGATTGGGAGAATTGATTTCTCATCGATGAAATATGGGAATTTGAAGCCGATTTGCGTCGAGATGAGAAAGAGCAGCACTGCTGCTGGAAGATTTCGGAATACTTCTACGTACACGGTTCCAACCGACGCTGCCAATTTGTTCGACGACAATCGTGTGACACCAACTATGGTTCCAAGAATTGTACACAGTACTATGCTCACCAAAGTCACCCGAATGGAATTGATGATGGCCGCTTTGAGGAATAACCAACGAGAATCTACATTTGGTTCGACTTCCATTGGCCACGGATTTATCTTGAAGGTGTTCACCTTATCCATGAAATCGAATTTCACTTCCCAGCGATTCGCCATCACTGGATCCGGATCATTCTGTAGATAGAATACCCTAAGCAATAGATACATCAGGAATGGGAGAAGGATGAGATATGCCATTGCGGCGGTTCTCTTCTCTTGGATGCCAGGCTTGTCCCTCTCCTGCCTGAGAATAATCATCCAAACACCGACGGTTAGGGTTATGAAAATGGAGAGAACTTGAGGAATGTTCTGCGATAGAATTGGCAGGAAGCTGATGTTAAGCGTGAGTGCGGCGAAGATTAGAATCGAGCCTAATGTGATTCCTGCCTGAATCTGTCCTGCAGTCGTTTTGAACGCAGAGCCGTCGAATATGTCTGTCAAATTATTCTGTAAGAGGATGATTCCTGAAACAATGGCACCCCCAATGAATAGGAATGGAATCTGGCTACTCGGCGATAATTCGAAGAAGTATGCAACGAGAATGAATGCGATTAGGAACATGAAAATTCCGAATAGTGACGGAGAGATCCATTGAAAATTGAAGGATTCTTCTTTATCCTGAGATCTGAGATGTCGCGATATTTGGGCAAAGTCATTCTGAACCAGAAGGTATGCGACTAGAGTCATTCCGCCTACGATAAGGGTCAGTTTATCCATCGGCATGTGAGAGGGGTTCATCTGGACCCCTGAAATTTCGATGTCCCTCGCCATTTGAGAGATGTAATCCACACACATCGTCAGGAACTTTTTCGAGTACATGTAAATGAAAACGAGGCTGGCTACAAACAGAATCATCCTGAGCGCGAGACGAATTCTGCCCTCATTATCTGTTGGGGCGCGGAATGAAACCAAATCATCCAGAATATTATTTCCCGAGGATTCCATGGGGAGCACCTGACGTAAGATGAAGTTTGAGAATGGGCCCCTGAGGGAGTTTACCCCCCCTCAGGGGCTTTCGTAATTCAGACAATACTCTTCATTAATTCAATTCAGCGCATTGCTGGAGCGTACTGGATTCCACCCTCGGAGACGAGAGCGTTCAGAGTTCCTGCACGCGAGATGAGACATCCCGACATTGCATCCGATCCGCTGACACCATCGTAGCTGCCATCGCAGAATGCATCGTCATATGCCTCACCGTAGTTACCAGATGCGGAGAGAACTCTCTGCATCCAATCACCGGGCAGCGGGTTGTCCGATGTACCAAGACCAAGGTTCTCGGTCAAGAGGCGGCACATCCCTGGGTCGTTTGCGGAGCCAGCAGTGTTCAAAGCGCACGCGTCTGCGGCGGAGTCTGCTGCGTTTGCTGCCGTAACTCCCATTTCCTCAGCTGTGACCATTCCGTACCAGACCCATGCGACGACGTCCTTGAAGTCGGAGTCCATGTCACGAGTTGCAGCGCCGAGAGGCTCCTTGGACATGAGTTCCTGAGCAATCCAGATGTCGACTGCGCCTTCATCGTTGGTGACAGATCCATCACTGTCGAGCTGCCACTTCTTTGCGACCATTGCGGACATGTCGCCAGTGAAGGCATCGCACTCGCCAGAGATGAACTTTGCAGTTGCCTCAGCAGCATCTGCAACCGGTACAGATGTGAAGCTGATTCCTCTTGAGGAGAACCAGTCTTGCATGTTACCCTCGGTGGTTGTGCCGATTCCTACACAAATATTGGCTCCATTCAAGTTTGCAGCAGAGTTTTCGGATGCTGCCTGCTCATATCGGTCTCCACGAACGAGGATACCCTGTCCGTCGAAGAAGTTCATTCCAGCGAAGTCAGCGTTCAGGTCTGCATCACGGCTGGTGGTCCAGGTCGTGGTGCGGATCAGGACGTCGATCGTACCGGAGGCGAGCTTGTCGAATCGGTCTGATCCGGACGCTGGAATGTACTCGACATCCGTGTCAGGATTCAACCCCAGAGCGGCAGCAACCGCTCGGCAGTAGGAGATATCCAATCCGGAGCGTACACCTGTCGCAGAGTCAAGGTATCCCATTCCGTACTGGGATTCCTTCACACCACACTTCATCGAACCGCGCTCGATAATCGTATCAAGCGTGCTCACTGGTGTCGCCTCGGCGATTCCTTCCGCCTTTCCTTCTTCACGCGCAGCGTCGATGTCTTCCTGAGTGAAGCCCTCGCCGCCCGCACAGCCCGCAAGGGCCGCAGTCATCATTAACAGCATCATTGTCGTAGCGAGCAAGTGTCGCATGACGTCGTTTAGGACGTGTATTAGGTATATACCTTCGGTTCCGCGTTAGATGGCAGTGAGTTTCTACACACTCAGTGTGTACTTATTGTGAAAAGCGGAATTCTTGCTCTCACTCAGGCTGGTATAATTTTGTTAGAAAAGGTGGAAGAGCGGGGCGCCGAAGCGCCCCGCCCCCCCGGGTTTTCCGAGTTTCTCAGGAGGTGATCCATCTGCAGGTTCCCCTACAGATACCTTGTTACGACTTAACCCTCCTTGTCGAAGGCAGGCTCGAATACCCCACTAGAAGGCAGCCTCACCCACCCCCAACTAAGATGGTTTGACGGGCGGTGTGTGCAAGGAGCAGGGGCATATTCACCGCGCCTTTTTGAGACGCGATTACTACCTAATCCAGCTTCATGAGGGCGAGTTACAGCCCTCAATCCGAACTACGAACGGGTTTCGGGATAGCCACATGCCTCTCGGCGCAGCGGCCCATTGTCCCGTCCTTTGTATTGCGCGTGTAGCCCAGTGCATTCGGAGCATACTGACCTACCGTTGCCCTCGCCTTCCTCTGACTTCGCGCCAGCGGTCTCCCTATAGTCCTGTGATCAGCGGACTGACCTTAGCAAATAGGGATGAGGGTCTCGTTCGTTATCTGACTTAACAGAACGCCTTACGGTACGAACTGACGACGGCCATGCACTACCTCTCGAACAATCCAGCAAGCTCATCACACTGGCTTTCATTTGTCCGTCGGCACTGGTGAGTTTTCCGGCGTTGAATCCAATTAAACCGCACAATCCTCAGGTTGCGGTGCTCCCCCGCCAATTCCTTTAAGTTTCAGCCTTGCGACCGTACTCCCCAGGCAGTGGACTTATCACCTTCGCTTCGGCACTGAGAATCCTCGGAGAATCCCCAACACCAAGTCCACAGCGTTTACACCTAGGACTACCCGGGTATCTAATCCGGTTCGTGCCCCTAGGCTTCGTCCCTGACCGTCGGATCCGTTCTAGTGTGGCGCCTTCGCAACAGGTGGTCCGCTCAGGATGACAGGATTTTACCCCTACCCTGAGCGTACCCCACACCTCTCCCGGTCCCAAGTCTGGCCGTGCTCGCAGAATTCAATCAGTTGAGCTGGTTGATTTACCCACGAATGTACCAAACAGGCTACGGACGTTTTAGGCCCAATAAAATCGACTACCACTTGAGGCGCCGGTATTACCGCGGCGGCTGGCACCGTCCTTACCCACCCCTTATTCCAAGACCTTTGAAGAGTCAAGAAAAGACTGGGTCTTACCCCAGCCACTTGGAGTTCCCTGGTCACGATTGCTCGCATTGCCAAGTTTTCGCGCCTGCTGCACCCCGTAGGGTCTGGATTCGTGTCTCAGAATCCATCTCCGGGCTATGTCTCCCAACACCCGTACGCGTTGATGGCTAGAGGGTACATTACACCCCCTACAACCTGATACGCCGCAGGCCCATCCTATGCCGCCGGGGCTTTGATCCACCAACCGTTCCAGGCATGGTGGACTATGGGGCATTATTCTCAGTTTCCCGAGGTTATTCCCCAGCATAGGGCAGGTTACCCACGTGTTACTGAGCGGTACGCCGAGTCCCTAAGACTCTCGACTCGCATGGCTTAATCGAACTCCAATAGCGGTAGCCTCCGGCAGGATCAACCGGATTTCGCGTGAGCGGAATCACAATCCTAACGGAAGTATCGAGTGGATCACAAGTTTTTGCTGATTCTTATTGAAAATTGACGCAGGATACACCGATTCTATTTTTGAATTTGAATCGAAATAATCTGCTTCTTGCACCCCCTATGGTCGGGGGTCAAGTTGAACGTGGTTCACCTCTTTATCGCGAATCGAGTTCGCGACTGCATTTCCTCGGCGTGCGTCTGACTTGATGGAGAACTTCATCGGACCGGATGGTCCTCAGTCTCCAACGCCAGTCTGACGCAGCAGCCCGCCGACCGTCCTTCGGTATATGAAGATGACGAGTGGGCTGCGACCTGTAATCGGTGCACTGCGCGCCAATTCGACTGGTTGAGTCATTTGATGATCGGGTTGCGAATCACGCCGAATCCTTCCACTGATTTCAGTCTCGATTCGTAAGGAAACGAGGAGTGGGAGCTACGAAAAATCGGCGGCGCTGAAAGGGATTGAATGGTGTCACTCAGCGCCGAAGAACTCGCGGAGAACCGGATGCATTTCCATCGCTTGTTCCTTCTGAATCTGCTCGTAAGTTCTGAGAATAATTCCGACCGCCAGAAGCAATCCGGTACCAGTGGCATTACCCACCGTTCCCAGAAGATCAGCACCCGCCGCGAGCAATCCGACGAAGGCACCAGAGAAGATGGTGACCGGCGGGATGTAACGCTCGAGGATGCGCTCGAGAACAACTGGGTTCTTGCGGAATCCAGGAATCTGCATTCCGGTCCGCTCGATCTGCTTAGCCACATCCTTCGAGCCCATATTCGTGGTCTCGATCCAGAACTTAGCGAAGATGGTCGAGCCCACAGTCATGAACGTCACGTAAACGATGACGTGAACCATGATCTGCCAGAGCTCATGGCCATAGGCATCACCGCTCTGGTTGAGCAACGGGATCAACCAATCACCAACCCCGTTGACCATCGAGGAATACCAAGCGAATCCGCCCGATGGCGATGTCGCACCAGGCTCATACGAACCGAAGTAATGCGCCATCGAACCCCAACCGTTCTTACCCAGTATCGGGACCGTGGAGAGCGTCGGGGAACTCCAGAAGAGGAGGGTAAACATGTTGACGTTGGCGAGCAGTGCAGCCATCAAAATCACTGGAATGTTACTGGCGTAGACCAGACGAATCGGGTATTGACCTCTGTGGCCGCGAACCTTTCCATGAGTCAGTGGCAATTCCAATTTACTCGACTCAGCATATGCCACAACCAAGAACACGATGATCGATGAGACCAGCGCAGCAACAGGATTCGCGTGATTCAATAAGATTAGTTCGAAACCATTCTCACTGACCAATTGGGAATTCGTTGCCGTCCGCAAGGTGTAGAAAATCATCGGCAGAGTCCCAGAAGGTGGGTTCTGCAGAGAGTATGGAGTCCCTTGGACTGTCGCGAGTGGGGAAAGGGTTCCCACGAATGTTGACTGAGCCACACCGGCAGCGATGAAGAGGGAGATACCGCTGCCGATACCCCACTTGCTGACCAATTCGTCGAGCAGGAATACGAGGTATGAACCGACGAAGAGCTGGGCGACGATAATCGCGTTTGCCCAACCGAGTCCATACTGGATGATTATCGACTCGTGCGGGTCGAGGAATCCGTAGACTTGCGGAATGGACTCGATTGGAATCATCAGTAGGACGAGAATCTTCTGGACTCCTTGGTATAGCTGCTTATCGGCGGAGTCCTGCAAATCAAGCTGGATAATCTTTGCACCAGCGAATAATTGCATGATAATCGAGGCTGTAACAATTGGCCCGATTCCAAGGTGCATAATCGAACCAGATGCACCGGCCATGATCGCACGGAAAGAGGAGAAAACGTCGAGGGTCGAATCTGAAAGACCCCAGATCATCACATTGGTCATCATGAAGTAGATGATGAGAACCAGAGTTGTGGTCCAGAGCTTCTGATTGAAGCGGACGTGCCCTTCAGGCTTTGTGATCGATGGATAAACATCGACTAGGCGGCGAAGCGCGTACAGTCGACTGGACTCCTCGCCAGAATACATCAGGCATGCGAGCGAGAGACCTGCACCCAGACCCAGAAGAGCGATTCCAACTAAGACGAATCCGACAACCGATGGGTCTTTCCAGCCCCAGGCGAAGAAGCCTAGAACGGCTGCAAGCCAGATACCAGGTTTCAACATGCGTCCGAGATATGGTATCTCAGCGATATTCTCGGGAAGATCTGTCATCGTTCCCCAAATGACAAATCCTACGTAAGGGAACGAGACTCCGAACATCAAGAGGGACTTGAGTTGGGCGTCGGTGTCCGATCCGAAGAGGGCATCCTGCTGCCACCAGACCAAGGCACCCCAGTAAATCGCGGCTACGATGGCGATACCGATTGGTGAAGGACGTATCTTGTCACTCATCTCGCTCACCCGCGCCGCTGTCTATCCTGTATATCATGGAATCGAGTCGTGAGTCCGACTCACTCCTCTTCCCACTCGCCCCACTCGTCGTCGTCGCCGTCACTGAGGACGACGGAACCGCCAGCGGCTTGCACCTTCTCGATGGCGCGCGCGCTTGCTGCGGCGACGGTGATCTCGAGCGCGCGGTCGATTCGACCACTGCCGAGAAGCTTGTCATATCCCAGCTCGCCGAGGTCGATTGAGTCGCCCTCAGCCATCTGACTGACCTGAATGAGATTGATGCTGACGTTCACCTTGCGAAGGCTTGGGTGACGGTTGAATCCGTGCATTCCCCAATGCCCTGGCATATACTTGAGACGGGTCATCAAGCGGTGCTTGTTGATTCCAGCATTTCCGCGGCCACCTCGCAAACCTGCGCCGCGACCTGCCTTCTTTCCGCGACCGTGGTAGCGGGATCGGCCCCTGAATTTGTTAGTGCGTGATACCATTCATCTCACCTCAAATCATTCTCTCCGCGAGAGCACCGATTTCGTCGCCTCGGAATCCCAGAGCGCCGCCTACCGAGTAAGCTCGCTTGATACCGCCCCAGCCCTTTGCACCACGAGGTGGGTGCAGACGGAGGACAGGCTTGAGTCCCTCGACCGACTTCATGGTCGCCTCGCCGGTAGCGAGGGCTGCTGCGAAGTCCTTGACCGACTTGAAGTCGGATCCTTCCTTAATCGCAGCATCGTCGACCGGCTTGTCACCGACCATTCGGCCACGGGTGTTGAGTAGGTTCTCGATGGTCGAAGCATCGATCGAGCCCCAGGTGACGAAGTCCTTGGACTTCTGCAGCATTCCAGCGTATGTGGAACTCTCTGGGATGATTGTTGCGTGATTAACACGGGTAAGGTTGAGCATACCCATTGTGTCACGGATGCTGCGCTCGACGCCTCGGTCACTGCGCACGCGTACGACGAGGAATGTCATTGATCTCGCCTCCCGCTGGTGATATTCAGGCGACGGCGGTCTGCCTCGCCGATGCGAGTTCTGTTCAATTCGACGAGGGCGTTGAACGTCGCCTGGGCGTAATTGATTGTTGTTCGGGTCTGGCCCGCGGAGCGGCTCCAGACGTCGGTGACACCGGCTAACTGCAGAACGCGCCGGCCGTAATCACCGATTACGAGTCCCTTTCCAGCTGGTGCTGGCATCAAGGTGACTCGTGTGGAACCGGAGCGGCCGGTGATCTTCAGTGGGACGGAGGTGCCTGGGCCGCCTCCGGATTCCCATGATCCATTGCCGCGCATGACTGGAATCAAGTTGAGCTTGGCCTTGTCAATGGCCTTGCGGATGGTTCCGGCGACTTCCTTACCCTTGCATATTGCAAGGCCAACGTATCCATCGCTGTTCCCGACAACGCACAGGACATTGAATCGAACACGGCGACCGGAGTCGGTCATGCGCTGAATCATGTTCACCGCGAGGACGTCATCGGTCAGTCCAGGAAGTAGTGCATCTACGATCTCGACCTCGCGGATTGGCAATCCTGTCGCGAGGGCTTCCTCGTAAGTCAGAATCTGACCGCTAGCCACCATGCGTCCGAGGCGGGTGCGTGGTTGCCAGGCTCTGAGAGCCGCGAGTGGATCTGGACCTCGGCGGCGGCGAGGGGAAGTATCCTCCTGCTCCGCCATTGCCAGAGCCAATCCTGGAGCGATCGCTGGAACATCCTCGACGATATCGGTTGTCTCCTCGCTCATGCACTCGCCTCCTCAATTGTCTTCTTTGCCGACTCGACCGCTGCTGCGATCGAGTCGTCGATGTGCGCTCCATTGATGCGGTCATCGCTGGGTAGCACATCTTCGCTGTGTGGAATCTCTAGGCCAGCATCGACCATTCCTTTGAGGGCCGCGAACACGCGGTTTCCAGGGGTCGAAGCGGCCAGACCGATGTCAAGGATGGCCTCGTCATGGCCGGCTGCGATTGCTGCTTTGGCCATGGCGTATCCAGAAATGTAGCTGGCTGGCACCGACTTGCGTGAAGCATCGAGAGGCCAGCCGAACTTATCGACCAAGGTCTTTCCATCGATTGAAATCTCAACATTGTCGCCGCTGGTCGTGTAGTCGACCAACTGACAGATCGTCTGCGTATTGGTCACGCGCACGACTGCGCGGGTGCTGCCACCACGAAGCATTCGCATTCTGCGGCGGTAATCTGTCTCGCCATTGCGGCGGCGCTTGTAGCGGAGTCTCTGATTCTTACCGTGTGCCATCACTGCTCACCTCCGAGCTTGATTCCGTCGATTTCCATGTTCGACTTCATGTGGGAGACAGAGCGATATGAGCCGCCCTTGGCCTTCCTGTAGTAGTAGCGGTATTCGGATGGAGTCAGGGTCTCGTCGCCCCTCATCTCCTTGAGAGTTCGGCGCTGTGCGCGGATTGTTCTCATCCAGCGTTCCTTCTTCGGGTTACGCGAGTTCAGGGTACCCTTTCTCGAACCCTGGCCCGTGCGTCGTCCCTTCGACTTCTGAGCAGCTGCCTTGCGGGCTCGGGAACGGCTGGTTCCGACCAGAGGTCGTGCCTTGATGACACCCTCCTCGATGAGGCGGCGGACGTCGTCCTTCTGGACGGCGTTGGCGACATCGTCGAGGTAGTCCTTGTCGACCCAGATGCGGTGGATTCCGACGGTGCGGCCCTCGCGCTTGCTGAAGATTGCAGCCGCGAGCCTCTTCTGGTTCGTGATCATCATTGCAAGTCCCCCTTGCGCGCGAAGCGGCGGCGGTTGAGAACGCGCAGACCTAGGTCGTCTGCGCGGTCGTGGATGCTCGCGCGCTTGCGGTTGCCGACGGATGCGGCGATGCGAACTGCTTGGCGCTCCGGGTCGAGACCGTCGAGGTCGCCAGCGGCGTTGACGAGGATCTCTTCGAATCCGGAGGGGTGGAGTCCGCGGGCGTCAGCGATCTTGCCGTAGCCGACGCGGACCATTGGCGAGCGGTACTTGCGGTTCTTGCGCTGGCTCGAGTCGTCACCCCGTGGCTTCTTCCAGCCGGTGCGTGAGAGGCGCTTGTAGCGGAACCATTCTTGGCGGCGGAAAGCGGGTTGCTTCTTCTTCTGAGCCGCGCGGGTTGCGAGTGCATCCTTGGTTGCCTCGTCGAGGACTGGCTTCTGGCGGGCGGTGTGGAAATCGTCCCAATCGTCCTCGAATTCGTCAGCCTCGAAATCGTCGTCCTCGAAGTCACCCTCGATGTCCTCCGACTCGTCCTCGTCCATCTCCTCGTCAAGGTCGGATTCTGCCTCCTCGACTGGAGACGCTGCGTCGCCTGCCTCCTGCAGGCGAGCGATGAGCTCAGCCTTCTTGCCGGAGACCGGCAACTCGGCTGCGCGGAGTAGATCCTTCAGTTCAGCGACTGTCATACTTTCGTAATCCATCATAATCACCCGGTTTACTCGTCTCCCTTCGAGACGATGTAGATTCCATCCTGGAACACACGTCGGTCTCGCTTCTTGATGTGGCAGGCGCGCTCGATGTTAGCCGCGGTCTGGCCGACCTTCTCGCGGTCGGCGCCTGTGACGGTGATCTCGGTCTTGTTAGCGACCTTGACCTCTACCTCAGCAGGCGACCATGGCAGAGCGGCTCGACGAGGGACCTTCTCACCAAACAGGTTGGTGATGGTCATCTCGTTGCCCTGTACCTTGATTGTCATAGGGAAGTGAGAGTACACAGCCTTGAGCTTGTACTCGAAGCCCGAGTCGACGCCTCGGGCCATGTTTGTCAGGTGCGCCGCCCAGGTTCCGGCAAGTGCCTTCTCCTTGCGGCGCGGCAGGTTGCAGAAAACCTCGACACCAGCCGAGGAGTCGCGAACCTCGACGCGAGGGTGGCGGAACTCTCGAGTGAGGGACTTACCATCCTTAGCCAGGGTCACATCGTGACCGGCGACGGTGGCGGAGACCCCCTCGGGGAGAGGAATCGTGTGTGAAATCTTGTCCAACTTCGGCATAACTCATCCCTCCTCAGAAGATGTACGCGAGCAATCGCCCGCCGACACGCTCCTTCTTCGCATCGTGGTGGTTCATCACACCTTGATTGGTTGTCAGAATCAGAAGACCGAAGTCCTGAGCCGGCAGATAGCGCGACTCCCACTTATCGTAATCAGTCCTCTTGACCGAGTGTCGTGGCTTGATGACGCCGCAGCGGTTGATAGCTCCGATCAACTCAACGCGGAAGCCGCCTCCACGACCATCCTCGACCATCTGGTATTCTCCTACATATCCCGACTTCTGCATGATTGAGAGCATACTACCCAGCAATTTGCTGGCAGGGCTCACGGTCACTTCGTAATGTCCGGCTTGTTCCGCGTTGAAAATGCGGACGAAAGCGTCACTCAATGGATCAAACTGCATTCTTCATCACCTCACGCATATTTCTTGAATCCAATCTGTGGGGCCACATCTCGGAAGCACTGGCGGCACAATCTCAGGCCATGTCGGCGAATCATACCGCGCTTGCGTCCGCAGCGTCGGCATCCGTTGCTTCGTCCGATCTCTTCTCCATGATCACGTGCCATGCTTCACTCCTCCACAATGGTGAGTCCGAAGTGTTCCTTGAACCACTCCTTGGACTCGGTCTTGCCCACTCGGTGAGGCATTCCGACCTTTGCCGCGCGGCGGCGGCGTCGGGATACCCTGTGTCCTGGGCGCTCGAGTACGATGTTGATGTCCATGCCGAAGATGCCGATATCTGGGTCATACTTCTGCTCGGGGAAGTCGGTGTAGTCCGCGATTCCGAAGGATAGGTTGCCGGACTGGTCGAAGTTCCACGCCGGCAGGGTGTTCTCGCGGACCCAGAAGGCATCCTTCAGGAAGGACTCGACGGTAGTTGCGTCACGGATGCTGACCTTGCAGCCGATCGGCGCGCCTTCGCGGGTACCGAGTTCACGGTTTGTGCTCTTTGCGAGGGTGCGCACTGGCTTCATGCCGGTGAGCAGCTCTAACACGCGCTCGGCGAGTTGCAGACGGGCGCCACCCTCGCCGACACCGATGTTGACGGTGACCTTGGCGATTCGTGGAGCGAGCATTGGGTTGGCAGATTCACTCATGCGTTCACCTCCAATGGGAGATCCTTGTCGGCACCGATGACGAAGACGTAGTCTGCGACGGTGCCGAAGTCCTCGAACTGGACTTCGTTAGCTTTCGAGGAGCGCTTGATGTCACGCGAGACGACGCTGGCGGTAGTACCGATGTGACTTCCGCCGGTCAGGTAAGCCTGCACACCCTCACCGAAGGCGTGGTGGCCAGATACTTCCTGGTCTGGGAGTGCGATTACGAGGGTGTCACCGGAATTGTACTGGTTTGCATCCTCGACGATGATGTTGCGGCCGTCGTGCAGGTGAATCTGTGTCTTGCCGCCGCGGATTGTGGTCTTGCTCATGACGCGGCAGAGCTTGCTGGCAGCAGCCTTGTCCGAGATGGAGCGGTAGCGGAGCTTGCCGTTCTGGTCGAGGATGCAGCGGAAGTTGTCCTCACCGACGGTGAGGACGTCCATCAGTCCGACACCGCGGCCGACATCGGTCTCGATGCGGCCGTCGACGAGGACCTTGCGCGTAGCGACCATTCGCTTGGCCTCGCGCTGGGAGTGAGCTAGTCCGAGGACATCGCGTAGAATGAGGCCGAGAGGCATGCACATCTCATCAGTGTGTCCACCGGGATTCGGCTTCTGGACCCAGATGTCGGTCTTGCGGGTCAGGGGCCAGCTTCGTGGCATTGTCAGTCTCTTCATGTGGCTGCTGCTCATTGTTCAGCACCTCCGTTTGATCGCTCCATGATGCGCTTGATGCGCAGTGGGTCACCATCGTACAGTTTGGTGACTACGAGGTTCGAGGGGTGAATCGGAAGCGGCTCCTCCTTTCCATCCGCAGTTGTGGTAGTGACTCCCTCGACGAAGACGAAGCCGCTCTTGGTGTCGACTCCGACGATGCTCGACTTGACGCCGGAGCGGCCGCGGGATTGACCGAGGCGCTTTCCGCGAGAGTCTGCCTTGACACTGTTGGGGAATCCGAAATCGCCGCGTAGAACCTCGACATCGTCTCCGACGCGCACGGTGACCGAGCGGATCGTAGCCAATTCGGGGTCGTCGGTGATCAAGCGAGCGCGGATGCGCTTGCGGCGAACGTGAACTGGGGCGTCGGTCTGTGCCTGACGCTGCTTTCCTGCTTTCTTGCTTACCATTTCTCACACCTCACACAATCTGCTTCGCCGTAGCGGCGATACGAGGCCAGCGCTCTGCTGCCTCGCGGCTCACTGGCCCCTTGATGTCGGAACCCTTGACCTCACCACGCTCATTTGTGATGACGCAAGCATTGTCCTCGAATTGAACCCAGGTTCCGTCAACACGGCGGAACGGGCGCTTCTGGCGCACGATTACCGCGTTGAAGATTTGTCTGCGGGTCTCTGGAGTACCACGGCGGACGGTTACGCGAATCATATCGCCAACGCCGCCAGCAGGATACCGGCGAGCGACACCGCCCTTCTTCAGGACGGTGATGAGTTGTACGACCTTAGCGCCGGTATTGTCGACGCAGTCCATCTTTGCCATGCTGGGCAGGCCAGCTGTCGAGCGTCCAGCGACTCCCCTCATTCGGAAGCCCCCTTCTCGATGACGCAGAACTTGACGGTCTTGGAGAGCGGGCGGCACTCCATGATTCGGACATTGTCGCCGGAAGCGACCTCACCGATGCACGAAGGCAGGTGGGCTGCGTAGCGGCGGGTGCGCTTCTCATATCGCTCGTATTTCTTCATGTAACGAGTGACCTCGCGCTGCACGATGATCGAGTTGCTCATTCCAATCGAGGACACGGTGCCCTCGATGATCTGTCCTCGCAGCCTCAGGCTGCCATAGAATGGGCAATTCTGGTCTCCATCCCAATCGCCCTCGGGGGCGCGGACGTCTACTCCGATGTCTTTCATTTCAGTTCCTCCTGTATCTTCGGTTGATGCGATCCTCGGGTCGCTGAGTGACGGCTGCGCCGTCGATTACGACCGATCCCGAATCGATGGTGAATGTGATGACGTCCTTCGGCAGAGTGACCTCTCCCGAGAGCGTGCGAACGCGGAGCGTTCTGCGAGTCTCCTCGACGACCATTCCAGTGACTCCAACCAAAGTTGGGTCGCGGCTCGCGACGACTTCGATGTCGCGCGCGAGCCAAGGTGCGTGGTAGATGCTCATTCAGCGCACCTCCACTTGGTATCCGTTCTGCTCGAGGACCTTGGCGACGCGCTTCTTGTGGTCACCTTGTAGTTCGATGGTGCGTCCCTTGACGGTGCCGCCGCTGGCGCAAGCGCCCTTGAGCAGCTTCGCCAGCTTGCCGATGTCAATTGCGGAATCGTCGATTCCTTCAACCATCGTTACCATCTTTCCATACCTCCTTCTCACAGTCGAAATGATCGCTTTTTGTTGTTCTTTAGCAATTTCTTGGCAGATGCACAATTCCTCTGGTAGACCACACAGATTGCAAATGCCAGCCATTCCGGTCTACTCCTTGTTCTCCTCGGACATCTTGGTCAGAAGACGTGCGATGCTTCGGCGGGTCTGCTTGTACGCGCCTGCGTTGGAAGATGATCCTCCGAGCGCCTGCTGAGCGCGCAATTGCAGAAGTTCCTCCTTGAGCTCGGCGAGGCGGCGCTCGCGCTGCTCTGGATTCATCTGGTCGATATCACGTGACTTGATGTGTGCCATGTTCACTCGCCCTCCTCTGCTTCGCTTGATTCGTCTGCTGCCTCTTCGGCCGCTTCCTCGTCGGCTGCTTCCTCTGAGGATTCCTCTGCGGCAGCTGCTTCCATCTCGGCCATCTTCTCGACGACGCTGTCGACTACCTCTTCGGTATCGGCAGCGGCGACCTCATCGACCACTGGGGTTTCTTCGGCCTCTTCAGGAATCTCGAGCATCGAGACTTCTTCGATTGGGCCGAGGCCGGACTCTGCACGGTCCTGGATACTGATCTCGTGCGGCAACTTGACGCCTGGGCGCATGATGCGGACCGTGCAGCCAATGGTTCCCAACTTCTTGACCGCGGTCGCGAAGCCTTCGTCCATGAATTCGAGCGCGGTTTCACCGCAGAACTTGATGTGGCCCTTCTGGAACTTCTGAACGCGGTGGCGAGCGCCGGAGATCTTCCCGCTGAGGATGATTAGACATCCGCGGGCCCCTGCGTCCATGATGTTCTGAGAGGTCGAGTGGCCAGCGCGGCGGAAGAACCAGCCGCGCTCGAGCGAAGAAGCCAGACGGCTCGCCATGACCTGAGCGTTCAGGCGAGGCTCCTCAATCTCGTTGACCTCGAGGCGAGGCTTGTCGAGATTGAAATCGTTCTTGAGGCGGCGCTGCAATTCGTGGATGACCTTACCGCGGCGGCCGATGACGCGGCCGACCTGCTCAGCCTGAAGCTTGACCAGAGTTCCCTCGGGAGTGCGCTTGAAATCGAGGCCGCCGAATCCAGCGCGCTCGGTCTCCTTCAGCAGGTACTCGCGCACGAGCTGGCGCTCGATATTGCGGTTGACGATGTTTCGAATGGTGTTTGTCTTACTCATCATCTTCACCTCAGAATTCGTCCTCTTCCTCTTCATCGCCGAAGTGCTCGAGGAAGATCTCGAGATTCACCTGATAGTGGTTCTTCGGCGATGCGCGCCCGCGGGCGCGCGGCTTCCAGCCGGTGTGAATCTGACCGCGGTGGGCGGCACAGTGAGTGATTATCATGTCCTCAGCGTCGATGGTATCGTAGCGCTGGCGAGCATTCTCCATCGCGCTGTTGATCAGCTTGATGAATTCCTTCGAGGCTTTGTAGGGATAGCGACCAGGACCCATCTTGCCCTTTCGGTGGCCAGCCATCGTATTGCCACCCTTGCCCTTTCGGGAGCGGCGGGTGTAAGGGATTGCTTCCTTCTTGTCCATGACCTTCTCTAGGTACTCGATTGCATCCATTGCGTTCATTCCGCGAATGAACTTGGCGATCTGGTAGCAGTGCTTGTGGTGCATGTCCACGTTGACTGCGCGAGCCGTTGCGAGGTTCGAGCCCTCGAGTAGCTGCGTGTATCCGGATTGTGGTTTTCCTGCGTTTCTACTCATCTCTTCTCACCTCACTTCAATGCTACGTGCTTACTCGACCGGGTAGCACCCACACCAGGCCCGGTGTGCGTGACCGAGCGGCGGGTCGGCGCGAATTCGCCAAGAGCGTGTCCGATCATTTCAGGGATGACCTCGACCTTGACGAAGTCGCGGCCGTTGTGAACACCGAGGGTCGTACCGACCATCTCTGGCAGGATGTACATGCTGCGGCAGTGGGTTTTGACCATCTTTCTGCCGCCGTTCTCGCGAACCTTCTCGAGGAACTTCTCAGCCTCCTCGGATAGCCCACGTGAGAGGGATCTCTTCGCGCGCGAAGGCATCAGAGTCGCGATGCAAGGTGCTTCGGGCTCATCCTCAGGAGGGTAGAGTGGCAGAGCGCTCAGCTCATCCATCGTCATACCGCGCCAGAGGAATTCCTTCTTGCGGCGCTCGGCGATTGTCGAGCGGCGCTTGCGAGCCTGGCGGCGAGCGGTCTTAGGTGAGCGGAACATCTTCTTCGATTTGCGTGCCATTTCTCACACCTCACTGCTCCCTCGTCCTTCCGCGCCCAGTTCGGCGCGGAGCGATGTGTCCAACCTTCTGGCCCGGAGGCGCGTGGCGGCTCACCGAGTTCGGTCCGTGAACCGCTTGGTGATTTCCTCCACCGTGAGGGTGGTCGACAGGGTTCATCGCCACACCGCTGACGGTTGGGTAGAGCTTTCCTCGCGCCTTGGCGCGGTAGTGAGCCGCACCGGCCTTCATCAGAGGCTTCTCGGTGCGGCCGTGTCCGCCGAGCACACCGATGGTGGCTCGGCAACTTGCTGGTAGGTCCTTCAGAGAGCCGCTTGGAAGGCGGACGCGGACCTTGTCACCCATTCGGGTCTCGAGAACGGCTGAGTTGCCGCCGGAGCGAGCGAACTTGCCGCCGTCGCCCGGTCTGGACTCGACATTGCAGATCGGAGTTCCCTCAGGGATCTCGGAGAGCTTGGTGACATTGCCCGGGCGCAGACTGACATTGTCTCCGAAGGCCAGCTCCTGGCCGACGGAGACGCCCTCAGGAGCTGCGATGTGGGCGGTTGTTCCATCTTCAAACTTCACGCGCGCGAGAGGCGCGGTGTGAGCCGCGCTGTGAACGAGGTCGGTGACCTCGCCCATCTTCTCGCTGACGCGAGGGATGCGGTTTGCTGCAGGGAATCGGTGGCTTGCAACCCGGTTCTTTGGGCTGGATCCGCGGCGTTGTGAACGTGTTCGCTTACCCATGATATCACCTCATCAGAACGCTCCGAGCTTGAGCGCTGCATCCTCCGCATCGTAGCCATCGGCAAGGCGCACGGAGGCATGCTTGCCAGTGATTGTGATCTTGGTGTTGACCTTAGCGACCTGAACGTCGAGGAGTTCCTCGACTGCCGCCTTGATCTGAGCCTTCGTCGCCTCACGGCGGACGATGAACTCGATTCGGTTGTTGTTCTCGCGGTAGCCGCCGTCCTCATCGGCGATGCGGCGAGCCTCGAGTGTCTTCTCAGTGATCCAAGGCATCTGTATGATACTGTAAGGGTCTACCATGGGAATCACTCCAACGCTCCTATTGCCGCCTTCGTCCAGACCGTCAGTCTACCAGCGTCTCCGCCGGGTGCGAGATCTTCTGCAGAGAGGTCCTTGGCGGCGACGACGTCGACGCCAGGCACATTGCGAGCAGCCTTTGCCAGACCATCGGTCTGAGCGACTACCAACAAGATGCTCTTCGGAGTTCGGTACTTGCGACCGCGCATCGTGCCCTTGCCGGCGCGGATGCCGCGGCCGGTGCGAGCGCGCTCGAGGTCTGCGCCGAGTCCGAGTCCTTCCATCATGGCGACGAACTTGCGAGTGGAGTACTGCAGAGGCAGGTTCTCGATCTCGTACTTCTCATCACCCTCTTCGCGGCTCTCGATGTAGCCGTCGATGACGATAGGGAAGCGGACGCCGCCATCGAAGCGGTGTCCGCGAGCCGAGACCATGTCAGCGTCAGCGGTTGCAGCGATTGCGGAATCGCGAGCGACGCCATTTTCCTTGCTGTTGATCTTCTGGGACCAGTCCTTCGCGACCATAGGTCCGTGTGCGCGGCGACCGCCGCGTGTGTGTGGATTCTGAGCGGCGGTGCGCTGTCCAGCCTTACGCATAATGCGCGAGACACCGCGACCCTTGCCCCACCACTCGACGGAGTGCTTCATTCCGGGTTGTGGGGCGCGCTTGCCGTCGTGCTCGCGGTGGCCGTAGGCCTGCCTGCGGTTTGCACGGCTAGCGAGCACGGCGCGGCGGATGAGATCCTCGCGGACCTCAGCCTCGAATACGCCGGGGAGAGAGACGGACTTGCCATCTTTTGCTTCGACCTCGTAGATCTCGGCGAGCAGACCAGCGTCCATCTCTTCCTGCTCGACGGTGTTAACCAGATTGTACGACTTTGTCTTCATCTAATCACACTCCCTGCTTGCTCGAAGTACTGACGTAGGTCAAATCGACCTCGTGCAGCTTCGACTTCGGGCGAACCGCGTCACGGAAGCGCAGAAGGCGCTTCGCTGGACCCGGCAGACTGCCTTGGATAATCATGTATGGATTGGTGACCTCTCCGTAGTGGAGGAAGCCACCTGCCGGAGTCACATCGGACTCATCGGGGTTTGAGATGCGGAGAACGCGCTTGTTTAGTTCGGTGCGCTGGTGGTATCCCATCTGACCGGCTTGTCGAATCGTCTTGCGGACGTATCCGGTTCCGAAGTCTCCCATGTTACCGATTTGTCGGCGCTTCTTCGAGTTCTTGTGGCTCAGAAGCTTGACTCCGAATCGCTTGACGACACCTTGGAATCCCTTGCCCTTGGTGATTCCGACGACATCGATTTCTTGACCCGATTCGTAGACATCTGCGACGGTGACCTCGCCACCCAGTCGCTCCTTTGCCCACTCGAGCTTGGCTGCATTGTCGCCGCCAACAAGGCCGACCTCCATGATTTCGGGGGTCTTCGATGGCACGCTCTTGACCAGAGCGGGTTGGGTTGCAACGATGAGGCGAACCTCGCAGAGGTTCGAGTTGGCGAGGGCGTCGAATGCCTCGCCGTTGGTCTCGCCCTCGCGGCTTGGAAGCCGCCCAGCGCGCTTCGCTGGCTTGCGGCCTTCCTCAGCATCTCGCTCGCCGCGAGTCTGGTTAGCGAAGCGCGGGTGTAGGCCGTCCGGGTTCTCGGAGGAGTTTGCCCAGACCTCACCAGCGGTTTGCATACCGTATGGAGTCATGTGGTAGCCGCGGACGGCCAGTACCTTCATCGGAGGAACCTCGACGACCGTGACAGCCTTGCGGACCTCTTGTCCAGCGGAGGTGGAGGTAGGGTTGGTGTCACGCATCAAAACGTGAGTCATTCCAGCCTTCCATCCAGCGAATCCCTGAATTCGGATCTCGCTCGCTTCGGTCTCGGGCCATGAGGTGATTCGCCCATAGGGTCGAACTGCCCTCTTTCGAGGGCTAAAGCCCATGCTACCACGGCGGGGGTTGTGTCGGTCGGCCATTCGTCTGTCCTCCAGTGTTTCACCGGTTAGTTTGCCGCCGAAGCGGATTCGAACCGGGCTCGCCACGTTAGGGAGGAACCGTGACACCGAAAGCCGATTTCCGAGTGGAGTTCGGCTTTCCGGGATACTGCTGTAGAGCCCTGTGGTGTCTGGTGCCTCACGTAGTGAGCGGCCTTGCGACCTCCATGCCCTATATGAACGAATCGGGCGGGGCCGGTTTGCACCCCTACGGGGTGTAAGTGAACATGGGGGTCAGTGCAACGATTTAGAACCCTGACTTTGAAGGCGGTGCTCCATGAACGGCAGTCTTCAGCATGACGGGCTTCGTGACGGGGTCGTCGAAGCCCGGGCATATCAGCTCGAGGCGGTCGATGTGGCGCTGTCGGGTTCGACGCTGTTGGTGTTGCCAACGGCGGCTGGGAAGACCGCTGTTGCTTGGATGGTGATGGCGGAGATGCTGCGGCGCTCGGACGGCTGGGCGCTGATGGTCGCGCCCACGGTGGCTTTGGTGAAGCAGCATCTCGATGATTTGAGTCGAGTCTTTCCAGAGGGTGAGGTTGAACCGATGGCGATGAGTGGTGCTGTTCCCGCCTCGAAGCGAGAGGGGATGTGGAAGAATAGCCGACTCATCGTCTCGACCCCTCAGGTCGTGCGCAACGATGTCAATCGGGGCGTGCTCGATCTGAGAGATTGCTGCTTATTGGTGGTTGATGAGGCCCACCATGCTACTGGCGAGACCGGTGCGGCTCAGGTTGCAGATCTCTATCTGGGACTCGCGGATAATCCATTGATTCTGGGAATGACCGCGAGTCCAGGCTCGAAGACAGAGAAAGTTCAGGAAATCTGTGAGAGATTGGCAGTGGAGCGAATTCACATTCGGACTTCGAGCGATGCGATGCTTGCAGGCCATCTCGCGAATCTCGAAATCGAGGAATTGCGAGTTCGCGTACCCGATGAGATTCGCGAATTGGCCGAGCCGTTCGTTCGCTGGCAGGAGAGTATCGTCGATCGTGAGCGTAGGCTCGGCAGATACGTCTTGCCGGGACCTGTCTCACATTCCGGACTCGCCAACGCAATGGAACGCGCGAATACGGCCGTTCGCAGGGGCGAGTCCGATGCCTACGGTTCGATGAGTCGAATCGGCTTGGCGATGTCTCTTCATCACCTGATCAATCACTTGCTCTGCCAAGGAACCGCAGCCGCTCGTGAGTTCCTCGATAGAAAGGAAAGCGGGTCGGATTCCGAGAAAAAGAATACCCGTAATCTTCTGCGCGACCCGCGAGTGAGAGACCTCCGAGAGAGTTTGATTGAATTGGGCGAAATACACTCCAAGGTGGGCGCAGTCCGTCGATTGGTGCGTGAGCGACTGCGCCGCGAAGCAGATTCCAGAATCATCGTCTTCGCGACATTCCGAGATACCGTAACCGCCCTCGATGCCGCCCTCAGCGGACTCGAGGGCGCTCGCCCAGTCCAATTCATCGGCCAAAGTAAGCGTGGCAGCGGAAAGGGCCTCACCCCCAAACAGCAGGTCGAACGCATCGAGACCTTCCGCAGTGGCGAAGGAAATGTCCTCATCGCCACCAGTGTTGGTGAGGAAGGGCTCGATATTCCAGCTGCGGACCTCGTCATCTTCTACGAACCGGTGCCGAGCGAGATTCGCAATATCCAGCGACGCGGAAGGACCGGGCGCCACCGCGACGGAGATGTCGTCGTCCTGATCGCCGAGGAGACCCGCGACGAAGGTGCGCGCGCAGCCGCCCTTCGTCGTGAAGAGAACATGCATCGCGCGGTCGCCAGAGTACGCAGACAACTCACTCGTAGCGGACACATCGACCTCTCGAACCTAGGCGGATTCCGCGTCGAGCAAAATGAGGAGACAATCTCAGTTGCAGATTTCGTCAGAACGATCCGCGAACAACACCGACCCGAACTGAATCAGGACGAGTCAACATCCAGCCAGCAAGGCTCCCAAGAGCCCGCAATCCTGCCTCCATCGACATTCAGACCGCGCGGACAGACCGGGCTCGAGCAATTCCCAGACCGAGAGAAGGCCAGCGAGAGCAAGCATGCAGAACCCACTCCGGAGGAGCAACCTTCTCGCGTACGCGAAACAGAATCTCAACCATCGGACGAGCCAGAAACCGATTCGGGAACCAAATCCTCAGAACCGACTCATCCAGTCTCTGCAGCCCAAGATCTGCTCGACCTCGAAGAGAGCCTTCCTGACGTCCCAGGAGCGACGGTCACAGCCGACGACAGAGAACTCAACAGCGCCGTAGTGGCCCGATTGAAAGCCCTAGGCGCCGATGTCAGAATCGAACGCCTCGAAACTGGAGACTTCCGCATCGGCGAGCGAATTCTCGTCGAACGCAAAACCGTCCGAGATTTCGTCGATTCACTCGTCGATGGGCGCCTCCTAGAACAAGCCAGCCGACTCGTCGGCGCAGCACCCAGAAGCCTGCTCCTCATCGAGGGTGAGGGCCTGTTCAGATCACCCAGAGTCCACCCCCACGCCCTGATGGGCGCACTCACCACCCTCGCCCTCGACTTCGGCATCCCAGTGGTCACTACCAAGGACGGAGCCGAGACCGCGCGCTTCCTCACCGTCGCATCTCGCAGGGAAGAATCCATGCTCGACGGGCTAACCCCACGCGCGCGAGACAGATTAGAAGCCGTCAAGCCAGAACTCTGGACCGACCCTGTAACCCAAGCAGCGGCTGCTGCCCGCCAACTCCGCGAGAGCCAAAACGACGAGCAGACCGCAGCAATCACTCTACTCGTCGCCATACCAAGCGTCGACGAAGACCTAGCAACACGACTTCTCAACCGATACGGCACCATCGCAGGTCTAGTCTGGGCAGACGAAGACGACCTGCGCCAAATCGACGGAATCACCGAAACCCAAGTCCGCGAAATCTGGCGAACCTTCCGTTCAGGCGAGCGAATTAGCAACCGCTGACCGAGAAGCAAAGCCCCGCTCGGGCGAGCGGATTAGCAATCGCTGACCGCGCGAATGCGCGAATCAACCAATTTCAGTCACCAATAACAGCGATACGCGTGCGCAGCAGAGCCAATCGGTTATTGTGGGTGCCCAGAGCAAAAGCCAGCATCTCACATAGATGAATCACTGGAATGTTTGTCGCTAGCCCAGTATTTCGGCCAGCCTTGCCCTGATAGATATCGAGGACCGCGTGCGAAAGATTGCATGCACTGACAATCAAATCAGCCCCCTCAGCCTTAGCCTCAGACAAAGCCTCAGCAGCCTGCTTCAACACGGTCGGCTCCTCCGAAAACAACCCCGGAACACCAACGCTCTGCGTTCTCGCCTCCCAGCGAACAGGAGTCCCACCCAAAGCAGAAATCACCTGCTCGAGATAATTCGGATCATACACATCATCTCCGCCGCAAGCCCCATCCTGCTGAATGTTAGGCCCGTAATACCCAGCAACCGCGAAATCGATCGGATTACGAACCTTCTCCTCAAGCTTCTCAATACCGATCTCGTCAACGATTGCATGCAACAAATGGTGAACTTTGACCTCACCCGTCATTGTCAAGCCACAGGTTCGCTCAAGCGTCTCATTGACCTCTTGCAGCAGAATCTGATCAGACTTCAAAGTCTGCAAATCCTCGTGCAAATTGCCAGCGGTAGCAGCGCAAGGAGTCAGAATGTCCAGACCCTGCGCCTCAGCATAGGCAAAAGTGCGTGCATTGAGAGTCAGTTGCAGGCGCCGGTTAGCCTGTCTTACAATCCCGGCGCCGCAACTGGTGGCCCCCGCCAAGGGAACCAACTCGATTCCCAAAGCGCGGGCCAGCGGTCCCATCGTATCAGCAACCTCAGGAGCGCTGCTGTGGGCGACGTTTCCAGGGTGGTAAGCAAACTTGGTAGCCATTTTCTCACCTCAGAATCTCCCGTCGAGCTCGTTGAAAATCGCCACGACTTCGTGATGATTCTCGACTGATGAATTGAATTGCCGCGGCATCTTTCCGAATCCAGCCGGTGGAGCGACCATCGCCAGCATATCGTAGAACATGTCCCCACCGGTGCGAGTGAAGCCAGCGACCATGCGAGCGGTGACGCCAGAAGTGAGGTTTCCAAGGAGGCCAATTGGCCCCAGAACCTGTCGATAGAGGACCGTATCGTTGACCTTGCCGCTAGACTTCAGAGTCCATGCGTACCACCAGACGTGCTTGCCGTGGCGGCCGGTGAACCCTTCCTGCTCTAGAACGTGCGTTCGTGCGTCCAACAAAGCCTCCGAAATGACGACTCCGGACCCGTTTTGGCGCCTGATGCTAGCTAGGTCTGTCTCGGCCTTGATGCCGTTTGAACTGCCGAGAACTGCATCGATGCTCGCTACTGAGGATTGGGATGAGCGAGGGTCGTTGCGGCGGGCCCAGGCTGATGCTAGGACGCTGGGCCCGAGATATCCGTTAGCGTGCGGAACTGCGTCGGATGATGCTTGGAGGAGGGCGGCGCTGCTGAAATCGGTAATCGAGTGCAGCGCCGTGGCGACATTCGGCTCCATTGTGCCTATTGCGCCTTGCATGGTCGCGGCCCCTTCTCGGGTTGCGGCGACCATCCATGGTTCGGTCGATTCGCGGCGGCGCTCCATCGACCAGTGATCGACTACGAGGTCACGTATGACATCGAAGCCGGGGAGTGGGTCGACTCGCAGACTGAGTGTGCCGTCGCGAGTCGGTGCGAGTGCGTCGAGGCGGATGGTTCCTGGAAGGACCAATCGGCCGTTGACGCAGATTGCAGTCGTTGGGTCGTCGGCAGCCCCATCGCGGAAGGATAGGCTGCCGTCGTGTGTGCTCTTGATGGTTCGAAGGGCTTCGAGTAGGCTCATGCTGCCCGGCATCGCACAGACCCAAGTGTCAGAGCCGGTCGAAGCCGCCTCTGGGTCGTAGCGGAAGATGCTGATTTCTGCTTGAATTGCGGCTGCTGTCAGGTCGGGAACGGAGAATCCGTCCTCGCCATCTGCACCACCAGAGTCACCAGCGGCATGAGCCTTGATTGCCTCGACCATCTCTTCGTGGTAAACGCCGGCGCCATCGACGGCGGCTACAGCGGCCAGAGCATCGAGCGCCCAAGCGGCCGCTGGACCATCATAATCCACATCACAATCGACGCGGTCTACCAACCGCGTCGCACCGAGCTTCTCGAATTGTTCATCCCAGTCCTTTCCAGACTCGCAGAAGAATTCGTAGCTCGTATCGCCGAGAGCGCAGACCGAGAAGTGGACTCCGGACAGACTGCCGGCTGGAGCCTTCGTCGCGGTCTGCCAAAGCTCCTCGGCATTGTCGGGCATCTCGCCCTCGCCCCAGGTCGAACAGACGATGAGAACACGCTTCATGCCCGACAGGGAACCAAAGTCGAAGCCGTCCATATCGTGGACGGCGCCTGTCAAGCCGTAATCCGCAGCCTGCTTGGCGAACTTTGCAGCAAGCTCCTCGGAATTGCCGGATTGTGAACCGAATAGGATTGCCAGGCTGCGGTCGCCCGCACTCAGTAATTCGTCGATATCGTCGCCGGCAACCTCGATGGGAGCCTCGGTCGCTGCCTCGGCCGGTACGGCCTCAACCTCGGCTGCTGTAGGTGCTTCCTCAGTAGCCTCTGCGGCAGCCTCGCCAGCTTCGACGACGATGATGACATCCACCGGACAGCCGTCGGCGGCGTCGAGGATATCATCGTGGAATTCAGAAATCGTTTCGGGCGTCAAACCAGCCTGAACTTCGTTGCGGTCGTAGCCGCCATCGACTCGGACTTCGGACTTGATGTAGCATGTGTCATCGGTGACGTGGAAGACTTCGGGGAGGATCTCTTCACAGGCATCGCAGGTGATGCAGCCCTCTTCAATCCAGACACTGACGATTGCCATCGAACCATCTCAGCCCTGACGGGCAGGCTTGCCACCGGAAATCGATTCTTGAACTTGATGCAAACGTCTGGTACGACCTACGGTCGTAAATGACCTTACATATCGAAGCCATCGAAGTCGGCGCCATCCATGCCGCCGCCACCCTTACTGGAGATGACATCGTCTATTCTCAGAATCATAACCGCGGTCTCCGAAGCGCTCTGCACGGCCTGTTCCACAACACGGCTTGGCTCGTACACCTTGCTCTCTTGCATATCGACTACACCGCCGTCGTAGACGTTTACTCCGTGGGTCGAAAGGCCCTCGGAGTGCGCCTTTCTGAGATCGATGATTGTGTTTACTGGATCGAGGCCGGCGTTCTCGGCGAGGGTTCGAGGAATGACCTCGAGAGCGCCGGCGAAGGCCTCGATTGCCATCTGTTCGCGACCGCCGATTCCTTCTGCGTACTGGCGAAGGTCGCGGCTAATCGCTGCGAGGACTGAGCCGCCTCCGGTAAGGACCGCTCCGTCTTCGTGGGCGACTGCGACAACGCCGACGGCGTCGTCGAAGGCTCGGCGGATCTCATCCACCACATGCTCGGTTCCGCCGCGCAGCAGGACGCTGACACTCTTGGCTTGCGGGCAGCCGGTGATGAAGACCATGTCTGAATCGCCTATCTTTCGCTCTTCGACCTTGGCGGCTTGACCTAGGTCGTCTCCGCTAAGGTCGTCGATATTGGTGATGATACTGCCGCCTGTCGCCTTTGAGAGCGCTTCCATGTCGCTCTTCTTGGCGCGGCGGATTGCGAAAAGACCGGCCTTTGCCATGTAGTGCTGGGCGAGGTCGTCGATGCCCTTCTGGCAGATGACGACATTGGCGCCGCTGGCTGTGATTTTATCGACGAGGCCCTTGAGGAATGACTCCTCCTCGTCGAGGAATTGGGCCAACATATTCGGGTCGGTGATCTGGATTTTCGCGTCGACCTCGGTCTTCTTGACCTCGATCGCGGAATTGATGAGAGCGATCTTCGCATCAGCCAATCCACGAGGCATTCCAGAGTGGACTCGTTCCTTGTCGAGGATGATTCCGTCGACGAGGGTGCTATCTTTGATCGAACCACCTTGCTTCTTCTCGATCTTGATATCGTCGAGGTCGACGACGACACCGTCATCGGTATCTTGACCGACGGACATCACGGCTCGGACGGAGATGTCTGCTAGGAATTCCTTGACCGCCCCAGCGCTCTTGCCGGTAAGCGCGGTGCGTGCGACTTCGTGGAGGCGCTCTTCGTTGACATCGAGAGCGTGAGAATCGATGAGGTCAGCCGCTTTGTCTGAAGCCAGCCTGAATCCTTCGCAGATTACGGTTGGGTGAACGTTCTGCTCAACGAGGTCCTCACTTCGCTTGAGCAGCTCACCGGCGATGACGACGGCACTGGTGGTGCCGTCGAAGCAGTGCTGTTCCTGAGTCTTGGCGATCTCGATGATCATCTTAGCAGCAGGGTGCTCGATGTCCATTTCCTTGAGAATGGTCGCGCCATCATTGGTGATGACGACATCGCCCATTGCATCGACGAGCATCTTGTCCATGCCCTTCGGTCCCAAAGTGCTGCGGACAGCGTCGGCAACCGCCTTGGCGGCAGCGATATTGTTGCTCTGAGCGGTCTTTCCACTCGTTCTGGTAGTCCCCTCCTTGAGGATGAATATAGGTTGTTGACCGTTGTACATCGGAAATCACGCTCCGGAATCCAGCAGTCCGCCGACCCGAGTGGGGGTCATAAGGCCTCGCACACGTAGGCGCGAGCGCGCTCGTCCCACAATCAGCCGATTCGCACCGGAGAATTCCGAATATCAGGCTCAATTACCCTTATTCTGGTCGAGCCATTTCTGGCCATAGTAGGCCCACTGCTCCATCGTCCAGCCCTCGGGTAGGCCTTCTTCAGGAACGGGTGGAACACCTGGTGGGAGTTCTGGCTCGGCCTCGGGAGTCGGTTCTTCGACAGCCTCCTCGGCCGGCTCCTCCACCTCGACTTCTTCCTCGAAGACCTCCTCAACCCCTTCTGGCTCAGGAATCGCCTCTGGCACAGCCTCGGGGATCGCCTCAGGCTCTGGCATCGGAGGAGGTGGCATCTCGGGTGATGGTGCATCTGCTTCAGGCAATGGAGGAGGTGGCATCTCAGCGGCAGGATTCTCGAAGATTTCCGCCGAGCCGCCGAACATAGAATTCGCGACTTCATCGGCGGCGGGCAACTCGGGCGCGGCAGGGACCGCGCTGTCTCCACCGAAGTCGACGAAGCTCGGCGAGTAATCCTCGATGCTCGAGTATTCCTCAAGCGGCGCGCCCGCCTCACGAACGATACGGAGGGTGATGACCAAGACCACACCCATCGCGACCAGTCCGGCGAGGACGAAGACGATATTCGCAGCAATCTTCGCCATCAAGCCGAATTCTGGACCATCGGAGGTCTGGACCGTCTTCACCAACTGAATCGGAGTTCCGACCGAGACCTTGTCGATGTCGGAGTCAACCGATAGAATCACGTTGAACATCATCGTATTCTCAGCAAGATTGTCCAGATTCTCCTGCGCCACATTCACTGTGACGGTGACCACCTTCGTTGCCTGAGGGCCGAGAACGAAATCACGGTCCTCACTGTCTACGCGGACATCGAGGACATTGTAGAACAGGTCCGGTTCAGTCGTCCTGTCGATATCGGCTCGCATCAATTGTTCAGAAGTCGTATGCAGGTTCTGGACAGTGAATTCGAGTGTCACAGAACCCTTCTCGTCGATGACGACCGTCTGACCTCCAGCAGGAGGCAGGACCAGTAACCAGCCAACCTTGCCCACCTTGAAATCGGCCTCACCTTGAGCTGAAACGCTCTGACCGACGGAATCGGCCTCTTGACTGGTAGCAATCATGGTCACTGTTCGGTCGCCATCGGCGCCTTGCTCGAAGGCATAACTCACCGAGAGATTGACCGAAGAACCGGGCTCGATCCATCCGGTCTTTCCATTGGTCAGATCCTTTGCAAAGACCGAGATATCAGAATGGCTCGTCTCAAAGGAGATGTGGTATCTATCAGGCATATTGCCATTATTCCAGACCTCCCAGCGCATCGTGCGGGGGTCATCGCCTGCGCGGTATACCTCGTCGGTGAGATCCATGTCTGGAACATCGACGAGGTATGTCTCAGGCACCGTCAGCAGCAATTGGACGCTGCGCTGGTATTGCGGATTGCTCTGACTCGTTGCTCGAACCCAGATTTGGTAGGTTTCGTTCTCGATTCCATACGGCATCGGGAACATCAGCAGAATACTCGTATCGCCTCCGAATGGGTCGATTCCAAGGGTCTGTTCCGCATTCAGATAAAGACCGAGGCGCCAATCGGATGAGATGGTGAGGTCGAAGGCCTCCTCGGAATTTCCATCGTTGACGAGTTGTATCTCAATCCAGCGTAATGCACCATCAGCAGGCGCAAGCATCTCCCTGACCTCAGGATTCAATTTGAGATCATGATCGATTGGGACCTCGACATGAATGGTCCATTCAGTCTGGAAATTAGCCGGTGCCCGTCCGTTAGCGAGTAGGGTGATGGCGTAAGAGCCGGGGGTTATCTCATCGGGTGCGGTGACGCGAGCATTGAGTTCGAATTTGTCTCCGATAGCCATCTCAATACTGGTCATCTCCACTCCAGTCTCATTCATCCAGACCAGATTCACAGCGCTCCATCGATTGTCAGCGAAAGTACCGCCGAGGTTCCAAGTCGCCTTCTGATTACCCGTATTCTTCAGGGTCATAGTGACATCGCCAGTTTCGCCGGGAAGCAGGGTGACGGCAGGATTTGCGAGAGTTTTCTGAGTGAGATAAGCGGAATATGCGGCGGTGACGTCAACAGGAAGATCGATGCTCCACTTGGAGAAATTCGTCAGTCCGTCACCGATGTGGACGTACCAATTGACCTCCTGCACAGTAACTCCGTCGGGAATCGTCAAATTGATCCACAAATCCATGGTTTCGAGGGCCTTGATGTTCTTCGTCACCACGCTATTGTCGTGATCTGAGGGGTGGTTTGAATCAATTCTGAGAGGGTGCTCCCACATCCACGACTTGTTCGATACCTCGGTGTAGATGCGCAGGGTAATATCCACGTATCCGTTATTCTTCACCTTGCAAGCAAGCGATGGAGGTCGAGGGTCGGCTGGAATGACGATGTAGGCATTCGGGAGTGGGTCGTCACAATCGACGTCGAGGGTGTATTCCGCGACCCTCTCGATTCCGAAGAGGATGAATCCGTCGAGGTGGATTCCTTGAGTGGCGTACGACGAATCGGAATCGAATCTGAATGCCAGCGTGTAATCTCCAGTTGGATGGACATCGGACATGTTCCAGACCAATTGAGTCCAATCTCCGTACGTGGTAGAGAGTTCCTGAGCGGTGTAATTGTAGAATTCATCGCCGGCTGCAGCGGCTTCCATCCGAACCATGTCTCCCTCACCCATCTCGCCCCAAGCATGTGAGACCATCTGGAGCGATAGATACTCGAATCCACGGATTCGAGCTCGGCAGAAATTGTTGGCGTAAAGCGCTGAAATTGCATTGTCGAAGGTCCCGTAACCCAGACCATGACCCGTATCATCGCAGCTGTCGAAAGGAGTTAGCCAGCCCCACCAGAGTCTGTCGAGACGATTGCTGGCATAATCGGCGCCCTGTCGGGAGACTCGCCAGTGGCGCTCACCGATGGCGCTGGAGGTATTGTCCATTCGCCAGTGGCCGTAGTAATCAGGATGGTCGGAGAGGGAGCCATCGGCATCGTAACCCGCTCCGACCCAAGTCGGATTGCCGTAGCTGAGTTGGTTCGGGCAATCCGGTGAATTGTCTTGGTCGACATCTCCGCAGATCCCATTCTCCATCGGATCGTTCCAGACCGCGACCGGCATCTCTCGGTCGAGTTGGTTATTGGCATCGTTATCATCAGCGAGACCCCCATCGACGATTCCTCGAAGGATGATGCCGCCCACGAGGAAGCCGTTCTCATCCAACTGGCTGTGAGCTGAGGTTGGCGTCCAGTAGAACTCTCCGCGGTAAGATTGGTACCCGGACAGACTCATGTTGACCTGCCATTCTGCGAGCTTGAATCCGATCGGATGCCAGATCTGGAGATATCCGGTTGCGCTCGATGGTTGACCAGAGGTTCCCGCTTGGGTGAATGTCACGTTGATCTGAATCAATTCGTCTCGCATGACGTACTCGACGGTGCTGCCGTCAGGATTCGTCCACTCGGTTGCGTCGAGGGAACCGTTTCCAATCTCGATCGAGGTCACCTCGTAATCGAATAGGGCTCGAGGTGAGGCCTCGCGTGCTGGAGTGTAGTCCAGTGCCGGGTCAAACGCGAGGGGCGAGAGACTCGTCACCATGAGAATGGCGAACAAGGTGATTGACGATAGGCTCCGCATAGACAACGAGTTCATGCGATATCGGTTTGTGTATGAAGGTTCGGTAGGTGCGTGCGCCGCCCTACGGGCGGACCTTCTGCGTGCTTTGGCGAACTTCACTCATGTCGATGAACAAGGATTGGTACTGCATCTTCGAATGAAGGGCTTATGTTGGTTTGGAGTTGCCACGGCTCGATGACTGGAGGGAAGAGTCCACTACTTCCTCGATTCTTTCTGGCTACCATCGTCCTCGGGCAGGTGACGATCGCACCCATTGTTGGCTTTTCCCTGACCTACCTTCTCTCGATTGATAATGACGGCGAGCAACTCTCATTCGACATCGACCTAGCCGCGCTTGACTGGATAATCATCGCTGGTCTGGCCTACGGATTCCTCTCACTGATTCTGGCCTTGGTCGCGGGAGCGTACTCGCCTGCCAGCGTCGCGGACAGAGGTGGATGGTTGACGGTTCTGGGCCTGCGTCGGAAGGTCAATACGCCCGAGTTGATCGACCGAGCCAGACTCAATCTGCAATCGAGTCCGTACGGTCAGATGGCTCGGCTCGTCAGCAGTCGTACCGATACCTACGATATTCTCTCGATTCATGGGGGCCTGCAGATTCTGGCTATTCCGATTCAAGTCGCGCTGATCGCTATTCCATTAGGAATAATGGAAGGTACTCCAGAGCGCTTTCTCAAGCCCGAACAGGCCTTCGAATTGGGGATGGTGGGCTATTTCATCGCGCTCTGGTTCGGCCTCAGAATCCAACCGATTTACTCTCGCCATCTCATCGGAATCGCAGCATGGTTCCGTAAGATTCTGGCTCGAATCTCAAAATTCTCATGGATTCTGCCCATCATTATCTTCTGGTTCATCGCGCGCGTGATGTTACAACTCGCCCTCGAATGGCTCGCGGTCGATTATTCGGTTTGGCACAGCGTGCAATTGGAAGCGGTCTTGCTAGAATCCATCATGCCTGCCGAACAAGTTCCCGACGCGGCGATTATCGACTTCCTCGTCGCCATCTCGGTCCTTCCCGTCGCGGTCTTCACGACCATCTCGGTTCTCGGTGGTGCGCACGATATGCCGGATTGGATGCGCGACCCAGAGGAGCGCATCGAGAATCTCAACCAGACCCTACTCGAAGAAGATGCATCACCCACCTCCGACTCCGTAGACGAGGAGGGCGACCCTCTGGATGGCTTCGGTGCTTGGAAGCGGACAACAGGAGGCGGCGATGAGGATTCAGGGGAGGGTGAATCGGGCGAAAACGACGAGGATGCCGAAGATAGCAGCCGAATGATCGACCTTCCATTCGGCCTTTTCGACGATTGAATTCGGCCGCTCATTCAGCCGGGAAGGCTCGGTCGACGGCTAGACTCAGCAAATACCAACCACAGGCCAGAAACATTCCGAATAGAAACGGGTTCGGGCCGATCGAATACAGGGCCGCCGCAGCGGCGAGGAGCAGCCCCAAACCGATACGGTCATCGAGTCGGCGCGAGCCATAGGTGAACAGGACGAGGCCTGTCAGAAAAGCCAGTAAGGCCTCGATTCCGGACACAGAATCGCCTCTCATTCTCCACGCAGTTCAGCGAGGACCTTCTCGACACGGTCCATGCCGCGTGATATGTCCTCGCGTCCAATCGTGTACGCGAAGCGCAGGTGGCCCTCACCAGCAGCCCCGAAGGCGGAACCGGGGCTGCAGAGAACTCCGCCTTCGAGCAGAGCCATTGCGATCTCTTCGCTATTCATGCCAGGAACATCGATCTTAGGGAAGACGTAGAATGCGCCGGTCGGAACGTGGCAACTGACGCCCGGCATGGCGTTCAATCGCTCGCAGATCAAATCCCGACGCGCATGGAATTCATCTCGCATCTGCGCCGGATAATCCGAGGCCTTCTCCAAGGCTTCGAGCACGGCGTGCTGCATCGCATCATTGCTGCACGCCGTCACATAATACTGCATCTTCGTGATATGACCCATCGCTTCGAGGTCCGGCGAGAGGATGTAGCCGATTCTCCAGCCGGTCATTGCAAAGGTCTTGGAAAATGAGTTGATCATGATGACTTTGTCGTATCCAGCACCGAGGAATGAGACGTGTTCGGAATCGTAGACGATGCGATCGTAAACCTCGTCGGTGATGACCCATAAATCGTTCTCGCGTGCGAATTCAAGCAATTCGTCGCGCTGTTCATGAGTCACATTTCCGCCCGTCGGGTTGCTTGGGAAATTGTAGAGAATCGCGACAGTTTTGTCCGTCAAGCGAGCTTCGAGGTCGGGGATTGTCGGCACGAAGCCATTCTCGAATAGGCAGGGATAGAGGATTGGGTTGCCGCCGCAGATCACGACATCCGTTGGGTAGAGAGGGAAGTATGGTTCGGGGAGGAGGACTTCGTCTCCCGGATCGACCAATGCCAGGAAAATGTCAAGCAGTGCATTGGTTCCGCTCATGGTCATACAGACGTTCTCATCGCTCAAAGTGGGGTCACGGTGGTGCCAGGTCTCTGCAATCTTCTGACGCAGCGGTGGAAGGCCTGCGGTTGTGGTGTACTTGTTGCGGCCTTCCTCCATCGCTCGGGTGAATGCCTCGATGGCGATGTCCGGAGGTTGGAAATCCGGCTCCCCCAAACCGAATTGGACAGCGTCATCGCCAGCCATGTCGAACATCCGTCTAACGCCAGTTGGACGGATGCTGTTCGCTCGTTCCGAAAATCGCACCACGACCTACGGACGACTCGGTGAGCATTTGAAGACACACCCTCGAATCCTTCGGTTTCGGGGTCTGAGGTGAGTTTCACGAGGGAAATTTGTCGAATCGCGAGGCCGGCTTACTCGATGATTTCGGCTTCGACCACTTCGTCGATATCAGTGTCAATCTGAGTGCCATTTGACTCACGTGAGCGGACGGTCTCGATAATCGCTTCGATCTCGTCGTCGGAGCGATAACGGATTAGGACGAGGGAAGCGACCCAAGCGATTGCTACGAGGGCGATAACGCCGATCGCGAGTGGTGGGATTCCCAGAGCTGTTTGGGCTGCACCGGTGCCGTTGACTTGGTGGAATACGGGGAGGGAATGCATGGCGCCGGCGACGGCGTGCACCTCGATGGTGTGCTCGCCGGCTGGTAGTTTCGCCGGGTCGAGGAGGACGTGCCAAAGGAATGGGGTTAGCGCTCCGACTTCGCTGGGGGTGACTGAGTAGGTTGCTTCGTGCCATTCGCCGTCGTCTATTCGGTATTCGACGCGGTCTATGCTTCCTGATTGACCCCAGGCGTGGCCTGTGATGTTAATCGCGGTCTCGGTGCTTGTCTGATTGAAGCCGTACGAGTGGCTTTGCAGGGTTGGGTCGATCAATGGGGTTTGGCCGCTGTCGCGAAGGAAAATTGCGAGCTCGACAGCGGCGAGTGCGTCGACCATTCCGTAGCCGAACTCGCGGTTCCAATAGGGGTCTACCTCGGGTGCGCTGGGCTCGCCGCGAACTTCCGCGGTGTGCTTGAGAACCTCCTTGATCTGTAGGGGAGTGAGGTTCTCGTTGGCCTCCCAGACGAGCGCGACTACGCCCGATACTGCTGGTGCTGCGTAGGATGTGCCGCTGCCGCGGCCGGTGTAGGTGTTCTGTGATGCGTCGCCGCCGAGGAAATTGTTGCAGCCACCGCTGCTGACGCACCCTTCAGCTTGGATGATGTTGGTTCCGGGTGCGCTGATTTCTGGGATGAGTTCGTTGACGGGGTTTCCGTCGCCATTGTCTTTGCGCGGGCCGCGCGAGGAATAGCCCGCGATGGTGTCGTCCGTGCGGTTCACGGTGTTCTGGTCGTCGGTTGATGCCACGGTGATGGAGAGAGAGGAGGATGCCATCCCTGAGAGGCCGTCGTTGTCCTCGCCGTCGTTGCCCGCGGCGTTGGAGACGGCGATACCGAGTTCCATCGCTTCGTCGAGAACGCGGCTGTGCATGTCTGTTCCATCCGAGCCCCCGTTCTCGTGACTGGTTATTCCCCAAGATAGAGAGATGATGTCGATGCCGTGGCTAGCTTCGTCTATTCCCGGCCAGGCATCGTCGCGATGATCGATGATCCACTGCAAGCCGTTCATCGCGGACTCATAGAATTCCTGCTCGAGCAGGTAATTCTCGAACGGCCCGGCACCGACGTCTGTGCCGATGCGCACGTCGACGAGTCCAGCGTCGGGGGCAGAACCGTAGAATTCGGATTGCGAGCCATCTGCCTCGAGTCCTGTGGCGCTGGCCATGCCCATGCAGGCGGTGCCATGCTGGTTTCCATCGTCCGGGTCGAATGATCCGTCATCCTCACGACCGCCGGCGAGGATACATTGTGGGTCTGAGTGGACGAAGCAAACCGCATCGTAACCGGCGACGAATTTGCCGTCCAAGCCAGGGTGTTCGTTATCCACACCGGTGTCAACCATGGCGATGTTGATGCCTTTGCCGGTGACGCCGAAGTCCCAAGCCCCGACCGGATACTCAGTCGAATTTCTCGCCTTGACCGCTTGGGTCTGAACATCGCCGTAGAAAACCAGCGAACCGTATCGCTCGACCATGACGACGCCGTTGAGCTGGGCGAGATGCCAGACCTGGCTCGCGTCGACATCCCCGATAAGAAGAGCATCGACGATTGGCAATTCCTGATGGATGTCGTAACCCAATCTTTGCAGTAGCGCGCGGTCGAAATCGGTCACCTCGCGCGCGTAAGAGAGTCCGACGTTGACCGGGCCAATAGCGGTCTGGAGCGAATCGTGTATGCCGTTACGGTCAGCGTCGAGAGTGGTGTACTCCCACCACTCGAGGGTGGTATCCCACCAGATGGGAGCTTGCTGCGGAACCTCGGTGGTCTGACCAGCCTCAATCAATTGAATCCCAGTAGAATCGAGGGGCACTCGCCCCTCGTCAACACCAGGTGCTGCGATGCTGCCGGCCAATGGCGACATCAGCAGCAGCACCAGCGCAAGAGCCACCGACCGGCGATTCATTAAACACTCCGCGCACAAGCGGAGTCCTTCAATCCCACCTATTCTGGTACAAGAATTGAAACAGATATTCAATCGAAGAAAAACAACCAACATTAGCGTCTCAAAAGGTGAGCAAGAAGCATTAGACGCTGTATCCGCAGAATCCGATTTTCAATCCAAGCGAGATTGAATGAAATCGGGTGCACGAACGTGAGTTCGAGCACCCTCAACATGAGCGCAGTCGCGCTCTAGAGAGCGCGACAGGTCAGGCACGAGGAGTTTTGGTGGAGGCACTGGGAGCTGAGCGCTGGACTGACCGAAGGGAGGGAAGCGCGAACTCCGAGTGGAACGAGGAGCGAGCCGCTTTGCGGCTCGGCTGAAGTGACCCCACCATCTCTAAGATTTCATCTGTTTGAAGAGAGATGGTGGGGGCACTGGGATTTGAACCCAGATCAGCGGGTATCTTCCGCCTAGCGTGCACCTGGCAGATGCACGCTCTCGGTTTGCGACGGGTCGGTGCTCCAGTTGGTCATCAAAACCATCAGATTACCCACTCGTCGTCATTCCCGTGCAACTGGAGCCCGCGGTACTACCAGGTTATACTATACCCCCAAAGGAGTGCATCGACGAGCGGCCCCACTCTTATGATGCTCACGGTCGGGGTGTGTGTCCGTTGCCCTGGCTCAAAGCGAACCCAGTAGGGGACCTACAACCAAACTCAGAAGCAACCATCCCCCAAGCATGGCACTCGCCAAACCCCAAGCTCGAGGACGGATGCCAACGCTGAGACTACCCAGTGTACGGGGAATCGGGCCTGTGACGCCGATGATTCCACGAGCCAGAACCACGGCCAGGCCCGCGGCGAGGATCAACCCAGCCAACATCGCCAGAGCCAGAATCACGCCGAGAGCCCCGGTGCGGGCGACCGAGCCGACCCCTTGTGCGACCATATCAGGAGTGCGTAGCCAGATGAGCCAAGCAACCCAGATTCCGAGGTGGACATCGTCGCTGAAAGATGAAGCTTTGCGCCAATCCTGGTATGCTTGCGGCAGCGCAGAATGCAATTTTCCGGCGATCCAATCAATCTCAGGAATGCGACCCTTGGTTAGTGTCCTGAAGCCGTGATAGGCTAGTAGTGCAGCCAGTGCGACCTCAATCCATATCCATATCGTTCCGAGGCCCACCGCCGCGAGCAGAGCGATCGGGACCGCCCAGATGGCGAAGCCGAAGCCGGCGGCGAGGATGGTGAGGAGGACGCCTGAGCCGGGTAGGAGAACCTCGTCGGGTTCGGTGTATCTGCGCTCTCTGGGCATCGCGAGGACGAAGAGCGGGAGAAGTGCGGTGCCCCAGAGCATAGTGAGCGGGTCGAGGAAGCTGTGGCCCGAGCCCTTGCCTGCTTCCTCGACCGCGGTTGCGATTTCGGAACTGGAATATGTTCCCGGAGCCCAATCGGTGACGAATCCTGCTGCATCGATTATGATGACTGCATCGCTGGCTCCGCTGGGGAAGGCTTTGCCAACGCTGGAATCGGCCTTGTCCATCAGTAGTGGCCAGGAGCCATTGATGCTGGCGGCGTGAGCGTCCAAGTCGACAGCTCTGACACCGGCGCCTGTTGCGATTTGGATGAAAGTGACTTCGCTGTCGATTAGGGCGTCAGCCATGCGGAAATCATTGGCTTGACGTACCGCATTGGCCGAACCCGGAACGTACATCCCGACGACCACGGCGTCGGATTCAGATAGCAGATCCGCTAGTGAGATCGAGCCCTCACCGCCGTGTTCGAGCAGCGCGAAGGAAGGCGCTGCACCGTCCGAGCGCGCTGCGTTGGCATCGATGTCTGGCAGGTGGATTGCAGGGCCTACGCTGGCGATTGCTAGCACGAGGATGACAGCGTAGGCTGGGAGAGGTAGCATCGCTTCCCGCATCGAAGCGCCGAGCCAAGCGATTACCCCCAGCGGGATGAGGAAAGCAACCCAAGTCCCGCTGAGCAATGCTTGAGGGTCTTCTACGACCTCGAATTTCAACACTGCAACCACATCACAGGGTTCGGCTGGATTTTGGTCTTGCAGGGTAAAACACCCATCGATCATGTAGAGGCCGGGAACGAGAGGATTCGAGGTCGACCAGGTCAGAACCGTCCTATTCGCCTCGCCCACTCTGAATGAGTGAGGTGCCTCAAAGTGCTCGAGGCGTTCGTCTTCCTGACCGAATCCGTGGACCATCGATTCGTAATCATCCATGGGTCCGACGACCTCGATAACCTGATCTGAGAAGTCGTCGGGCCCCCAAGGCGAGATTGGAGTGAATTCGATTCGGGTGATTCTGTTCGAGTCGGTGACCTGTTCCAAACGTGGGTCGATGAGGTCACCGGTGTAGGTGATTCCGCTTCGTGCATCGAAGGTACCCCACCACAAGGAACCGGGTTGGACGCAATCGTGTTGGACTTCGATGCGCAAGGATATCGAGTCGCCCGGACTCAAGTCGACACCTTGGACTGGAACTGAGACGCTGAATAAGTGCGACTCTGTATAGGATTCCTCCATGGTCACCTCATTGGTTGATTCACCGTTGAGAAGGCTGTAGGAACCCCAGATGAGGGTGATGATGAAGCGCGTCGTCGCACCAGCTGGAGAGCCTGGGAGGACATTGGTCTGACGGCAAATCGGTGACTTCGCCTCCAACGAGGCGTAGAGGTCCACGGTGACTGTTCCATTGAGGGAAAGCGCTTCTTGGACCGGCGCCCCATCGACTTGGACAAGTGTTTGAGGAGCACCGGCTGTCTTGGAGAAACTCGCCGAGCCACCGGGAATGCCGGTCAATATCGGCCAATCCCTACGAAACTCAGGCTCTTCCTCGGTCCCGTGGAGGAAGATATTGTGTGAAAGTGGGACCTCTAAGTCGAGGCCGGGCCCAAATTCCTCGCCGCTCTGAGCCGCTGAACTTCCTGCGGCGAGGGTTCCCAGAAGTAGGAGGATCATCACTCCAGCGAGGAATCTCGGTTGCTGCATCGGCTACTCTCCTGCTCAATCGCCCATCGGATGGGCATTCAAACCCCGCGCTCTCTCGCGCTGGTGAAATGGCCAAATCGGGGGGTTCTCGAATTCGCTTCCTCCCTAGAGGAAGCGCCAATGGGCCACGATTGCCATGAGAGCTCCAGACAGTGTGGCAAGGAAGTTCACGGTGTGCTTGCCCATGAGTCCCTTATTCTCGAATAGAGCGCCGAGTATAGAGTCGACTTGGCAACCCAACCAACCTATCACCGTGACGAGGACGAACAGCGTCACCAGCGGTGTGGTAACACTGGTGATCGAGGCGAGAGTGACTGCCATCACCGCGATGAGTAACCCGCCGGCGAGTGCCGCAAATGTCCCGAGCACCGACATGCCACCATTGGTTCCGGCGGGCACCGCTTCGAGATTGATGATGCTTCGAGTCCGTGGGTCGAGGCTGCCGATCTCTGATGCTAAGGTGTCAGAGGCAGCAACCGCGATCGAAGCCGCAGCAGCCGAGTACGCCCATTCGGGCCCACCCATAGCGAAATTTGCCACAGCCACGCCAGCAGCAACTCCGCCATTCGCCATCACGTTGCGCCAGCCGCGAGTGCCTTTGTTATCCTCAGCCAAGCGGAGGGCCGCTTTCTCATCGTAACGCCACAGAGTCGCCAGAGAACCGACGACGAGGAAAACGATGAGAATCGCCAACCATGTCCAGTGTCCTAACAGCGACACGGAGAGGCCGACTGTCGCAGCCGCGAGGAGTCCACTTCGATTGAGCATTCCTCGGGCGCCCGATATCAACATCAGCCCGAGCACCAAGCCTATCGAAACCATCTGGTCAGAGGTCAGTTCCATGTGTCCTCGACTACAATCCGCCGTCAGAGGATGATGAAGGATTCCCCCGCCTCCACTCAACTGGAAGGGAGGGAACGAACTCCCTTGAAGACGCCCCGTGCGAGGAATAGTAGCACGGAAATGAGGATCGCAGTCCAAATCAAACTGAGGACGAGAGTTCCCCCCATTCCGAGTGATAGCGCACCAGCGAGATATTCCATTCCAACGCTCGTACCATTCCAGAAGGCATGCCCGGCGATTGAAATCAACAAGCAAGCCCAAACCACATTCGGAGGAAGCAATCGCAGCCCATCCTCTGCCCTGAGTTCAGCAGCATGAGCTGCGGTAACCATGTATTCACCGACCTCCTCCAATTGCTGGGAATTCTCAGTCTCAATCGGCATCCCAGTCACAGGGTCGATTAGTTTCCACGCCGCCCTGTCATCATCATCCATCGCCAACATTTCTTGCAAAGTGTGTCTCTCATCATCGTAGCCGGAGTGATCACCATCTCCATCGACATCGAATCCGAGATTCTCTGCGATATCCACGGTCTTGATGCTCAGCGTTCGAAATATCCAACTCGCCCTCTTATCGGCATCCTGAGTCTGGGCCAGAGAGCCTATGGCAAACCCGGTAATTCCAGTCCAAAGACCGTGGGCGGGAATCGAGCCGATTCCCCGAACAACCGTTGTAATCGTCAAAGTTATTGCCCCGCTTAATCCACTTCCCAGGATGTAGGTTAGATTCTCGATCAAGGCGAATCCCAACCCCACGGTGAATCCAACTTGGAAGCCTTTCTTCGCATTCCTAATCATAGGCAAGAACATGCAGACGCCGAGCATTTTGAAGATCTCTTCGCCGATTGGCGCACTAATCGTAGCGCCAAGAGCATAGACCGTATCCTGAGACATCCCGGCCGGCAGTAATGCGGGGAAAACGAAGGAATTTACCAGCAAGGCTGGGAGAGCAGAAGCCATCCCAGCAATCAACCAAGCCTCAGCATCTCGGCGCCGAGTCGGCAGACCAAGTATCTTCGAGGAGGTTGCCCACCATGCAAAGACTGGAATTGAGAACGCTGCGATTGCAAGGAGCATCACAGGGATGAACGAGAGAGCAAAAACCCCTACGACATAATCCTCATTCTCAGATAGCAATGACATCAGTAATGGCACAGAGAGAAGCACACCGAGTATCACCGTTACAAGGAAGGCACCCCAGACCTGCCGCAAGGGCGGCAAATCGAGAACCGAGTCGTCAGGAGTGAGAAATCGTTGGAATGCCGTCGGTTCCGGGGTCTGGAGTGAACCACCTTCTGGGAGAGGGTGATGTGTTTTGCCTCCGGAGTCCGGGACCGCGAGGCGAACGTGGACCATCTTTGGTCGGTGGAGAATGATGAGGAAGGGAAGGGGTGCGATAGAACAGAACGCTCCGATTATGGTTAGAATGAACTCGCCGTATATCCCCCCTGCGACCAACATCGTCAAACCAAACCAAATCACGATGAATGCGAGAATCACCGTTCCTAGCATGCGCCAATAATTGCGCCACGGCTTGCTCTCCGTAGCCAATTGAATGTCATCAGGAGCAGGGGTGAGAGGTGCTGGATCCTGCATCCGATACCGCTTGCCATTGGCATCGACGACGATTCTTGACATTGGACTCACTCGAGTGCCGCTCAGATCGCCCATCACTCGCGACGCCCAAGGCATCCGGTGCGGTTCCTCATCACTGCGGCGGCACTCGGTACACACCGACCCATTTCAGGGTTCAGACGGATTTCAACTCGAACCCATGATAGCGCCGCAGGCGCCGCAGTACAGTTCGACGCGGTTGTTGTCTTTCTGCATACTCCACTCTCCGCAGGCGGGGCAAGGGGGGAGACCTCGTTCGCTGGCTGCGACTCTGGGGCCTGATTTGCGCTTCTTTTTGCGGGGAACGAACCAACCCGATTTTGGCTTCCTCACCTTGGGCATGTGCGTAACCCGGTACGACATAGCGGGGTCACTCAAGACACTTGCTGACCGCGAATGTGAAGGTCTTGTTCGGTGAGCGGTCGGATATGCAGTGCGTGGTTGTCGGCGCAGGAGTGTCTGGTTTGACATGCGCCGTTCGATTGCTGGAAGCGGGTTATGCGGTGCGGGTAATCGCTGCTGAGTTCAGTCCGGATTTGGTTTCTGATAGGGCTGCAGCGTTTTGGTATCCGTTTTTGGCGCAGCCGATTGAGAAGACCGACAGCTGGGGTGCCGAGTCGTACGCTGAATTTGTCAGGTTGCTCGAGGATGAACCCGAGGCTGGAATTTCCATGCGGTACGGGCGGGAATACCTGCGCGAGGAGACTGAATTGCCAGGATGGCGTGACGATATCACCTTCTTCCGCTTGCTCGATTCTGAGGAAATCCCCGAGCCTTGGATTTTCGGCTGGGAATTCGAATCGCCGGTCGTCGAAATGCCGTTCTACATGCCGTGGCTTCTCGCGCGCGTGAAGGAATTAGGAGGCCAAGTCGAGCGCGGCGAGGTCGCAGATTTGGGCGAAATCGAGTGCGACCTCGTAGTCAATTGCGCAGGAATCGGGGCGCGTGAATTGTGCGCTGATACCGACCTGCGCCCCGTCCGCGGCCAAGTCATCTACATCGAACAGGACCCTGGCTTCGGCCGCTACGACCAACAGCCCGAGACTCTAACCTACACGATTCCACGCCGAGACGTCACAGTCCTCGGCGGAACTGCCCAAGTTGACGATTGGAATCTCGAACTTAGCGAGGCCGACCGCGAGACCATTCTCGAAAGATGCGAAGCGGTCTGGCCCGAACTCGACCGCAGCCGCATCGTCGGAGAAGCGGTCGGACTTCGACCATCGCGAAGCGAGGTTCGCCTCGAAACAGAAATCCTCGACAACGGTACCCCCGTAATCCACAATTACGGACACGGCGGTGCCGGAGTAACCCTTTCATGGGGCTGCGCAGACGAAGTCGTGCGCCTCGCCAACGAAAAACGATGAAGCGAACACTGCGCCAGCTCAATCGTCGAGTTGCACAACTCAATCGTCTTGATGACCGACCCATGCAGCCTCAGCGTGGAGCGTCTTAGACTTCACAGGCACAATCTTGCGATAGACATCGTAAGGACTGCGTCGCGCGCCACCGACGGTCAAAAGCCGCTCAAGAGGAATATCGAAATGCTCCTCATTTCTCAGCAAGAGCGGCTCGATAACCTCCCAATCCGCCTCCGTCAAATCGGTGAACTCGCCACCATTCAACTGCGAACTAGACAACCTCTCATGCGGATCGCGAACATAGATGGCCCCACCGCTCGAAAGCGAAAACAGATTCCCGCCAGGGTACGGGGTCTCAAGCGCACTCATGCTCCCATCGACCCCGAACTTCAGCCCGTTGATTATCACAAAGCCCCCGCCCTCAAGCGGGTCGCCGGCCATGAAAGATTCAGCCAGATAATCGAGGGCTGTGCCGTTAATCACAAGTTTTGGACCGCCGACTGAATTAATCATTGGACGCCCAGCAGCATTGCCGAGAACGAACATCTCTCCGCCCTTCGAGCCGTAGCCGTAGCACTGCCCAACATCGCCGTGAATAACCAGCTCGCCCGACTTGTGAATCTGCGCAATCTGGTCCTGACCATTGCCGTGCATGTGTATCGTCATTCCGTCATTTCCGCTGCCGAGATAATCGCCAACCGCTCCCAAAACGTCGATTCGAACATCGCTGGTTCCTCCGCCGAAACCGTTGCCGAT
>CAZNVK010000008.1:0-72401 GCA_964576865.1 uncultured Candidatus Poseidoniales archaeon | reverse complement strand
TCCTTTCCGGAAACCGCAATTTTGAGGGGCGAATCCATCAGAAAGTCAAGGCGAATTACCTCGCCAGCCCGCCCCTTGTCGTCGCTTACGCAATCGCCGGAACCCTCGACATCGATTTCGAAAGCGACCCGATCGGCTACGATGCCGAAGGAGCCCCAGTGATGCTCGCCGACATCTGGCCGAGCGATTCTGAAATCCAAGCAACAATCGCCGCTTCAATCGACCCAGAGATGTTCCGCCAGCGCTACTCAGACATCCTACAGGAGCCGCGCTGGGACGCCATCAGCAGCAGCCAATCAGCCCTCTACCCATGGGCGGAGGAATCAACCTACGTGCGACTCCCATCATTCTTCGAGGGAATCGAAACCAATCCAGCACCAATCGAACCGGTTGAGGGTGCCCGCGTCCTCCTCAAACTCGGCGACTCGGTCACAACCGACCACATCAGTCCGGCTGGAGCCTTCCCACACCACGGGCCAGCCGGCCAATACCTCGTCTCGAAAGGCGTCGAGCCGCGCGATTTCAACTCCTTCGGCAGCCGCCGAGGCAACCACGAAGTGATGATGCGCGGCACCTTCGCAAACGTACGAATCCGCAACCAAATCGCCGCAGGAACCGAAGGGGGCTTCACCACCCATTTCCCCAGCGGCGAGGTCACCAGCGTCTACGACGCCAGCATGCGCTACCAAGCAGAAGGCACCCCACTTGTCGTCCTTGCCGGTACCCAATATGGCACTGGCAGCAGCCGAGATTGGGCAGCGAAAGGAACCCTCCTCCTCGGAGTCAAGGCGGTGATAGCAACCTCATTCGAGCGAATTCACCGCTCAAACCTCGTCGGGATGGGAGTCCTCCCACTGACCTTCCCAGAAGGCGAGGACGCCGACTCGCTGGGACTCGACGGAACGGAGATTTTCGACATCCCAGCCAGCGCCGACCTCGTACCTCTCTCTACCATCCAAGTGACGGCGACCAAGGCGAACGGCGAAGTAACAAAGTTCGACGCAGTAGTGCGTTTGGATACTCCGGTTGAGGTGGATTATTATCGCAATGGCGGCATCCTACAGACGGTTCTGCGAAACCTCGCCGAGGCTTGAGTTCAAATCCGGAGACGCAACGGGTGATTCGATGAGCGAGGCGGACAACATCCGATTCTCTTTCCGCTCCAACGAGCACGACGTCGAAGTCGTGATTCAAGGTCCGTCGTCATGGGTCGATCTCTATCGCGAGCGAATCGGGCTTGAAGGCGATATCGGTTATACTCAATCTGTGAGCGGTGCGCCGGATGATATTCAGGGTGGCGCACCGAAGAAAGTGAAGGTTCAGGAATTGCCGGGACCTCCTCCAGATCCCAGTCGCCTTCCCTCGGTCGTCAGAGTCGTTGGCGACCTCGATATTGAGGCGAGTCTCGAGGCGCTTGGAGCACCTTCTCGCAGTGAGCCGGATCTCGCTGAAATCAGCCTTTTTCTCGATGAATTGGAGGAGGCTCCCGAGCCACTCTCGGACAATATTTCGGGCGACCCGATGGCCGAATCGTGGATCCAATTGGTGATGACTCTCGTCGTCCGAGAACACGGTCATACATCGCTTTCAATCGGCTCGATCGAGAGTCTGATTGGCGAACGCATCAACCGGTCGGGAATGGAACTACAAATGTTCCTCGATCGGCTCTGGTTGCTAGGTCGACTCGAGCGAATCCATGGCGGAATCGAGACTCAATACGCGCCGAATCCCAGCTGGCTCGAGTCGCATTGAACGATGCACGATTTCCGCACAACTCCTATGGAGTTGGAAAAGTCAGAACGGGCGAAGGCATAAGAGAGGACCGAAATTCGGCGGAGTCATGATGTCCTCGTCCAAGAACGCCCGAAACCATTCCCGAGACGGTCGGCTAGCGATTTTTCTCGTGATGCTGATGCTCAGTTCGCCGATGCTTTCGATGGTGCCTGGAGCTTCGGCTTCACGCATCACGCAGTACGCTGTGCAGCGCGACCCCTCGTTCATCTCGATTGGAGATATCGATTGTGATAACGACAACGATATCGTCTCTGCAAGTTCGATGGGTCACTTCATCACAGCACTGTACAATGATGGAAACGGCGGCTTTGGGGACAGGCAGGATGTTTTCATCTCAAATAATGATTCTCACCGCGCTGGATTCCGCGATACCGCAGACGGTGTAAGAATCTTCATCGATGACGTCAACGGGGACGATGTCAACGATGTGATTTACTTCCAGCAGAACATTCGGTTCGTCGGAGGACCACATATTCCAGCCAACTTGACTATTCTCTGGGGAGAGTGCGGTGAACGAATCAACACCTGGGATGCATCTGAACCTATCATGGTCAACGAGCCATATCTCTCGGACATGGATGTCGGCGATATCGACGATGATGGCGATGCTGATATCGTCATCAATGTCCACGACCGCGGATTCACCAACAACTTCCTGAAGATCTTCAAGGGACCAGATCCATCCCAGATTACCAACCAACAGACGATACCGGTTCCACTTACCAACGGCCAATACACCAACGTGATGCTCGGACACTGGGGCGAGGATGTCCTAGACGGCGGAATCGGAAACCCTGTTGGAGACTGTGAGGACCTCGATATCTGGTTGCTCCGCACCCCTCCATACAACACTGGAGTGGGTTACTCTCGCGGTCATTACGACAACATGACCGTGCTAGAATTCGATTGCACACTGGGAACCTATCCAAACCCGATCGATGCCACTGCGAGCGGAGTTCACCACTTCAAGCTCGATGCCGAGCATAATGCTCCACTCCCCGGCATCGACATCTCCGATACGGACGGCGACGGTGAGGTCGATCTCATCGCCGTCGTCGACGGAATCACCGGAAACATCTCCTATGCCACCAAGACGGGTAGTTCTTGGGACACTCAGAATTATGTCTATCTGGGCGATTATCTCGGCGCCTCGATTACCATTTCAGACGTCAATCGAGACGGAAATATGGACTTCTTCGTCCCCACCGAAGTAACTCTGACCCGCTTGCAGGATTCTAGCGCACAGAACCAGACTTACCTGCTTCTCGACAACCTTCGCGAGGTCAACACGGTCGAAATCATTCTTTCGAACCCGAGTGGAACCGATTACCTCTCATCGCTTTCATTCAACGTCGGTCGTCGACCGACGATGGCCGTCCCAGGTCAACTCGCCGGAGGACCGGACAGCGCTTACGAGATTGCTATCGGCCAGCGCGACCGCGCCTACCGTTTCGCTAATAGCGCCATGTGGCTCGACACCCAAGGTTGGGCTGGTGCAGGAGATTTCCTCTCAGTCCTGACCCTCGACAATGAGGACGTGGGTATCACCGAGGTCACCATCGCTCCGGCTGCTTACGATCCTGCGACCGGTCAACCGAGAATCGGTGAAGGTACCAGATTCGTCAACCTGACGGTCAAGAATACCGGATTGAACCCTATCACCGGCTCAGTCGATGTCGATCTTGAGGTGAAGGAGGTCATCGGCGGTGACGACACCCTAGTCTACTCGAATGACTTCGAGGGCAATATCGATTCAACAAATTGCCCCACGTGCACTCTTGTGAAGAAGTCGTACACTGGCGAGTATGGAGCTGGTGCTTCATCCTGGCACGAGGAATACAATGCCAGCACCGACGCTAATGGAACCGCGACCGATGGATGGTGGGAAGCGGACTCCAATCCTACCACTTACATGTGGGCAGGTATGGATCACAATGGCGAGGATAACGAATCGGGTTATTACAACAATATGGATGAGGCATTCATCATCGAGAATGTCGATCTGACCGGTTCGGACGCCGCTTACTTGGACCTCGATCTGCTCTGCAGTACTGCCTTCTTCGAGCTGTATCTAGCCGAGCAGTACGCAGTTGTCGAACGCTGGCTCTACGAGGACTCCTGCGGAATCGAGGTTTGGAGCGACGGCAATGGTTGGGAGCAGGTCTTCTTCACCGGAGGTTGGGATAATGAGCGATACTTCCGCTTGGGAGTCTTCGGTGTAGACCCTGAGTACAATACCTACAATGGGAACTTCAACCAGAACACAGCCACAGGTTGGGTCGGCTTCAAGGGCGATGACGCAATTGATCTAACCCGCTATGCCGGCGAGGTCATCGACATCCGATTCCGTTTCCGCAGCGGACTGATGGGTAGCGTCGGACCTGACGGCTCATCACAGGGTTCGGGTCTGGACGGCTTCGCTTTCGACAACATCAGCATTCGCAAGACCGATGTCGAATTCGGAACCGAGGAGGTCGTGAGTCAGACACTGAACTTCAACAACTTCGCTGCTGGTGCAACCGAGGAAGTTAGCCTCACCGCGGACTTCATCGACAATACCACCTACTACATCAAGACGATTCTAACCAGTCCGAGCGGCTTCGACAATGCCGACGACACCAATGATGAGGTCAAGTTCCAAATTACCGTCAAGAATCTCTTCGACCCAGGTGTGGCTGAGGAGCCTTGGGTGAGTCTGGAGAACGGACTGCGCTATGCATCCGGCGACCGTGACATTGAGATTCGCGTGCAGAATTACGGAAACACGATCACCGATTTCCAATTGGAGACGACAGTCAAGAATGCCCTCCCAGATCTCGTAGCAATCGAGGACTTCTCAGGATTGGATCCTATGTGGGAGGACGATGGCAACGAGAATGGTAGCCGACTCGATGATACGAACGGCGACCATCCGATGCTTCCACAAAGCCGCGGTGTGTTCAATTCCCACGCTTATTGGCTGGGAGACCCGGATACTGGATACGGCGATGATTGGAACGAGTGGATCAAACTCGACCCTGTTCCTGTCGCCTCCGGTGGAACTGACTTCACCTACCTCTCCTTCGACTATTTCGCGGAGGGAGACTATCTCTCGGACAACGAGGGTAACATCCTCGCTATTCGCGATTCGGCCGGCTTGGAGATCGAGTGGTCGAAGGGTGGAGAGGTGTTCAAGGGAACCGTTTGGGGCAGTTGGACCGACCACAACGAGAACGGACTACGACCGTTCCATGAGTGTGAGGATTTCGATGGAAACAACCGGTACGACGAGGTCGAGTACATGGGAGACCATTCCGACCGATACGAGTCCGTAGTCTGGTTTGATTCGGAGAGTCTGGTCAAGTCGGTCATCATCGATCTCACGCACATCACCCTGCTGAATCAAACTTCAAACAGCACCTTCGATTGGGCGACTGAATGCACCGATCTCTCTGGATCAGAGGTCACTCTCACATGGAGATTCCAATCGAATGGAGATAACGTCAACGGTAATGCTGGGCTCGCTGGATTCGCCATCGACAATATCAGAATCGACGAGTTCACCTTCGAGAACGATGGGACGTACTCCAATGATGTCACTGGCCTTGACGCTTCTGAGCGCGAGAAGGTGACCGTTGCCACACACGATTTCACATCGGGAATATATCGTATCGATACGATGACGATTCTCAACACTTCGATAGAGGGTACGACCTGGTACAACAAGACGGAGACTACGACTGCGAATAACCACTCGCAGATCATCTTCAGCATCGCCAGTGCTGACATCACTCTGATGCAGCCTGATGTGCTCGAGTGTGTGTCGGATATCACATACAAGTGCGTCTACACATTCGACGCGGTCTCAGAGCACTCATTCTCGGTTCCACTGCTCAACGGTGTCATCGCTGGTGAGTATGTGGTGACGATGAAGATTGTCGATATGACCACTGGACAGACCGTGTACGAGCAGGCCTCGGATAATGGGCCGTTCGATCTCGATCCACACGATCGTGAATTTGCCAATTGGACCGCTCCATACAGCGGCTGGTACGATGGCCGCGAGTACAATATCAGTTTCTACGCTGAGGTCATCGATGAAGCCTCAGGAGAGATGGATAGCTCAGGAAACGACCGTTTCTTCGAGATTCAGTTCTTCAACAATGTCGACGTCGCCATCCTCTCCAACCCAACGGACCAGAACCGCCTCCAGCGAGTCAAGCAGGACTTGGAAGCGATGGGAATGACCTACACACAATTGCTCGTTGATGACTGGGAGCGATACGCCACCGAGAATTGGATGGACCACTACGACAAGATCCTCCTTCCGTGGCAGACTGATTACAACGTGGTTTACGGAGCCTATTACGAGACTATGGCAGAGACTCGCGATTCAGACGGCCTCTCAGTGACCGAGGTTCTCGAGGCCTACATGGTCAATGGTGGAACGGTACAGATTCACCTCGGTCCATACCGCAACGAGTACCAGCCGAACAGATTGCCCTTCGGCATGGATATCGCAATGCGTAATCAGTGGAATAACACGGTGACCAATGACGACCTCACCGTCGTCGATGCCTACCACCCATTGATGGATAATGTCGACATGGCTGCCTTCGCTGGTGTCCACGGAGGTTCTTACGTCGCTCTTGCAGGACTAGACACCGCACAGGTACAATTCGATCAGGTTCCGCAGGTATGTGGTGGAAGGATCAGTGATCCACTCGGTACCTTCCACACACTGCTGCGCAGTGAGTCTTTCGAGAGCCAGTCGCTTCTCTCGATCTGCAACCGCGGAGCGGGTGGCATGATCGTCACCACGCTAGATGTCGAGAACCCTAGCTTCTCACAACCATTCGGAGGCACATCGATGCCGCTCCTCTCGAATATGCTGGCATACGATGTCACACCGTACCCGGCGAATTTCGGAATCGCGGGCGATGGATTCGACTTGACGATCAATGACAATGCGCCATCGATCGATACCGTCACCGGCGCCTACGCAACGATGTACATCAAGTCGAATTCAGACCTGGATTTCAGCTTCATCACCGACGATTCGGACCTTGGTGAGGCAATCCTCGCGGATTGGACACTCGAATCGACCGACATGAACGAGTCTGTCACAGGCTGGCAGGGCGAAATCATCGATTATGGTGAGATTAGTCACATTCGTCAGACGAGCCCGAGCATTCCGACGCTAGGGTCATTCTGCGTCGGCGATTCGAGTTCCAGCACTGGATGCCGAATCGGTGCCGAGTGGCTGCTCACGCTCTATTTGCACGATGAGGAGGGCCACACTCGAATCACCTACATCAATCTCGTAACCGACGATACCCTCGCCGACGAATTCCGACCGACTGCGGACCTGCAATTGGTCGAGAACGCAGTCACCGACGAGTATGTCACAATGGACGGAACCAAGACCGTTGGCGGAGAAGATTGGCCAATCTACCGAGTCAGGCTGACCGACAGTGGGGACATCAGCCTGTCATTCGATTCCTCGGCTAGCAGCGATGCTGACGCGCCAGAGGGCGAGCGAGGCATCGAGATGTTCGAGTATCGCGTATTCTTCGATTATCCAGTAGATTCGGACAACCCAACCCTGCAAGGACACGAGTACCAAGTACCTGAGGCCGCAGGTGGAGATTTGTGGAATTACGTATTCCACAATATGACCAGCGATGGAACTCTGGAGAATCAGATTCGTCTGGAACTCATCGTATACGATCGCGCAGGCAAGCAGTCGGAGAAGGCGAGGATGTACTTCATCGTCGTCGGCGAGGACTTCGGAGATGACCCACCAGTGGTCGAGATCACTTCACCACGGTCCACGGATTCGCAGAAGGAAGACTTGGTCACAATCAACGGTGTCGTCAATTCAGGAGCTGAGAATGGAGTGGTGATCGAAGTTGCTTTGGAGGCCTCGATACTGGATCTAACACCTTCCCCGAAGGCGACTCAGAAGGCACTCGGCAAGTACAACGCGACCGGCCCGACCGCTCTCGGAGATGGCGATTCATTCACACTGACACTGAACATCGCAGACCTATACTCTGAGACAACCGGTGTTCAGTTGACTGTCTACTGGCGAGTCGTCGAGGGCGACGGCAGTCGATACACGATTGACAATTCGTTCACTATCGACCTGCTGCCACGCCCAAGCGATCCATGTGCACTCAACCCGTCCGCAGATGGTTGTGAGAAGGACAGCGGCAATATACAGACGATTATGATCGTCGCCGTCGGACTCATCGCGGTCCTCGCAATCGTCGGAGTCACTCTGGTGATGCGCGGCCGCGGCAAGGGAGACGAGGCAGGCGACACCGTCGAGCAATTCGGAGGTGTCGAGCAGATGGATCCAGTCGAAGCCTACGTCCAGCAAATGGTTGGTCAGGGCTACGACGAGGCGACTGCTCGCCAATACGCCGAGCAGTATTACGCAGCGTATTACGCCCAGCAACGTCAAGGCGGCGGCAATTAAGCCACCATCCGAGACGCCTGAGTAGTACGGTGACCCTTTGGGTCACAACGGCTGAGCTGGCCTTCGATTTCGGGGGTCGCTCAGCCGCACCTTGAAGACCCGGAGGCGACCGCCACGGGACATGGATGCTGCTGAGCGCTACACCGTGGCAGACCTCTCGCTCGCAGAGGCGGGAGGTCTGAAGGTTGCATGGGCGCGTAGCAGAATGCCTGCTCTCGCTGCATTGCGCGCCCAGGCTGTCAAGAATCAGCCACTCGCCGGTCAGCGAGTGGCTGGCTGCCTGCACGTCACCAAGGAGACGGCAGTTCTGATTGAGACGATCGAAGCAGCCGGCGCAACAGTATCCTGGTCCGGCTGCAATCCTCTCTCGACCCAAGATGATGTGGCCGCTTGGTTGGCCGCAGAAGGATACAGCGTCCACGCTTGGTACGGTCAGAATAAAGAGGAATTCTATGAATCGATCGACCGAACCCTCGAATTCAAGCCAACTCTCACACTCGATGACGGGGCCGACCTGATTTACCGCGTGCACGCGCAATATCCCGAATTAGCGGAAGGCGTCATCGGTGGCACTGAGGAGACCACAACTGGAGTTCATCGCTTGCGAGCGATGGGCGAGGCTGGCGAATTGCGCTACCCCGTCATCGCGGTCAACGATGCCTCGACCAAGTGGGATTTCGATAATGTTCACGGCACCGGCCAATCCACGCTCGATGGAATCATTCGCGCCACCAGCGTTCTCCTCGCTGGCAAGACCTTCGTGGTCGCGGGATACGGTCACTGCGGCAGGGGATTGGCCAACCGAGCCCGAGGCATGGGAGCCAATGTCGTCGTCACCGAGGTCGACCCTCTCGCCGCCCTGAAGGCGGTGATGGATGGCTTCCGCGTGATGCAGATGGACGATGCGGCAGCCATCGGTGATGTTTTCTGCACGGCGACCGGGATGAAGGACGTCATCATCGGTCGCCACTTCGATTCAATGAAGGAGGGCGCAATCGTCTGCAATACCGGTCATTACGATTGCGAGATCAATATCGGCGACCTCGAAGAGCGAGCCGAGCGAATCTACACGATTCGCGAGAATAATGAGGCATTCGAACTCACGGGCGGCCGCACCATCCACCTGCTCGCACGTGGCCGCCTAGTCAATCTTGCAGCCGCCGAAGGACATCCGAGTGAAGTCATGGACATGTCATTCGCCAACCAATTCCTCGCGCTTTGCCGTCTCGCAGCCGAGGGAGACTCATACGATGATATCGTCTACGACATCAGCGCAGAGCAGGACCGCGAATTAGCAGCCCTCAAGCTAGCCGCCGAAGGAGTAGACATCGATACTCTCACGGCCGAGCAAATAGCCTACCTCAACGATTACTCGGCTGGCACATGAGTCAATGCCGGCACACGAACCGCTGCGGGCAATGATCCGCACGGCAAGCGCCCAACGCTTTACTCAATCCTCGAGTTCATCCAATTCAAGCGGCTCATCTGAGTCCTCATATGCATCCGAGGAATCATCTCCCGACTCATCCCCCTCACCCCACCAAGATTCATCCCCAACAGAAGAGAAATCAGGGAGCACAGGCTTCCATTTCCGTTTGAGTTTCTCATCCGCGTCAACAATCCGCTCATGACGCTCGCGGAATCCTTCAGGACGCTTCCCGAGCAGGTGCTCATACAGCTTGCTGCCGCGAATGCCATCAGGCACGCAGACCATCCCAGAAGTAGCCTCCACGTCGAGCGCCCGGTCGAGGTCCAGGGCGTGTCTATTGAGCGAGTGAAGCAGGCCAGAGCCCATTCGCGAGACCCCCATGAACAACCCGAGAATAATCAGGAAAACCAGAATGAATCCGTACTGAGTCCCACCTAGAAGTTGCATTGCCACAGTCCCTATCAAGAAGACGATCGGTGCTACGAAAGTGAACAGAAAAAAAGTCTCAGAAAGCGGTTTGCGAGCCTTCATCCGATCGATTATCTCCCATCTCGGATGCTTCGGATTCTGTGGTCTGAAAACCTCATCCTTTTCCATCTTCGCAGCCTTTTCGACCATTTTTCGAACTTGATCCATCTTTACCAATTGGCGGCTATCAGGCGATTCCATGCCCTCGCTGAACAGCACTTCAAGCAGCTCACCCGCCTGCGTATACATGCCAAGTCGCACAAGAATCGCGATCTGCTCCACCAATGGCGTCACCTCTGACGGTTCAACCACTCTGCGCTCCTGCCACCAGACCAAGGCTTCCTCGAGCATACCGAGGTGGTCCACGAGGAGGATTCCGCCGAGAATCCACGACTCGCGGTCGTCGGGTTCGAGTTGTACGACGCGGCGCAGCGCCCCGAGCGCGGTCGCGGCCTGCGCCAGCGTCGGCATCTCTTGCTGTCCGCGTCTCTGCGGGGGGAGGGTCATGCGGGCGACCATCCTCCAGGCGGACGTATGGTCGGGCTCTATGCGGGTGATTTTTTGTGCGAGTTCGAGCGCTTCTTCGCGCTCGCCCGCTTCTTCGTGCTCGAGCACGTCGATCCACAGCATCTCCGCGCTGCTCGCCATGACCGCTGCTCGCGTGAGGTGGGGATGAATGCTGGGGTTGCTTACTCAGCGGCGTCCGCTGCCGCGCCCTGGTCGGTTGCGGCTTGGGCCGCCCCTTCCGCCTCCGCGGAATCCTGGGCGTCGCGGCTTGCTACCGCTTCCAGGTGAACGTCCCCTGTCCGGTCCGTCGCGAGGTCCTGGGCGAGGGCCGCGTCTATCACCGCCACGCGAATCTCTGCGGTCACCGCCGCTGCGTCCTCCACGGTCGCCTCCGCGGCTTCCGCCTCGGTCTCCGCCCCGGTTATCTCTGCGGTCTCCGCCGCGTGAATCTCTGCGGTCTCCGCCGCCACGACTGTCACGTCCTCCGCGGTTGCCTCCACGGCTGCCGCCGCTGCTGCCACCTCCGCTAGGGCGGCTTGCATCGCAGCGGTTGCACTTGTCGCGGAAGGCGAAATTGTTGTTCTTGCACTTGGGGCAATCCCAGTCCCCACTTCGACCTTCTTTGTTGTCGCGCCCGCCTCGATCTCGACCGCGGTTGTCGCGGAAGTCCCTGCCACCGCGGTCATTGCGGCGGTCGAAGCCGCGGTCATCGCGGCGCTGGAATTTGCCGCCGCCACGCTGTCCGCCGTGTCCGCTGCTGCTTCCGGCGCCTTCTGGGCGCTCAGCATCGCAGCGATTGCACTTGTCGCGGAAGGCGAAGTTGTTGTTCTTGCACTTGGGGCAATCCCAATCTCCTCCGCGGTTGCCGCCGCGATTGTCTCGGCGGTCATTGCGGCGGTCGAATCCACGATTCTCACGACTCTGGTATCTGCCACCATCGCGACCTCGGCCGCCCTCGCGACGATCGTAGCGTCCTCGGCCACGGTCGGAGCGATCGCGACGCTCGCGCGGAGCGATTTCGACAGGAGAACCGACCGCGCTAATTGCATCGATGTCATCGGCGACAGGATGAATGTGAATCAGAGCTCGGTCGACGGCGCCAATCACCGTATTCACGCGTCCAATCGGCTTGCCGCCGATGATTCGAAGCGTGGCACCCAATCGAGGCGCCTTGCCCTCGAAAGCGATCATCAGACCACCCTCATGGGACTCCTTCTCGACCGTCCCGGAGAAGCTCATGTTCTCAGTCGCGTCGGCCCGAGTATATGAGTGCGGCAGATGCCGCGGCGAGTAGTCCACCGAGCCCCATGGCAGGCAATCCAGGAAGGGGTTGAGGTTCCTCAATGTCTCCAGGCTCGGGCTCAGGCTCGGCGAAGAGGTGAGAATTATCGACGATTCTTTGCTGATTCACGCACATGCCAGAATCATCGCATGCATCGACCTGAACCGTGTGAGTTCCCTCAGCCCAGACTGAGAAATCAATGGCCGGAGTCGCCCAATTATTACCGCTGACGCTGACCTCGCCTACCGCCGAGCCATCGATGAGCAGAGTGAATGAGACCGCCTCCCCATCAGGGTCGGAGAATTGCCCGCTCATCGACCAAGAACTACCGTCCCAACCCTCACTATTGACTGTCACAATCGGTGCGCTGCTAGCCTTCTCAATCCCCAAGTCGTAGGTTGCCAGCATCGAGTAGACTTCGTCCCCTGTCACGCGAACCACAACGTAGGCAGTGCCAGGAACAGTACCGCCAGCCGCCACGTCCACTGTGATTTCGGACATGTAGAGTGAGAAAGGACCCGAGTAGGTAGCGCTGCCACCATGTTCGGATGTGAATCCAATCTCGACACTCAATTCAGGCCAACCCGAGGTCGGACTCAGTGTGATTGGGTGAGGGTCGGCCAAATCCGTGGTAGAGGTGGATATCTGGAATGGAACACCGACATTCCAAGTCCGGCTGCCAGATGATTGGTCGGCTCGGTCAATCGCCTCACAAGTCACCTCGCCGGCCTGGCCACGGGGTACATCCATCGAAATCTCACGATCCTCATAGGCCACATCCAATCCAGCATCGCCGCGGCAAACGACTTCTAGCGAAGCAACACCTGCCTCGTCGACGAACCAATTCTGGATGCTGTTCCAATCAGCAATAACTTGCGAACCCCCGCTCGCGCGCGGGAACCATGCGCCATCCGCCGGAGCAGCATCGGTCCACTCCGGCGGCTCATCCACAGGAATCGGCGCGGTTGTGAAATCGGCGAATAGATCCTCACCGATAGGCCAGTACGGCATCTCAGGGTAGAAGGAGTAGGTCAGACTACCATCCTCGTTCTCGGCGATTTCGTAAGAGCTTGAACCATCGCCGACACAACTGCCTCGAATCGGGGCCTCGCCCGCATAATCGCCAACCGCCGCCTCGACATCTCGACCCTCGCATTCCTCCCACATGTCGAGCCTCAATCCATCCGTCTGCGGGAAGGTGATGTGATACTCGACATTCGACATATTCGAGGCATTGAACGCCACTGTGAACTCATTCGGGTCATTGAGATGAGAAATTGTCATCGTCGCATTGAGCCACAGCGTCATTCGGCACTCATCAGCACCAGCTGACGCGTCGATATCGGTATCGCAATCCCTCTCACTCGCCGGCTCAACAGGCACCTCGACGCAGTCGCTGCTGCTGCCGAAGCCACTGCAATCCCGAATCTCTGAATGGCGAGGCGGGACGAGGTTCCACTCCTCGACCAGAACCTCGTCCTCGGTCCAACTGACGTTCTTCCAATCGGTTCCCTCTCCCCCCCTGTGAGGGCTGCCGTCGCGCATACCGAGTCGGGTTAGGGTGTGTTGAACGCACTCTGAGGCAATCGCTCGAACTCCCTCTCTCTCATCTGTGGAGATCCATCCATCGTCCCCACTGGGATAAACCGCTGCGACATATTCGTCCAACTTCTGCCGAACTTCGTCGGAAAGACTTCCGTTGATCCACGCCACCGCTCCAACTTGGGCAGAGTTCCAATCGTTTGCGACCTGTATATCGAAGATCGCCTTCGAGTACTCGAACATGTCCTCGAAGGTGATCGAGCTGCATTGTTCTTCGAGCGTCGGGCCGTCTCCTCCGAGTTGTTCTCGACGCTCGTCAAATTCCTGTAATTGATGATCGGGTGCGCTCATCGGAACCCACGATGTGACCATGGCGAACATGGTCAGGAGGACTGCGAAGCGTAGGGCATCATCGCGAGTCATGTGCTTCGACGGGAGCCTCGCGCACGATATGGCTATCGGCTGCTTGTCGGAGGCGTGTTCATGCGCTTGAATTTCTAATTGTAGGCTTTTAGTATAGCGAAAACCGAGAAGTTTAGGGCAGCCTAAACTATATATCGAGATGGTCGGTCGCGCGCCTCGTCGGAAATACGACGAACCCTGAAATGGAAGTGAATAAATGAGAATGAATTTGTTGATGAATGCCCTGCTGGCGACTCTGATTCTGAGCGCTGGCATGGCCGGATGCCTTGAATCGAAAGAAGAAGATGAGAAGGTGATCCGAATCGCTTTCAAGACTCAGGACGACTACGAAGATCCGTCAGCCAACCCACAGGTGCTTGCTGACTTCATCGCAGCTCAGTCGGGATACGAGGTGGAGCTCTACCCCATCACCTCGGACATCGCTGCAATCGAGGCTCTTCGCTTCGGTCACGCAGACATCGCTTTCCTTGATGGAGGCGCTGCATGGATCGCCTGGAAGCAGCACGGCCTCGATGCGATTCTGGCCGACCAGAAGAGCGATGGTACCACCTACTACACAGCGCAGGCTTGGGTCCTCGCTGACTCGGAAATCCAGTCTCTCGAGGACCTCGAGGGCAAGGATTCCTGCCACACGGGCTGGCTCAAGTCGGCTGGAATGCTGATGCCGATGGGATATATGATCAACAACGGAATCGTCGATGTCAGCGGAGACGCTGATGACATCGCTTCCCTACGCACAACCATCGAGGAGCACTTCGGTAATGCCTCGATTCCTGAGAAGGGAGACCTCTACTACAGCTACAGCGGTGCCTTGCGCTGTATGACAGAGGGAGTCGGCGATGTCGCATTCGGCAAGACCACTTCCTACGAGGACCACTGCGAAGGAAACGACTGGTGCCTCGAGCGTGACCAGTACCGTCCTCTCGAGCCCGCCTTCGGTCAGGTCCCGAGCCACCCAGTGATGGTCAATACCGAGACCACGAGCCAGGAGAAGATCGACGCCATCGTCGAGGCTTTCCTCGCTCTGAACACTGAGGAAGGCGGCGTCGAGATTCTCGATGGTGTTCTGAACACTCCAGGAATCTCGCAGGTCACGACTGAGGAGCACCTCGGCTCGTACAGCGATGCTATCGGAGCAATCCCGGGCATCGCAGCATACTTCGATGAGAAGTACGACGAGTGAGCATGGAGAGGACGGGCGGGGTGTCGGTGGAAGATCCGAACCCCGTCCGTCTCCGCATGACCGATGCGGCCATTGGCTTCGATAACGAGTCGCCTTTGATCGAGGGATTGAATCTCGAGGTTCGGGCCGGTGAAATCGTAGGACTGACCGGCCGTTCTGGTATCGGTAAGACTACCCTGCTGCGCACTGCAGCTGGGCTCGTCAAGCCCCTTTCCGGTTCGGTCGAGTGCTGTAGCACCTCCACGACACGAGCCGAGAAAGGTGCCATCGGTCTGATACCACAGAGGCTGGGGCTGGTTCAGCATCAGACCGTTGGATACAACGTCTTGATGGGGGCATTGACAGAGGCGAGTTTCCTACAGACCGCACTATCTCTGCCTAGCAAGAAGATGCGAGATGAGACTCGCGAGGTCATCGATGAGGTCGGATTGACCGACAAGACTCTCGAATCCGTGAATCGCTTATCGGGGGGGCAGCAGAGACGCGTTGCAATCGCGCGCGCGATGTTGCAGGAACCGGATCTTCTGCTGGCAGACGAGTGCCTTGGTGAACTCGATGCAGAGACCGCCCGCGGTATCATCGAGTTGTTCCGACATATGGCCGACGACCATAGGATGGCGATTCTGCTCGTCGACCATAATCCAGTGCGCGCCCGTACGTTTTGTGACCGCGTCCTGCAGTTGCGTGGGCGCCGACTCATTCCATTTGAGGAGGATGAGGAAGCGAGGCCTAGCCTACCTCTGATCGAGGAGGCGTCTTCGTGAGTCGGGAGGATTCACTTTGACTGAGTCACGTCTTACGAGCAGTCTACGACTTCTCGCACGCCGGCCCGTGCTACGTGCCGGCGTCATCATCGGAATCATCACTCTGCTAATCACCAACCATCTACAGATTACATTTTGGAAATTGGTCGATGGTTGGAGCAATCTCCTCATCCTCGGCGCAGAAGCTCTTCCTCCCGATTTTAGCGTACTGACAGAGCGCGCCGGCTGGACCCATCCACCATGCACCTTCGAATCTGATTTCCTCTGTTCACCAGCCGTCGTCGGCATGACTCAGACCATCGAAATCGCAATTCTCGCTACGGTCTTTGGCATGATTATCTCATTGCCACTGGCGGCGATGGCAGCCTCCAATCTCTCGCCTTATTGGTTGTCTCAGACCACACGACAAATCCTTGCAGCAATGCGAGTCCTCCCCTCTCTCATCTGGGCATTGATCTTCGTCATCATCGTCGGCATCGGGCCGCTCGCGGGTGTTCTTGCCATGACCATGTACACCGTCGGTTACCTCGGGAAACTGCAATACGAGGCGCTGGAGGGTGTCAGCAAGGAGCCCCTCGAAGTAGCGCGCGCCATGGGTCTGCCGCGCTGGCAGGTGGCGCGCTTCTTCGCCATCCCGGAAGCGAGTAACGCCCTGCTCAGTCAGATGCTTTTCATGTTCGAGTACAATGTTCGTCACGGGTCTGTCATCGGACTGGTCGGTGCGGGTGGTATCGGTTGGTACATGAATCACTACCTCTCACCATTCCAACTCTATGACAAAGTCCTCGCTTTGATCATCGTGATGTTCGTCGTTGTCGTCGTCATCGATCAGATTTCTCTGCACGTGCGTCGAGGATTCATAGACGAGGTCAACGACCTGCGCCGGCCGCGCTGGCGAGATATTCTGGTAAGTCGAGATCCGGTCAAGGTGGACCCGGGCCAAGTCGACTTGAATTGAGGTGTCCACCTTGCTTCAGAGGGCGTCGTCGGCGACGATGCGAATCGCATCGTCTTCGTAGTAAATCTGGATATTATGCGGGACCTTGGCTGTCAAGGCGGCCAAAGCCTCGTAGACATCCTTTTCGTTGACCTTGAAGGCCTCAGCGGCTCGCTTGGTTGACCATGGTACCTCTTCGAAATCCGATGCAGCGAGCCACTTCAGGAGCCGCGTCTCAAACTCGGTCAATTCCGCCGCGGCCATCTCCCTCGCTCCTCATCGCCGGCTCGCGGCAATCAAACATTCCGCGCACTAACGGGGTTTGCAGCCCCGGATCAGGACTCGTAAGCCTCGACCATGCTTCGAACAGCATCGCCGACCTCAGCATCTCCTGACAGCAGGTCGCCCAGCGCGCGCTGGAAAGGAACCTCGAGTCCCAACCGACGCGCGCGATTCAGGAACATTCGGTTCGCTCGAACGCCTTCAGCGACCATGTGCATCTCCCCGAGCGATTCTTCGAGCGACTTGCCCGAACCTAATTTCTCACCCAGAGTCCGATTCCGCGAACTCGGGCTGGTCGCCGTCACGTACAGATCGCCGATCCCCGCCGGCCCAAAAGCCGTCGAGGCCTCAGCCCCCATCGCCTCCAGCAATTTTATTCCCTCAGAAAATCCAGCAAGCACGAGCGCGGCCTTGAGATTATCACCGCCGATACTGCCGCGCAGGCCATCGACCAGCCCACAGGCAAGGGCGACCGTATTCTTGTACGCACCCCACAATTCAGCCCCATCGATATCATCGGTCGCAGTCAACACCAAAGTCTCGGTCGACAATCTCTCAGCAATCCGATTGGCGACCGATCTGTCATGACAGGCGACGACCGCTGTAGTCATCACGCCGCGCGCGACCTCCGGCGCGATCGTCGGGCCGGTCAGAACCACCACAGGATTCGACTTCCCGGCAGCCGCCAGCCTATCCTCGATCTCCTGTGAAATCATCCCCGACTCGCTCTCGGCTGTCGGCGCCAATCCTTTAGCAAGGTCTAGCAGAACATGGGAGGGGCGAAGCAGGGGGATCAGGTCGTTGACCACGGAGAGGATTACGCCACTCGGCAAAGCCAGTATCAGTATCTCACAGGCATCGGTGAGATCTGACATTTCCATCGTAACGTCGAGGTCTGGAATCTCATCACCAGGAAGGTACTTCTCGTTGATATTTGAGGTCATTAGCGACTCGTAGACTTCCTGTTCGATCGTCCACCCAAGCACATTGTGGCCATCCTCGCACCACACCTTGGAAAGGGCCGTTCCCCAATTGCCCAAACCGAGAACGCCGATACGTGACATGTGCTCCCCCGGAATGACTTCGCTGAATGCTCATGTTAAGACCCTATGGGGCAAGAACCACCATCCGTTGGATTCTTGATGTGGTCGCGGCGCACGGGGGTCAAGCAGGGGTACCCGAGCGGTCAAAGGGGCTGGGTTTAGGTCCCAGTGCGTAGTGCTTCGTAGGTTCGAATCCTACCTCCTGCACCATAACTCCTTGAATCTGAGCTGTCGCGCTCTCGAGAGCGCGACTTCGCTACTCCAGAGCCGCGAGCGGCTGATTGAATTCAATCTCGCTTGGACTGAAAATCAGATTCTGCGGAGTGCATTTCAAACGGTTTCTTCTCAAACCTTCGCAGGTAGTACTCAAACCATCCTATCGATTCCATATCTCGTGGGGCTGGGTGAACTAAGCTTTCAATCACCTACCTCCTACACCATCCCTCCTTGAATCTGAACTGTCGCGCTTGAGTGCGATGAATTTGCCTTCGCCACGATGAAATATGGAGGGTGGTTCGACGGGAACCCAAGCAGGGGTTCCCGAGCGGTCAAAGGGGCAGCGTTCAGGTCGCTGTGCGTAGTGCTTCGCAGGTTCGAATCCTGTCCCCTGCACCATTAATCAATTTCAAGCGGTGCAGGTGCGGACAGGATTCGAACCTGAGCCGAATCTTCGATTCGGCGGAAGGTCGGCGCTGGACCGCCAAAGGCGGGAAGCGGTGGTTTTCAATCACCTGTCCCCTGCACCATTAATCAATTTCAAGCGGTGCAGTTGCGGACAGGATTCGAACCCTAGCGCGAACTGATTGATGTCAAGCGAAGCGGCCGTTCGCGCGGCGGGTTCAAGTTGGACTGAGCGCCAGCGAGGGAAACTTGAACCGAGCTGAATCTCTGATTCAGCGATAGGTCGGAACTGGACTGACCGTAGGGAGGGAAGTTCCGAACAGGAAGCCCTGTCCCATGCACCTTGGCCGCCAAAAGAAAGAAGCCTTCTCGCGCAATGCCTAACACGATAGTCGTGGAGGATGAGGGTTCGGGATTCAAACTCGAGTACCGTCACAAGGTTGCAATCATCGCGACAACCATCGTCGTGATCCTCGTCTCAGCCACAATCGGGGCTGGCATTCTATTCGGTGAATGGGTCTTATCTCAAGCAGAGCGAAGTCTTGACGAAGAATTGGAAAATAACCCGCCAATTACATGGGCAAATGCGAGCATTGTTGTCGATGATATCGAAACTCTGGCCGATTTCGGCTACAGAAAAATCGACACGACCGCTCACGCAAATGCTGGTGATTTCATTCAATTCAGATTTGAGGATCTTGGATATGAGGTCGAGATTCAGGAATTCACTACACAATTGTGCGAAGACTGTCGAAATTACATCGCGACTCTAGAGGGTGAGGACCCGAATTCCTGGATTGTTGTTGGAGGCCATTACGATGCGATTTGTTATTCGCAACAGATTATCGTCGGAATCGAGTATCCCGGTTGTACTTCAGAGGGTGCTTACGATGATGCCACCGGTGTTGCTTCGGTGTTGGAACTCGCTCGTCTGGTCAAGGAATGGCAAATTTATTTTGATGAACAAGGGATTGATTTGAAGCCAAAGCACACTTGGAAATTCGCCACTTGGGATTACGAGGAATGGCAGGGCCAAGGTTCACCTGAAGGTGCAGGATATGGCAGTGAGACCTTCGTTGAAAATCTTCCAGAGGGTGTTGAAATTGCAACTTACATCAACCTCGATATGTATGGATTGAACTGGCCGGTTCAAACTCAACCAATCAGCCAACTAAGCGGCTGTGACGAGGAATACTTCCACCTCTATCTATTCACTTCGCCCCTCGATGACTGGTCATATTACGAGGATCGCGGAACGAATGTGACGGATGAGATGAGGGAGGATGCCGACGAGCTTTGGAGGTGGTTGGATGGCGTCCTCTACGACGAGCTCCAGTATCCACATGAGTGGGTGGTGGTGCTCGACGACACCAAAGGGAATTCAGATCATTACAATTTCATCTCGCGCGGATGGCCAGCGACTTGGATGCGCGGGATGCACGAATTCATTCAGGAGGAAGATGATACCTGTGAACAGTCACCAAAACATGCGCCCACCGACCGAGTCGATATCCTCTACCAATTGGCCGGGGGGCGAGATCAATTCGAACTTGGAATGCAGACCGGACTGAATGCTCTGACAGCTCTGATGTGGTCCGATATGTCAGGTGATTTCAGATTCACAGACTGAGTTCAAACCACATTCGATTAACGCCTAATCTGTAATTCTCATCTGGTCAGTGCCGGCATCAGATTCAAGACGGGTGCTCGAGCATTGACGGCCGATGAACCGAGCATTCGCTCTGCTTGCAAGCCTGATTCTGGTCGCGACCCCACTCACAGGATGTCTTTCCGGTGAGGAAATCGAGGACCTCGTTGACGATCTCCTCGGCTGCATGGATGAGAATGCAGCGAACTACGAAGAAAATGCCACTGCCGAGGCGCTTGGCGACTGTATCTACCTTGTATCGATGCAGACCTTCCTCGATGAGATGGAGGAGTCAATGGACATCGATGCTATGTTGGAGAAGTCTCCCAAGGCCGGGTTCTCCTATCATGTCGAGATGACGGTCGAGGAGGGCGGCATGACCGTTGAGAGTACCGTGCAGCGTACGGTCAAGGTAGATCTCGCCAATTCATCCGCATATCTACGCATGAAAATGGATATGGCACCCTACATATCAATCGACTACTCTCTAACACAGATAGGAGAGGTCGTCAATGTCGATCAAACTCTTTCATTGATGATGACCGGAACCAGTGAATCGACATCGACACAGACTAGGGATAACGACCCCGATGTCATGCAACTGGTGCATTCATTCGACCAATCGGCAAGTGGAGGGGTCGATGAGGTGGGAATCGAAGAGATGGAAGGATTCGGAGATATCCCCGCAGGTGTTGAACCCAGCATATCTTGGGATTCAAAGGAGAATAACCACGTTCTAGAATTGGATTACTTTGACTCTGAGGCGAATCTGACAATCAAGCTCACCATCACGCTCGCCGAGGACGAGGAATTGATTTCATTCACCCAAGAAGGGACGAACGATACCACAGATATGTACGCAGAATACACTGCGATGTGGGGGGACGCAATCGTCATCACCATTGACGAAACCCTACCACGAACCGCCCTGCCGATCGATTGGTTGGAGGATGAATCCGAAGGCGAGGGTGATTGGGATGATTGGGATGACGAGGGCGATGGCGATGGTGTCGACTGGTCTGAGTACGGACACTGTGAGTGGGAAGGCTACGAGGAGGCCGTCAGCGGAGGCGACGATATTCGCTGGTGGTGCAAGATTAACGAATCCGACGAAGAGTGGGATGAATGGTGGTTCTACTGCGAATTGGACTCAGAAGACGAGACTTGGTACTGTACCGACGATTTCGGCCAATCACCAGACCATGAGAACTCAGCTAATGGCACCGCCCACCTCGATGAGGATGACTCGGATGAAGAAGAGTGGACGATGAACCATTTCTGGGGCTGTGGCTTGGTCAATGTACTCGCCTCGTCTCTAGATGATTTCGAGAACGAAACGATAGACGCAGGGGTATCGGCTCACCCCGACTTCCCCGAATGGTGCGGCGAAGTCGTCGGTGTGGACGATTTGCCACCTGAAATCGGCGAGGGTGAGCCGGTTTTCGATGCAGCGAATATTCGTTGGGCAGTGGTGAGGGAAGATGGCACACCTCAACTCGTCACAGTGAGCGAGGACACCTTCCATGTCCAATTCGCCTTCATGTCCGAATCGGATTGCGAGATGAATGGATTGGTCTGGGATGCGGACGAGTCGATCTGCGGGGATCCAGTTCCAATTTCGATGGAGATGGATGACACGATGCAGGTCATCACTTGGCCTGACGGTGAGACCGAGTACATCCGCTACGAACTCGTTGGCGATCATCTCTTCATCGCTTTCCTCAATCCGACAATCGAGGAACCGGCGCCCGAGCCAGAGACGTACTTTGCCACGGTGAACACTTCACAGATATTCAACGCGCCAATCTCAGACTTCGAGTTCCGAGCGATCGATTGCAGCGATGCTCCTCCGCAATATGACGATATGGGTGAGGAAGACGACCCGCTTCCAAGCGATTGTGATGTCCTTGCCTCGGCAGTCCTCTCGACCAGTGAGACGACGATGAGTATCGGTGCGGATTCCTGGGCCACATTCGTCTACGATGACAATGATGGCGACGGGATGATTTCGGCCGGCGATGTGATGACCATCACTGCTGCTGGAGACGAGGCATGGGATTTCGATTTCTACGATACTTGGGCGGATGAATACACTAGCGAATCCAAGGCTCAGAACCCAATGTTGCCAGGATTCGGTTCCCTCATCGCAGCCCTTGGTATGCTAGGCGCTGCGATGGCATCGCGACGCGATTGAATCGGCAGCGGACAAGGTGTATCGAGTTCCGCAGGAACTCGCACGCGAGGACCGGCGGGTTGATGGCCCGGCCAATCCCTGCCAGCCTCGTGACTGCGGTAGCTTTGCCCGGAGAGTCCGAGAAGGACAGTCTCGATCGGGAGTTGGACCGGATCCGAAATCGCCGCGAAGGTGATAAGCGATTCTTTCGAGGGGCCTTTGAAGATTATACTCTAATTGTTGGTGTGACGATTGGGATTATTTTCTTCGGCGGCGTCTTCGTGATGTCCTCAGGCTGGGTCGCCGCCGACTCGATTGCTGTCGATTCGACCCTCTCAAAGACTCCTCTCGACCCCGGCGGAGAATGCATCGACCAGACTGGAACCATCTGGTTCAATGTCTACTTCTCCGCCGACGAACATCTCATCGAAGCCAAATCATACAATGTTGACTCGACGATTCAGACTGTCATCGGTATTCAACTCATTTCAGGCTCTGGCAACTCATCTCTTCATCTTGAAGGCGGTCTCGGCGATCAACGTTTGAGCCTTGATCCGTCCGAATTCGATGACGGAACTTACACTTCGACGGTGAGTATCTGGCAGGTAATGACCGAATCAGACTTCGATGAGATGAGCCAAGAGGAACTCTCGGCTCTGATAGATGGAGGCGACGAAAATCCATTGGCGTGGAAACAGGTCCTTGTTGAAATCACCTCTCACTCGAGCGGCCCGTTCAGTTCTGATGAGAAGCAGGAAGTGCAAGTCTTCGATGAGGAACCTCGTTCTTGCTGGACCATCGAAGGACTCGGCGAATGGGGATGGATCATGATGGGAGCCGAGTGGGTCGGCGGCCGCGAGGCAGCGATGCTGACCGGCGGTAACGCCGGCATCCCAGCTTGGTGGATGGCGATGGTATCGCTGGGAATGTCGCTCTTCTTCCTCTGCGTCCAATACCCATTGATGCACAAGATGTACCACAGAGACACTGATGATCTGCTCACCGAAGCCCAGCTTCGCCGTCTAATCCATAGAACCCTGAGTTCGACACTTGAGCAGGTCCTCATCGATATCGAATTCAAACAGATGAAGATGCAAGAAAGACCGATTTCAATCGATGTATTGCTCCCCTACACAACCCGTCCAACAACCATCCAACAACCTTCGGACATCCGAGCCGAACTGACCCGTAGTCTGCTCGAGGAATTCGCGATCTTCGGCGAAATGAGACCTCTTCAATTGAAGATAATCTGCGTCGACGATGATATTCATGAGGCCCACGAGGGATCACGAATCTCCTTCAACATCGACGATGGCCCTTTCACTCCCCTCGAGGATTATTCCTCTTTCTTCGCGGAGATGAGCGCTTATGGATGGCTAGAAGCAGCCGCCCAGACCAGTTTGAATCGCTGGTTCAGAAAGCACGATCTGGTCGATTACGGGACGGCTGTCCTCGCCGATGAGGATGCGGTTTTCGTGCGGGTGATTTACCGACCGGTGATGCGGTTCTCGTATTTCTTGTTCAAGCCCACGTACCGAGATATGCAGGCTGACCTCAACGCCCACCTCCTCAACGACCTCACAGAGCACCTCGGTGGGCGCACCCTCGTTGTCAGTGCGAGGAATGAGAAGGCGACGCTTTCCGACCGAGCCGTGGCGGGGCGGGTTGAGCGTGGGGTGGACGAGTTTGAGGGTGAGGCGATGGTCGCCAAACAAGGTGGAATCACTGGGGCTCTGCTGCAGAATCCATTCATGGGGGACATCTTGTCGAGTGTCGAATATGTTGCTCACAAGAATCAGACGCGCATCGAGAAATACGGATTCTGGTTCCTGATCGTATTCGTTTGGATTCCGTTCATGGCGAGCGGCGTGCTTGTTGGCGCTATGCTTGGATTGGTCGCTCGCATGCGGTTTGAACGGGTTCTGGTGGCCTGTTTATTCGGCGGGACTGCGGCTTCTTTGACCTGGGCTTATACCGCTCGCGGGATCATCGAATTCATGGAACGGTATCACGCTGAGGCATTCATTCCCTTCGTGATACTGCTCGCTGTTGCATTCACTGGTATGCACGTGATGCGGAATAAGCGGAAGCGGCGTGAGGAATTATTCCGGGATTCGATGGCATTCTTCGCAGGTGCGGCGGATTGAATAGTCTCGGCAACCTGCGTTGAACCACAAAGTGGTTCAGATGTCGGAATCATTGCTAGAGATAACTGGGATGAAGCGGTATTACGAGATGGTCTCTGGTACCGTCAAGGCGCTCGACGGAGTCGCTCTGTCGATTGCTGAGGGCGAGCGCATCATATTGCTGGGGCCTTCTGGGTCGGGCAAGACGACGCTGCTGAATTGTGTGGCTGCGCTGGATAGTCCGACGGCTGGCTCGTATACCTTTGAGGGGAGGGCGGTTCCGAAGAACGCGCCGGAGGAGATGACGACTTTTCGGCGGGACAACATCGGCTATGTCTTCCAATTCTTCAATCTCTTGCAGGATCTGACAGTGCTGGAGAATATCCTGCTGATACAGGAATTATCTGGTGGTCGCGATGAGAAGCGAGCGAGGGAATTGCTGGCTTTGGTCGGACTCGAGGATGAGGTCGACCGCTTCCCGACGGAAATCAGTGGGGGTCAGCAGCAGCGCGTCGCGATTGCACGGAGCCTTGCGAAGAGCCCACGGCTGCTGCTGGGGGACGAATTGACCGGTAATCTCGATTCCAAGACTTCAGCCATGGTGATGGAAGTCCTAGTGAAGGCTTGCGAGGCCGAGGGAATTACGACGATTTTTGTGACGCACGATGAGTCGCTGATGAAGTATGCAACTCGAGTAATTCGTCTCGATAGCGGGAAGATCATCTCCGACGAGAAAGTGTGAGGCTATCGAATGAAACTCCTGCTCACCAAGAGGCTGGTTCGAAGTCTCTGGCGGACGAAATTACGGCTTCTTGCCGTGGTGCTAATCATCATGGTAGGTGTTTTTGCAGGCATCGCCTTCGGGCATTATGCTCATACTGCGACCAATATGTACGATGATATCTATGGTGATTCCGAGACTGGAACCAACCTCGGAGATGTCTGGGTAGAGAATCCGAGGTCGATTTGGACATCGACGGAATCGTCGAGGCTGTGCGAGGAGATCTCGAATCAATGGCCAGAATCCGAATTGGTGATGATGGAGTGCGAACCGCGCCTGGTGCTCGATGGATTGCTCTTCCACACCGAGAAAGATGGGTCCGAGAGGCTCGTTCCGGCGATCTGGCACGGCGTCGATGAGGGCTATGTCGACCGAGTCTGGATGCCGGAGCACGATTGCTGCGATGGACGCCTTGCGCAGGCTGCTGACGAGATTGTGCTGGATGCTCACGTCGTTGAGGGTCTTGAAGTTGAGATTGGTGATACTGTGTCAATCGGTGCTGGTCACGGCGCTTTGAACTTCACAATCGTGGGCTTCGGTTACCACTCGCATCATCTGTACTTCGCTGCACCAGGGACGATTGTGCCCGCCGAGTCCGGCAAGTTCGTGACAGGTTATCTCACGGCAGAGGGATTGGAGACTCTCGCCGATCAGAGTGCTGGCTCGGCGAATCTATTGTCGATTGATATCGTCGGCACGCCGGATTATGATCTGCTATCGACGGAGGAGGACGAGGGGGAGGAGTTGACTCCCGTTCTGGGGGCTCTGACGACGATAACGACCGAGATCGATCAAGGAGCGATTGTCTACGACCGTTCTGGAATTTCCTCGGTCGAATTCCTCCGCGCAGACGCGGAAGGTGCGATGAAATCCTACCCAGTCATCACTGGGATGCTGGTGATCGTCGCTGGTATCACCATCTTCCTCAGTCTCCAGCGATTGATTCAATCCCAAGCGCGGGAGATTGCCATCCTGCGAACACTTGGAATCCCGCGCTCAGCAATCATGCCATCCTACATCCTCGCGCCTATCGGAATAGGTCTGATTGGCTCCTTCTTCGGGGTACTGCTGGGCATATTCGTCGGCGCACCGGGTATGGAAGAAATGTACGAGGGAATCATTGGGATTCCCGTTGTTGGAAATAGTGTCTCAAATAATTCCGTCATCGAGATACTCATCATAACCATGGCTTTGGTTCTCTTCTCGGGCTTCCGGCCTGCTTGGCAGGCCGCTAATCTCGACCCCTTGGTCGTGATGCGCGGCGAGCATGAGGTGAAGTTGAGTTCGCGAGCGATACAGAGGATGACCTCGCGGCTTCCGACGACTGTCGGATTGACCGTTCGGTCGAGTACGCGGAAGCCCATCCGGCTAGCTTTCACTTTCTTCGCCGTGGGGCTTTCGATGTTGATTCTCGGTTCGATGCTATTCATGATGGATTCGATGGAGAGTCTGATGATTGGAAATGTAGAGGAACGCTCCAATTGGGATACTCAGGTCTTGGTCTTCCCGGGCACGGAAGGCAATGTGGTTGAGTGGGCAGAGGAGAACTCCATCGAGTACGAATTGCACTTGATGTTCCCTGCGAATTTGGTCGATGACCCTCGACAATTGGTGGCGATTGGTTTGGATGAATTCGCGACTTCGGGCGATGAGGCGATGCAGATTCTGCAATTGTCAGAAGGCCGACTTCCCATTGCTGGCGCATCGCCCGTCGAAGTCGTCATCGATAACGGAATGCAGCATTTCCTAGATTGGCAAGTGGGAGATTTCCAATCGATCCTATTCGGTTCGCAAGAGGTCGAGATACACGTCGTCGGCATCACCGAGGGAGAGGTCTCGCGAACCATCCAATTCCACCGCACCGACTTGGCGGCTGAGGTTGGAATTGAAGCGACATCGGTTCTATTGGCAATACCGGAAGGATTCGAGACGAATGGGGCTCTGGGAGAGATGTCGATTGGAATCATCGAGAAGCAGGATATGATTGACTCGATGTCGGCGCTGATGGAGATGCAGCAAGGATTCTTCGTGGCGATTCAGATGCTCGGCGTCATCATCGCATTCGTGGTATTGTTCAACACTCTCATCATGAACCTAGCTGAGCGCGACTCGGAATTGGCGACGCTGAGAGTGCTCGGCGCGCCGCTCAAGCGAATAGGTTCGATGATGCTCGGTGAACACTTCGCCATCGGCTTGATCGGTGGAATTCTTGGAGCGATTTTCTCGATTCTCGGAACGAAATGGCTGATGAGTCAAATGGTTCAATGGGCATTCTACTTCGAGGTTCAAGCTGACCCAGTCATCTCAGCCGGATTGGCAGGAATCGTGTTGTTCATCTCGCTGGCTCTGACCCCGCTTGGAATGTGGCGCGTGCAGCAAATGGACTTGGTCGAGAAGGTCAAGGAATTTTCGAATTGAGGCCACCCAATTCACCTGATTCTGGTCAATGAATGGCGGGTAGCGCGGCCGGATTGTTGAAGGGCGTTCTCCAAAGGAGAACGAATCGGTCAGCATGCGAGTCGTCACCTGGAATGTGAATGGGATTCGAGCGGCGATTCGCAAGGGCTTGGATGAGTGGGTCGAGCGAATCGACGCCGATGTCTGGCTGCTGCAAGAGGTTCGCGCGCTGCCAGAACAATTGCCGGCGGGTTGGGAGATGCCCGGCGGGCATGATGTGATTTGGCACCCCGCCGAGAAGAAAGGCTACTCCGGCGTTGCCTCGATGTCCCGATTAGGGGTCGAAGATCTCGGTCGCGGCATCGGCACAACCCTCGACCCCACCGATGCCGAAGGTCGCGTTCTAACAACGAAATCCGGCCCTCTCACCTGCATCAATATCTACCTGCCAAACGGTGGTTCCGGGCCGGCTCGCCAGGCCTACAAGGACCAGTGGCTCGAGGACCTTCTCGTCTGGGCCAAGACCTATCTCAACTCACCAGAACCGGCAATCCTCGTCGGTGATCTCAATATCGCTCACACTGAAGATGACATCTGGAATCCGAGCGGGAATCGAATGACTTCGGGCTTCCTCGAGCATGAGCGCGAATGGTTCAGCCGCTTCCTAGCAAGCGGCTGGCACGACCTTCACCGAATTCACTTCGGCGAGCGCAAGGGACCCTACACTTGGTGGTCGAACCGTGGTCAAGCCCGCGCGCTCGACCGCGGCTGGCGCATCGATTACGTGCTCGCCAACGATTCGGCCTTCGCCGCCTTTGAATCGGCAGAAGTCAACCGACAGGCAGGGCTCGACTGTTCAGATCACGCGCCATTAATCATCGATTTCAACTTGTGAAGTCGATTCTGATTTTCCGAATCGGAATCGAATGTTTTGTAGTCAGTTTTCCCAATTCACTCCCTTTGGGAGTGCTTTCACCGGCAGGATTTCCCTGCGCATCCTTTCAAGTGAAGATGTGCAGGCGGACTCCCATGGCTGAGACGCTATTCGAGAGGCTCGCCCGCCTGCTCCCGGACGGACGCGGCGTGTGGATTCCGATGGACCATGGTATCTCGGACTACCCTGAGCGAGGGCTTGAGCGGATGGACACGGTGGTCGATTCGTGCATTGCAGGTGGGGCGGATGCGATCGTTTTGCAGAAGGGGACTTTGAGCCATCACTTCGAGCGAACGGGCTGGAATGGCTTCGTTTGCCATGTCTCGGTTTCGACGGTTCACGGTGGGTCACGGGCTGGTGAAAAGGTCCGGGTTGCTACTGCGGACGAGTGCCTTTTCCGGGGTGCTAGCGCTTGTTCGGCTCAGGTGAATTTGGGTGATGAGGCTGAGCCGGAGATGATCGCCGAAATGGGTGAATTGACCGGTGAGGCGATCGCTCTCGGAATGCCTGTTCTGGGTATGGTATATCCTCGTGGTGCGAATCTTGTCGTCGCTGATGATGATTCGACTGGCGGTGTTGCTCACGCGGCACGAGTAGCTTGGGAACTCGGTTGCGATGTTGTCAAGGTGCCCTGGACGGGCGATTCCGACTCCTTTGCTGAGGTCTGTGCTACAGTCCCGATTCCTGTGCTAATCGCGGGTGGTCCTTTGGGGGCTTCTTTTGCTGAATTGCTCAAGGTAGTCCAGCAGGCAATTGCCGCTGGTGGTGGCGGGGTTTGCATGGGTCGGCAGGTCTTCGGTGCTGCTGACCCCGAGGCTCATGTTCGCGCTCTTCGGGCGGTTGTTCACGATGGGGCGAGCGCAGCTGAGGCTGCGAAACTTCTGGGGTGAATTTGTGCAATTATGGCTCGAATCCGCTGGCGAGTCGGCTTTGGCTACTCGCGCGGATCGGCTCTGGTCGGGTTCTGCTGCCGATGTTTCGGTCGTTCAATTGGATGATTTTCGCGGGCAGGACGAGGCTCTGTCTCTCGTTGGGATGGTCGATTGGATTCTTGTTCGATGTTCGGATTGGACGATGATTCCGCTCGAGAACATCGTTGCTGCTGCGGCTGGTAGCGGGACTCGCGTGGCCGCGGCGATTTCTGCCGAGGTTGACCTTCGCGGGGCTGCCTTCGCTTTGGAGCATGGCGTGGATGCGTTGGTTCTGCCTGATCATGCTGGCCTCTGGTCTGCGGCTGAGGCGGTCGCAGGTGAGCGCTGTGATATCGGGCCGGAAGATGCTGGCGCTGGTGTTGAGCTGTGCTTGGCTGAGGTCACCGCCGTTGAGTCTGGGGGTGTTGGTGAGCGCGTCTGCGTCGATTTGACCGAGCGCTTGTCTGATGGCGAGGGCATGCTTATCGGTTCCTCTGCAAATGCTCTAGTTCTGATTCATGGCGAGACTTTGCCGAGCGAATTCGTTCCGTCTCGTCCATTCCGAGTTAATGCTGGAGCCGTCCATGCTTACTGCTTGATGGCGGACGCCTCAACCCGCTACTTGAGCGAACTCGAAGCGGGTGACCAAGTTGCGATTACCGATGTGGGCGGCGCACTGCGCTCTGCCACAATCGGCCGTCTTAAAATCGAGCGCCGCCCATTCCTCCTCGTCCGCTTCGAAGCCGACGGAGTCTCCGGTCAAGTCCTCACACAACAAGCCGAGACCGTCCGCTTCATCGGCCAAACCGGCACACTGAGCGTCACCTCACTTGCATCTGGTGACCAAATCACAGTCCGCACATCGTCGGGCATGCGACACGTCGGCCGCGAAATTTCAGGAGAGATGAACGAGCGATGAAGGTTCACGGTATCGGCCGAGCCAATGGTGGATTCAGCCTGCTCCACGCCGCTGGATGCGGAAACGGCTCGGCGGTCCCAATCAGCCTCGGCACCACGGTCATGTTGACCGACAATCCAATTCCAATTCTTGAGGACGAATCGAACCTCCTGGCAATCCTCCTCGAAGCATGGCAAGCCAGAGACCTCCCGCTGCCTACCGGTGAGTTGGGCTGGGAAATAAAGTCTGAAATCCCGATCGGAATGGGTCTCAAATCCAGTTCCGCATTACTCGTCGCTGCCCAACGCGCCCTCTCAAACGCGACTCATCACCATCTCTCCGCGGCTGTGACCTACTCCCTCTTATCCGCGGTGCAAATCCAATGCGGCGTCAGTATGACATCGGCCATTGACGACCTCGATGTCGCAGCCGATTGGGAAACGGTCTGGCTGGTCGACGCGACCGATACTACCGAACCCTTCCGTGAGGCGATTGAGTTCCCTTTGAAAGAGGTCTACATCATCATCCGAGACGAGCAAAAGTCGCTAACCCGTGTCGCCGACTTTCAAGCCCTACAACACCGCTTCGAGGATGTGGTCTGCTTGCTAAGGAGAGGTGACCCAATCGAAGCATTCCGTCTCAATGGTCACCTCGTATCTCAAGCCCTCGGCGATGAGGAGGCTCAAGCGCTCTGCGAGGAAATCGAGGTCAGAACGGGTTGCCCTGCGTCGATTACCGGCTCGGGTCCTGCCATCGTAGTGTTGGCTGACCAAGATCGTTCGGAACTCGTCGAAGCCTTCCTCAATTCGATGGACCTGCGTTGGCTTCGAACCAAGATCACAACCGATGAGAAATTCGAGGTGGTGCGCGAACCATGGGAATGAGACTCGGTGATTCGGTTCGCGTGACCCTATTCGGCGAGAGCCACGGTCGATGCGTAGGCGCTCTCATCGAGGGCATTCCTGCTGGAACTCAAATCGATCTCGAGGCATTGCGAGATGATATCGAGCGTCGTCGTCCCGGTCGAAAGGGGCTCAGCGCTCGCTCTGAGACCGATTCATGTGAACTCCTCTCTGGAGTCCACGAAGGCAAGGCGACGGGCTGGCCCATACTCATGCTCACTTGGAATTCGGACGCTCGTTCAAAGGACTACGGCTTCCTCCCCAACCAACCACGACCTGGCCACGCGGACATGACCGAACAGGTGCGTTCAGGCGGCGCCGCCGATTTGCGAGGAGGCGGTTCTCAATCCGCCCGCCTGACCTATGGTTTGGTCTCAGCAGCCAGCCAACTTCGAGGTCTTCTAAGATCGGCTGGCTGGACCGTTGCTGCCCATCTTCACTCAGTCGGCGACGAGATGGCTGCCCCACTCTTCGCCCTCGACCGAATCTCTGGGCTCGCCGAAGGCAGCGACATGGCTCGGCTGAATTGTCGAGACGAGAAGGCAACGTCTCGCTTCTCCAACCTCATCGAATCGGTTCGCCTCGACCAAGATTCAATCGGCTCCAGCGTCGAGTGCATCATCGAAGGCCTCCCTATCGGCCTCGGAGAACCTTGGTTCGACGGCCTCGAACCAGCACTCGCACGCGGCATGATGGCGATACCCGGAGCCCGCGCAGTCGAGTTCTCCCGTGGCGTCTCCGCATCCCGCATGCGCGGATCAGAACACAATGATGCTTGGCACCTCGACGGCAAAGAACCCTCTCTAGAAGGCTCAGACGAAGCCCAAGCTGACGGTGCCCTCGGCGGCCGCTCAACAGGCGCACCAATGCGCGTAATCGTCCACTTCAAGCCGCCGAGCAGTATCGCACGCGAACAATCCACCCTTCACCTTCCAAGCGGAGAACAGAGGTCACTCAAAGTACCCGGGCGTCACGATCCAGTTCTCGGTCCACGAGCTGTCCCTGTGGTGGAGGCCATCGCCCGTCTGGTCGTGGCTGACCTCGGAATGCTCGGCGGCTATCTATCCTCGATACAGGAAGAATAAGTGCAGCATCACTTGCCGCTGCGGTTTTCCTGCATCTGCTGGATTCGCAGCGGCAGATTAATCGCAAATGCCGCCGCAATAATCGTGAACACGAATGCGGTTCCCATAGCGACACCGTACACGCTCGTCAGTTCGACAGACTCGCTCAACCTTGCAGCCTGAACGCTGTCGAAGATACCAACGATCGCTGGCACGATGAGGTTGATCAGCAGGGTCAGAAGGGCAACCGCACCAGCGACCAGTGGAGTGATTCCGATGGCGCGGTGATATTGGCGGATAATCTTCCCCTCACCCATGACATAGACCTCGCCGGTTCGTATCGAGGTGTCGAGCATCGAGAAGCGAATGATACCGCTCGTCAATTCAAAGTACATCACTAGGAAGAGAGCATAGAGAATGAGTAGGAATTTCTGGGCGATTTCACCCTCTGGAAGCAGATTCAATCCGAATTCAACCTTGCTTCCCGCGAATCGCAGAGTGACGAGAATCAGCGCGACATAGGAAATCAGAAGCGCCCTTTGGTCGCGCTGGAAAATCCCGTAGATACCACCGATTGCTCCTACCGCGAGGATGGTGATGTGTAGGATACCCCCGAGGATCGGCATACTAATTGCATTGGCGAGGCTGAACCAAGCAGTTCCTGAGACCGGGGTGATGACGAAGGTGAGGAAGGTGAGGAGAATGAGGATTCCACCCGATACCATCTGTAGGGTCGAGACGGTGTTATTCGCAGGAAGAAACTTCATCGAGGACACGATAGGACCGCCGAAGAAGGATTCAATCCACGATGGAACGTGAATCTCAGGAATTGCATCCTCTGGAATCTCAGTGCTGGACTTCAGACGCCCGGCTGCCTTCTTCCGACTGGGTGCGGACGAGCGAATCGTCTTTCCATCATATAGGTGAGCGGTATCGCTTGCACCTTCTGCTTTCGGATCAGCCATCATCTCACCTCAGAATCCTCTCGCTCCTGCGAGTGCGGTAACCAGCATCATGTCCGGTTCCCAATCCATCACATTCGCACCAAGACCTCGCAACTCGCTGATTAGGATGTCACGCTCGGTCTTGAGAACCTCGTATCCAGTTCTGTCGAGTCTTCGTGCGTCGAATTCAAACTCAAGGCTCGAGGGTGAAAGGATGGTCACGTCGAAATTGCGCGCCCTCAGGTCGCGTACTGCGTCCATGATGGTCGGGTCGTCCTCGAGTGGACTCATGATGATGATTGGACTACCACGGTTGATGTGTGGTAGAATACGGTTGGTGACGACCTTCAATGGAGTGTTTCCTTTTGCCATCGCGCCCGCGAGCTTGGTCAAAATAACGTAGAGTTGCTTCTTTCCGGTATCGCGGTCGACGGAAACGATTTCGTCTCCATAGGTCACCAAGCCAACCGAGTCTCGCCTTGCTAGGAAATACTGGGCGAGACTGGCAGCCGCTCGAGTGCTGTACACCAGAGAATTCCGGCTGACCGGTCCGGTCTCACTGATAGAGCGGCTGTCGATGATCAGAATGATGTCGCTGACAGCATCTCGCTCGAATTCGTTGACCATCATCTTGCCAGAGCGAGCCCACGCCTTCCAGTTGACCTTCTTCATCGGGTCTCCGGGGATGTATTCTCGCAGATTGTAGAAATTGGTTCCCTCACCAGGGTTGCGGATATTGACCGCACCGGTGAAAATCTTCGGCACACGACTCTTGATGAGCGCGTCCTTGATGTCCTCCATCTTTGGGAATACGAGGAAATCATCGTAGAGATGAATCTCGCGCTCATTGTGGAACAGGCCGAATGCATCCTGTACGCGTACACATACGGGTCCGATTGTGTAGAATCCACGCAATGGGGCCTCAATCGTGTAGGCGATCTCGGTTTCCTTTCGGCCACCGAGTTCCATCAGGACGTAATTCGCCCCCTTCTTGATTCGCATGACTTCGGGGACCCTGTCTCGGACCTCCAGAACCTTGGAGAGAGTTGAACGGTTCTGGATTCTGAGAACGACATCGATCTCACCATCTTCGAAGACGCGTGCTGATGATAGCTTCCTCATGGCGATGATTGTCTGTAATTGGATTCCCGCGTCGGCTTCCGCGTCGTCAAGACGACGGCCGCTCGATGCGACATCTGCGTGGGTGGTGCGGAAGGCCGCGTAGGTGAGGAATGAGAGGAGAACCACGGCGACGGTGACCAATTGCTGATTTCGCAGCACCAGTCCAAGCAGGTACAATGCTATCGCCAGCGCGGCGAACATCGCTGATTTTCTGCTCCATGCCATCGGCTCTCACCTCCCTTTCTTCAGTCGTTCGACTGTCTCACACTGTTGGCACTGGTACCTGACGCAGGATGTCCGAGATGACTTCGTCAGTCTCCAGTCCCTTGATCTGGTGCTCAGGCTTGAGGATCAATCGGTGGGCGACCGCGAGGGTTGCAACCGACTTCACATCGTCAGGAGTCACGAAGTCGCGACCGCGCATTGCAGCGGCGGATCGGCTCGTCTTCAACAGAGCCTGCGAACCACGTGGCGAGGAACCGACGAGCACTCGTGGGTCCTCACGGGTTCGCGAGACAATCTCGACCATGTACATGCGAACTGCTGGGTCGACGTAGACATCCTCAATCGCTTGCTGCATTGCAACCACACGTGCTGGGTCAGTGATGACCTCAACCTCGACCTCGTCCTTCTTTCGGGCGATACGTCGAGCGAGGATTTCGTCCTCATCTGCGCGGTCTGGGTATCCGACACTCATCTTGAACATGAATCGGTCAAGCTGAGCTTCAGGTAGTGGGTAAGTTCCTTCCTGCTCGACAGGGTTCTGGGTCGCCATCGTCAGGAACGGAGCTGGGAGCTTGTGGGTGACGGTTCCGATGGTCACCTGCTTCTCCTGCATGGCCTCGAGAAGAGCCGCTTGCGTCTTTGGTGGCGCACGGTTAATCTCGTCAGACAGGAGTAGGTTGCAGAAGATAGGTCCAGGCTTGAACGTGAACTCTCCCTTCTTCGCATCGTAGATATTCGTTCCCGTGATATCGGCTGGCAACAGGTCAGGCGTGAACTGTACACGCTTGAAGTCGCAGCCGAGCGCATCGGCAAACGTATTCGTCATCAGGGTCTTTGCAAGGCCCGGGTAATCCTCGAACAGGAGGTTTCCATTGGACAGGATGTTGACCAACACATTGTCGATCACGTGGCTCTTTCCAATAATCACCTTCTGTACCTCGGTGCTGATCGCTTGTCCGATCGCACCGACGGCAGCGAGCTTATCGCTCACTTTCTTGGTCCCTGCGGCCTTCTTCTTGGTCGCTGCTTTTTCTTCAGTCATTCTTCTCTCTCCATTTTCTGTTTTTTTCAGTTCTTACCCCAGCGTCGTATCGCGACCATCAGCTGTCGCAATTCCTGGGGAGTGTATTTTCGGCTCTGGCTATATGCCAATTCCACGAGTCGGGGGTCTCCGATCATCGTTTGAATCTCAGCCGGCGGCTTAACCGCCATCTGGTCGCGGGTGAGGTCGTAATGAACTCTGACCTTGGTGAATAACGCCTGCTGCACACGTGTGCGATAGGTGCCTGGATCCAATTTATTGGGGCGGTCCTTGAAACGCGTGAGATCGAAGACATGGCGCCAATTCTCCTTCTCGGGAACAACCATCATTGCGACGAGAAGCAGCAGGCCGACATTGAGGACAACGAGCCACTTGAGGAAAGTATTCGACGTCAGGAGAACGACGGTTCCCATCGCTTCGACGAAGGGGGCGGAGATGATTCCTGTAACGTGACGACTCTCGTCGAAGACGATTTGGAAATTGCTATGGTCGGTACGTACAGACTTCGCCATTTTCTGATTGTCGTGTTCCATCATATCATTGATCAGGAGTTCGAAGTACAACTCGTTTCCTTCCCAATCTGTATCACGTACGATGTCTCGCCAGCAATGATTCGTGTGCTGCTCGCAGGTTCGACTCATCTTGTTCTCTTCGGCAACATCAAGATTCCACATCCGGTTAGAGAATGCCTCCTCATCCGCGACGAATACGATACTACCAGTGACCGAGAGTTCTCGAGTATTCCCGCCTAGTCCGCCGCTACCGGCCGTCACCTGATCGAAGGCGGTGATATTGGGATAATCGATGCGGATAATCGTCGAGAGATCTCCTGGAGCTGGATTCTTGGGATCATCGGCTCGACCATTACCTTGGATGTCGATGAAAGCAGATGATGAGGCCATCGAAAGAATGTTGACATCACGATGATTTGGGTTTGTGGTGTCCATTGGCAATGGCTCGAACTTCATTCCCGTAGGTGAGCGGAACATAACTGGCAGTCGGCAGTTCAAGCGATTCTCAGGGCGATCAAGGGCATCGACACAACCCTGTCTGAGGTAGGAAGCCTCCAGATCGTTTACGTCTTGCGATACTGAGGCCAATCCCCATACATTGAGCCAGGAACCACGAACCGCCTCTCCGTTCTCATACTCCAACCAGAATTGGTTCTCGTCATTCAGAGGAGCATCGAAGAAGGTCACTCCGAATTTCTCGGCTAGACGGTTGGCATTCGTCCCGTCTGCAGCAACGATTACCTTGCCTCCTTTCTCGGTGACGAAATCGAAAATTGCTTGCGCTTCAGTTTCAGCGATTGGTTTTTCTGGACCAATAACCATCAAAGCGGTTCTGTGAGGGTCCTTCCAATCGTTGACCAACATTGGAGTCGACATGGTGTTAGCGATGAAATAACCGTTGACATCTGAGTCAGAAGTGTCCGCTAACGAGTCCCTCATATCGGAGACTTGGGCGAGTTTCTCAGTGTCGCTATCCCCCCCCTCCACATAGGCGGAGTAGTAAGTGGATTTGCCCGCGACGAAGATCATAGGGAGGATCAGAAGGAGGACCAGAGTGGTTGCCACGGAGCCCACCACGATATTGGTGAAATTGGCTTCCTCGGATTTCTCGCCAGCCATTGCATTACCAATCCTTTCATCGTTAGCGTACGCTGGGCACACCTACGCTTCGTCGCGAGCCTCATACCACAGATATATGTTGTTGATTACAGGGCACCTCGACAAAGTGGATTGGGCTGCTCTCGCTGCTTATTCTGCACCATCACAGTGCGCTGAAACAGGCCCATAACGTAGGGTCTTTGGTATTGAATTAGAAGCGTCTTGAGCTTCTTGCGATCAATACCCCGATTAGGATGCTTAGGATGATGCTGAGGCCTGGTGCGGGAAGGTTGGAGGTGACTACTTCTACGGGGTCGCTGGGCTCGTCTGGGTCCTCAGGGTCGTCGGGTTTAGTCGGAGTGGTTTCGACGGTCACTCGAGTGTAATCGGTTGCAAGTTGAGTACCGTCGGCTCCATCTGATGCCACGGTCACCTCGATGCGGCACTGTCGAGCTGGGTGGCTCTCCGATGCCATCACCTTGAGATCGGCTGTCGTCGCTCCGCCCTTCTCGAGGTTTCTTGATAGCAGGACATCCAGTCCTTCATCGGTCGTCATCAGAGGGCAATCGTCTGTAACTTCGACCTCGCGAACCTTGTCACGAGCATTGCCTCGATTGGTGACGGTGACGCGCAGGATGGCGTCGGTTCCAGCGTTCATCGGACCGACTGGGTCGGCGAGGTCGACGCTCAATTCGAAGATCTCTGGAATTTCAAGGGTACCTGATTTCTCCTGAGATTCTGGGATGATGACTGGCATCCCATTTCGCTCATCCAGATTTGCAGTGATTGTGAACGTCTCTTGCGTACCTGCGGCATGAGCATAGACATCAATTCCAACGATGACGAGGTCGATGGAAGTATTGCTGCCGGCCCCGACCGTCGCACTCTCTGGGCCGGAGAATTGAGCCTCCCAAGGGATGTCGTACTCGAAGGAGACCTTGATGTTGAATAATCCGTCATTCGCAACCCAAAATGTGATGATGTTGTTTCCGTTTTTCTGAACCATGAATGGATTCGAATCATCTTCCTCAGGATAGTCGATACCGAGTTCCCAATTTCCAATCGATGGATCGGGCTGCGCGATGGTGCTTGGAACGATTGGAAGCAGCATCATCGCGATGACACTTAGAACCATGATTCGCGACTTCATTCGGCTCACTCCAGCATCCCTGCACACGCGCGACGTGTGAGTACCTTGACCATCTTTCTCCTATACGAAGGCGCGTACCACGTGTTTTGTACGGGTTTGACGGCTTTTCGAATCGCCTCTGCCATCGCATCGATGGATTCCATTCCATTCCAATCGCTGAGGGCCGCTTCGGCTTGTTCGGTGTGTAGTCCAGGAATCGATTCCAGTCCGGTAGTCGCGACTCGGAGTGCGGCTGGTTTTGCACCCCCGTTCTTCTTCCACAGTACGGCAACTCCCGCCTCTGGGAAATCCCAAGACTCGCGCTGCCTCAACTTCTGGTAATCTCCTTGCCACTCACCTGCGTCATCTGGGAGGGTCAGGTGAGTGACCAACTCGCCGGGCTGTAGCACATTGCGGGTCATCCCGTCGAGTTGGAAAAATTCGCTGAGCGGCATCGAGCGTTTGCGGTCCGGCGAAGCGAGGTGAATGGTCGCGTCGAGGCACATCAGTACCGGAGCGAGGTCGGCCTGGTAGGTGGCGACACAGAGGGTGTTCTGGTTCGGAATCACGCGGCAGTCGGCATCGGTTCCGCAGTCGCACTTGTGGCACCAGTCAATCGATTCGCGCCATTGCTCGGTCTGGTTGAACCAATAACATCGCGTGTCAAGGCAGATGTTTCCGCCAACGGTTCCAGAGCGGCGGATGAGAACGCTGGCGATCGAGTCTGCCGCTTTTGCGAGGACCGGGTGGGTCTCGTCGGCTTCGGCTAGGTCGTGGAGTCGTACCATCGCGCCGATGTGGGTCGAGCTGAGCTTGGTGAGTTCGCTGACTCGGGCCAGCGAGATCACGTGAGGCTTGACATTGATGTGCCACTTGTAATTGGGCAGCAGGTCGGTGCCGCCGGCGACCCAATCGAATTCATGGCCGGCGGCGGCGAGTTCTCCTGCAGTGGCGAGCGCCTCGTCGAGGCTCTTCGGATTGTGGAGGTTGAATGGAGGCATGCGCATCAGAGTTCACCTCCATTCGTCAGGGGTGCCTCACGCTGAGCACGCGGAGCACGCGGAGGTTGGGTTGGTGGGAGGGCAGCGTGCGCTGCGCTAGTCGCGTTCTCCGCGAGCGGTTCGAACATCAGGCATCACCTCGGTGCCGGCGCTCGGTATGCTTCCACGCGCTACCTGCCAAGCGCGGGGAAGCAAGGTATTCTTTGGATGGAATCACATTGACCGCCCAGCGCTCATCGACCTCGTCTGGAGGGACGGTCGGGTCGAGCCCGAAGAGCGCACCATTGTGGTAGGGCTGGCGGTCATCATCGAGCCTGCGAGCGAGGTCTCGCTCGGCATGCTCGTCTGCGCGCGCGGCGAGAGCATCCTGCAGAGCAGAGTGTTCGAGCAGTGGCGCGACCAAATCGAGAGGATCTTTGATTCCGCTCGATTTGCACTTCTTCTCAATCAATTTGTGCATGCGGTCGGGCGTGATAGGCAATTCAGCCGTCCTCACGCCCACCGCATCATACACCGCATTACAGACGGCGGGCAAAATCGGCAACAACGGACCCTCGCCCGCCTCCTTCGCCCCGAACGGCCCTTCCGGGTCGTTCGACTCAACAATAATCGGAGTCACTTTCGGCATTTCGTGAACGCTCGGAATCTTGTAATCGAGCAGGTCGGGATTCATCAGATGGCCGCTGCGACCGTAGCGCATTTCCTCGCTGAGAACTTGGCCCATCCCCATGTGGCAGGAGCCGATGATTTGCCCTTTCACGGAGAGCGGATTGAGTGCTTTGCCACAATCGTGCGCCGCCCAAACTTCCTCCACTTTGGTTTGCCCGGTTTCGACGTCGACGGACACCTCTGCTACGTAGGCTGAGAACGAATACGCCGGCGCAAGGCCGGCGGCCGCGCCCTTGTGGGTGCGGCCCATCGGGGGCGTTCGGTACGCGCCCGATGAGACCAGTGCTCCACGGTCCTCCTGGGCCTTGTGGAGCGCTTCTAGGTAGGAGACGCCGACCGCCGGGTCGTTCTTTGCGAAGATTCGGCGGTCGCCGATGACGAGTTTTGCTCGGGCGGCTCCGGTGATTTCCGCGGTTGCGTCGAGGAGCCGGTCGCGGATTTCCATGGCTGCGGAAATCGCCGCGTTTGCGTTCATGAATGTGACACGCGAGGAGTAGGAGCCGAGGTCGACAGGGGAGGTGTCGGAGTCGCGTGACTTGATGCGAATCATGTCGAGGGGGAGACCTAGGACCTCGGCGACGGCTTGGGCGACGACGGTGTCCGAGCCTTGGCCTATTTCTGCGGCGCCGGTGTGGACTGTGACTCCGCCATCCATGTCGATTTTGAGGTGGACGGTGGCGTGTGGGAATTTGTTCGGGTCCCAGTGAATTGGTAGTCCCGAGCCCGAGATGAAGAATCCGCAGCCGATACCGATTCCTTTGCCGAGCGGCATCTTGCGGAATTTCTCGTCCCAGCCGCTCGCTTCCTTGACTCGCTCGAGGCATTCCCGCATTCCGATGCTGGTGACGCGGAAACCGGTGATTGTCGCCGAGTGTGGTGGGAGAAGATTTGCGAGCCGTAGGGTGATCGGGTCGACGGCGAGCTGCTCCGCTAGGTCGTCGAGCCCGGTCTCGACCGCGCAGCGTGAATTGACCGCGCCGTGACCGCGCATCGCGCCGCTCGCCGGCTTATTCGTCCAGACGCGAGCGCCGGTGTAATGGAACGCTCCTATTTCGTAAGGCGCGGTGTGGAGCACACCGTTGTAGTAGGTCGTGACGTGACCGAATGAGGCGAATCCCCCACCATCGATGAGCGCATCGGTTTCGATACCGCAGATTCGCCCCTCCGAATCCGCGTGCAGATTCATTTCGATTCGACTTGGGTGGCGACCGCGATTGATCCAATAGACTTCCTCGCGGTCGAAGGTAATCCGCACCGGGCGGCCAGATTTTCGCGCCAGAATGGCCGCGCACATCTCGTGCGGAAATGGGTCAGATTTGCCGCCGAAGCCACCGCCAACGAATGTACGGTGGACATTGATTTGGTGCATCGGAATCTCGAGGACATCTGCCAAAGCCCGGTGGACATAGTGGGGAACTTGTTGCGGAGTGTAGAGCGTCAGCCGGCCCGAAGGGTCCCAGTGAGCGACCACTGCGTGCGGCTCGGTCGCTGCGTGATTCACACCCGCGAACAACCAATTCTGCTTGTGGCTGGCGACCGCATTACCCGCCATTCCATCCACATCGCCGAACTCTTGGAAGACACGCTTCTGCACATTTGCCTCTCCGATGTGGTAGCGACCTCTATCGTGAATCGGATTCTCGGAATCCTCCAAGCCGTCGCGCATATCGTGAATCGAGTCGAGAACTTCGTACTCGACCTCGATCAAGCGCTCGGCCTCCCGAGCCGTCGCCTCATCCTCCGCCGCCACGCAGCAGACCAAATCGCCAGCGTGGCGAACCTTCTCTACGGCCATGGCGTGCTCATCCTTGGTAACCGGCAGCACGCCGAATTTGTTCGCAGCATCAGCCCCCGTCGCAATCGCGACAACGCCCGGCAATTCGAGTGCCCTCGAGCAATCGATAGAGAGCACTCGAGCATAATGGTGGGGCGAGCGAACAATCCTACCGATCAGCTCGCCCGGCAATCGCACATCATCACCATAATGCGCTTGTCCAGTCACCTTCCAACGACTATCGACAAGCGCAGTCGGCTTACCGATGACCTGCCCGCTGACCAGCCCATCGTGGCGATGAGGACCCCAAGGCTGTACCTTCTCTCCGCCATGTGACTCAGGAATCATCGCCTGATCCGTCGGCTTGGAGAATTGATTTTTCCCTCCCGAACCCGGCTTCGAAAAGGGCAACTTTCCCGGCTGTTGCCGGTAGCCGACCATCTCATCCTCATTCTTCTCGGCCAAGTCAATCACTCCCCAGAAAAGCCCGGATGAGGGTCGCTCTTCGGCGAGGTGGAATCCTCAATCGCCTGCCCCCAAGTCAGAATCTCAGAGGCCGCTCGCACCGAGTCAACAATCTGCTGATATCCGGTGCAGCGACACAGATTCCCTTCAATCGCACACTTGATCTCATCATCACTCGGCGCAGGATTTTCCTCCAATAGCGCCGAACAAACCACCAAGAATCCCGGCGTGCAAAAGCCACACTGCGAGCCTCCGCACTCCGCAAACATCTCCTGAATCGGATGCAGATGATGCCCATCAGCCAACCCCTCAACCGTCGTAATCTCAGCCCCATCAGCCTCAGCAGCCAGCGTCAAACAGGAGAGTCGAGGCTGCCCATCAACCAGCACAGAGCAGCACCCACAAGTCCCCATATCGCAGCCTCGCTTCGTCCCCAGACTACCAGCCTGGTCACGAAGAACATCGAGCAGAATCGCATTGCCTTCGATGTTCAACTGCTTCTCAACACCATTCACCGTAGCCCGCCAAGGCACTTCCCCAGCCGAGGGAAGCATCGGTAGCCGGTGTTGCACCATGAACTGAATCCAATCCGGATTATCCTATTACGCTTCGGTTTGAGTCCTACGGACTCACGTATGCGAGAATCGCCTCCTCGAACATCATCCTAAATCGAGTCGTTTTCGATTACTCGAGATCGGATGCAGCCTTGCGAAGAACGGCTCTCTCAGCCCCCTGCAAGTGGCCGCCGAAAGTCGAACGGGAGATGCCCATTTCATCTGCCAATTCCTTGATTGTCAACTCCTTTCCTTCGTCGTAATAGCCGCGCTCGACAGCGAAAGCCAACACCTCCTGCTGCCTCGCCGTCAGCACCTCGTCCCACCCATTAACGAGTTCACCACGCGTCGTCATGACACTGACCTTATCCGGCGGGAGAACTACTCTGAGGAGGGCGAGAAAACGTCGCATTGCGCCGGTGAGGCCAGTGACTCTCATCTCCATGCCGCGGACTGAATCGATGCCGTATGGCGGCTGGAGATGCAAGTTTGAAAGTTCGATTGCTGATTTTGCCAGACTGTGTGAGCAGAGGATGCTCGCTAGAATTCCATCTTCTGATTCTTCGTGGATATCCATCACTTGGAAGGAGTCGAGGTCTGATAGTTCGTGGATGTCTCGGTCGGGTTTGAGCTCGATTTCAGCGAGTTGGACGATCCCGACTGGAGAGACTCCGAGGTGTGCGAGTACCTCGAATCGGTCGCAGACGTCTAGAATCTTCGAGAGTTCCTTGGAGCCCTTGATGGTCGCGCTATACCACCTCAGGGACACCTTGCGCATCGTCTCGCAGATGGCGTATTCTGTATTCAAGCAACCGGAACTGGAGTTTTGCACTCGACCTACGGTCGAATTATCGGAAACTGCAGTTTTTGAGAGATAATTCGGGAGTCAAGCTCTGAATTGCCAATATGCCTCGCGAATCGCTTGATTGACCGCCATGCATTGGACTACATCGGCGGGGCGGTTGGGCATCTGCTCGGTGCCGTTGAGGTGTTTTATCATCGGCAGGACGTTTGACTCGTTGACCACTCCCCAGCCGACTTGGGTGCAAGGCGCGACGGGTGAGATGGGCATGGTGCCGCTTGATGGGTCCCAAGTCGCCGCGCTAGGATACCATCCGGATAGGTTGAGCGCGTCGCGGATGTCGGCCTCAGTCGCCGAGTAATCGGTTCCATTGACGATGAGGCCGCTTCGCAGAATTGGGTCGGCGCCGCTCGAGTCGTCGCCGAATTCCGCACGCAGATGCTGGAGGACTTTGGAGAGCAGTCCAGCGGTTCGCGGGGTTGCGAATGAGGTTCCGCTGGTCTGGTGATAACCGTCGATGGTGTTGTGGTCGGGAAGGACTTGGGTCCAGTCTGCGGCGACATCGGGATAGGTGCCGCTCATCGTCTCCTTCTGGTCATCGTCCTCTTCGGCATAGCCCGAGATTCCGATGCTCCAAGGTGGGCCGGCGGTCGAATCTTGGACCGAGGGTGAAGGTGAATTGTCGGCTGCACCCGTGTGGATCTTCTTGTTCTGGACCACCGCGACCTTGGTCGAATGTTCGATACCAGTTACTGGAACCGAACCGGGTGGTCCGAAGCTGGTTGTTATGATGTCGACGAGCGGTTGGTTAGCTGCGGCGAGAACCGCTGCGTCGGAGAATCCCTCGACGAAGAAAATCACCGCCTCGGGATTCGCATTGATGACAGCTCCAGTGACCGCTGTGCCGTGGCCGTCGTAAGGATCGTCGAGGATTGGGATGTCGGTATTATCGTCGGGGGTGGTTCCGATGATTCGTGTGCCGGGGAAGTAGACGATATCGGTGGCGTTGATTACGTCCCAACAGGTTGCTCTGTCGGCCTCGTAACGCTCCTCCCAAGTGCCCTCGAAGGTCAAATCGCATGTCATCGTCACACCGAATTGCTCGAGCATCCAATCGGGCAACGTCTCATTGGTTCTGAAGTGGTCGTGGTAGACATTGATTCCAGTGTCGATTGGGGCGACGACGCTGAATGGGCGCCACCCATCGTCGGTTAATTCTGGCTCCTCAGGCGTGGGCTCGTCGCCCCAGATGCAGCCGCTGAGCATCGCTGATGTGAGCATCAGGATGAGGGCCAAGGCGGCTGCTCGCATGTATGGGCGGCCCGACGGGCCGCATTTCAGTCTTCGGCGCTCGTGAGGCTCTGCTTCTCGAGCGCCATTATCTCGGCGCAGACGGCGATTGCAATCTCTTCAGGGCTCTCTGCGCCGATGTCGATGCCGATTGGACAACGAACCGAATCGATGGCTGATTGACTGATTCCGGCATCGAGTAGAGCCTTGCTGAATGCAGTCCATTTCGAGCGCGAGCCGATTGCGCCAATACGAGGCCGAGTCTCTTCGCCTCGCGCTCGCAGCATGCCGATCAGGAGGTCTTGGTCCACCGCCCAATCATGACCGAGGAGCAATACATCTGAGAACCGCAGGAACCCCTCATCAGTAAGGCTGGAGACGAAGCCGTCGACATCTCCATCGTGATTCTCGACGGCATTCGGGTAAAGTTCGTTGGCAGAGTACTCGGATCGGATGTCGTAGACGCTATGTGACCATCCGAGATTGTCGCAGACGGCGGCGACTGCCTGACCGCAATGTCCGCCGCCGGCAATCAGAATGTGTGGCATCGGTTCGAGCACCTCCAAAGAGACGGTCACACGACCGCCGCAGAGGCTGTTTAGCGCCGTCGCCTCTTTGCCCTTCGCATCGCGATGCAGGACGTAGGTCTCGACTCGACTGGTGCTCGAACCATTGACGAGCATCTGCTCAAGGTGTCCCTCGACCCTCAACTCGAGTCCTGCTCCACCCACAGTTCCGTGACGCTTCCCACGATTCGTCACCGCCATACGCGCCCCTGGTTTGCCAGGAACACTTCCGCTCGCCTCGACAACCGAAGCAAGAGCCACGCGCTCGCCGCGAGAGAGCCTATCGAGGACCCAGGCGAGCGTGGCACTCGTCATCATCATCGCGGGCGCGGCTGGCGATATGGGATTTGCCGCGCACGCGGGAATGGTGCCAACTCCGCAAAGTTCCACTTCTGACGGCGGAGTTAGCCTCGGCTAACTTTGATATGGTGGCTGCTGGCCGCTCGCACCATGGCATTGGATGTCACCTTTGGTGAGGCGCTAGAGATTCTGGTCGTATCGATGCGAGATGCCTTCCTCGCAGTTACCGTTTTCGTAGCAGCCATGGTACTGCTTTTCAGCTGGCTGCAATACGTCACCGCGGGCCGATTCGTAGAATGGATTCGCGACAATAAGCGCTGGCAACCGGTGCTCGGCGCACTCATGGGAATGACCCCCGGCTGCGGCGGCGCCATCATCATGATGCCAATGTACGCGCGTGGCTACGTAACCTACGGAACCGTCATCGCCACGCTCATCGCGACACTGGGCGACGCCGCATTCGTACTCATCGGCGCCGTCTTCCAAAATCCAGACTTCCTAATCCCAGTTCTAGTCGTCCACGCGACCTCCTTCGTCGTCGGCGTTGCGTGGGGATACGGGGCTGACGCAGTGGGCGTCACCCCATCTCGTCCGCTCGGGCGCTTCGGCCCGACCCTAGGGTCAGGTGACAGCGCGGACGAACCACTCGGAGAGGAGGTCGCAAAGCAACTCGAGGAGGATGCACATTGCGACCTCCACGGCCATGATTCAGTCATCGATGACCTGCCCCGGGAGGTCCCAGAGGGCTTGGGTTACCAGATTCTGCACCAGGGTTACCGAGTGTGGTGGGCTGTTACCGCTGTCGGCCTTGTGCTCGCGATTCTCCTTCTCGTCTGGTACGCACAGGACCCCGATTATGCGCCTGAACTCGTGTGGGACCCGACCACGCGCGATGGGCTTGTTACTTGGGTTGGATTCGTCGGAACTTCGCTGTCGATTATCCTCTATCTTTCGAGCAAGAATTTCTTCGCTGACGATACCGAAGCAACGATTGGAGACAAGTTGCATTCGATGGACGAGACCCTTGTTCACGCCGCCTCCGAGACCGCTTTTGTGACCTTCTGGGTCCTCATCGCCTACCTCGCCTTCGAGTTCGGGATGATTGCTTTCGGCATGACCGAGGGCGACCTCGCCAAGCATGGTGCCGGGGTCGGCGCGGTCGTCGTCGCGGCTGGAGTCGGATTGATTCCCGGCTGCGGCCCTCAGATCATCGCCATCACGGCTTATGTCGAGGGGTTGATCTCCTTCCCGGCGCTTGTTGCCAATGCGATTTCACAGGATGGCGATGCTCTGTTCCCTCTCTTGGTGAGGCATAAGGCGGCTTCTCTATGGGCTACAATTCACACGACTTTGCCGGCCTTGTTGGTCGGTTTGGCGTTCCTTTGGGCTATGGGTGAATACCCAGATGTTGAGCGATTGTTGCAGCCCTGATGGTGGCTGACTCGCACATGTGGCTCGTCCAGCAGGGCGGTTCACAGGGCTGCTGCGACACGCCTGAGGGTATTGATGTCCTCAGGCGTGTCGATATTGAGATGCAGGTGAGGGTCGGCGACCTCGATTCGAATTGGCTCGATGAGGTCGCGCAGCGGCGTGTCTGGACGGGCTTCGCGGATGCGCTCACAATCCGCCGCTGACACAGCGATTGGATGGCCTCCACGACCATCCATGGCCGGACAGCAAGTCGCATCAGCCTCGCACAGAGCTTCGACTGTTGCGTGGCTGAATCCGGGCCGGTCAACAGGGGCGATTAGCACCGGCCCGACTCCAATCGAGTCGAGGCCGCATTGGATGCTGCCTGTGCGCCCTGCTTCCGGCTCGGGATTGATTACAAGATTAGCCGCGGGCAGAAGCTCTCGAATCCGCTCAACCAATTCTGCCCGTGTCACAATAGTCACTTCGAGGTCGGTCTCAACCAACCGTTCTGCGACAATCTCGACAAGGGTCGCTCCACCGACCTCGACCAGCGCCTTGGGCTGACCCAAGCGCTGGCCCGCACCAGCGGCGAGGATGATAGCCCTGTCAATCGCCATCTGAGGCGTCCACCGCCTCATCACCCATCATTGATTCGACGGCGGCATCCATCTCCTCGTCGTACTCCTCATCGCCATCAAAATAGCCGCGCTCGCGCAATTGCACACCAGCAAAAGCGAGCGCAGCGAGAAGAACCAATACCAGCAGCGCGAGCACTCCCACAAGCAGTCCCATCAGAGAGTCGCCACCACCCGAGGCAGCGACCTTCTCCTCGCCCATCACATGAATCGCAACCGCAAGGTTGGTCGATGCCTCGTCACCCGCGACGGCGCGAACAAGGATCACTTGGTCGCCCTCGACGGTGTTATTCGGCAAGAATCGAAGTCGGTCGACGAGCAGACTGTGAGTCACCTCAAACTGCTCGTCGCCAATCTCGAACTCAGACAAATCCATCCAATTATCTCGCATATCCCATGTGCGCCACTGGACTCGCTGAACGCCGCCGGCCAGGTTGAAGACAACCGAATCGCCCTGACCGATGTGCACGCGATTATCCATCCCATACTCGCTCGCCAGCGTCACATTCAGCGCCATACTGAGTTCGTAGTGGTAATTCGCAGCCTCTTCGACTGAAGGTTGTGCGTTGACGTGTCCGTGGCCGTAGACGTTGTTTTGTCGGTTCTTGGGGATGAGGTCCTCCGCGCAGGGTTCGTTGGCCAGCATGTAGTGGCACTGGCGGTAGGTCGACGTCTCCTGCATGATATTGCGAATGTCAAACGGGCTCAGGTCAGGGTTCGCCTGGAACATGAGGACTCCAACACCTGCGGCACCGGGCGTTGCCATGCTGGTTCCGGACATCGAGGTGTAGCCGTCTCCGGTGTTTGCGGCGGGCGCGTTCACGCTTGATCCGACGAATGCTACGTTCGGCTTGATGCGCCCTTCTTCGGTCGGGCCTTGGCTCGAATATGCGGCAATCTTGGTGTCCTTATCGAGGGCTCCGACCGTGATCACGTCTTCAGCGCTGCCGGGTGTTCCGATCTGTGCGCTGAAGGCGGAGTTGCCTGCTGCGATGAAGACTGCAACTCCAGCTCGCATCATCTCGTTGGCCATTCTGTTGACGGATTCTTTCTCGCTGGAGGTCCATTCCGAGAGGCCAGGTCCGCCAAGGCTGAGGCTGGCCGCTCGGATATTGAAATCGTGGCGCTTGTCGACTGTCCACTGCATACCTGCCATCACTTGGGCGTAGGTTCCGCCTCCGCTACCGCTGAGCACCTTGACTCCGACGAGATTGGCTTGAGGGGCGATTCCCACGTGCTCGAAGGTAGGCGCTCCGGTTCCGGTGGTGATTCCTGCGCAGTGGGTTCCGTGGCCGTGGTCATCGTATGGGAAGACCTCGCTGCCGTTGGTTAGGCCGGGGTTGTTTACCGCGTCGTAGAATGCGAGGATCTTCGGGTCGTGTGTCGAATTATCGTCGTCGAGGTCGTCGACGCCGGTGTGGTTTCCGTCGATTCCGGTGTCGATGATTGCCATCGTTACCCCTTCGCCGGTGTATCCTGTGTCTTGCCAGACGAGGTCGACGCCGTGGGTTGGGACGACGTCTTTCATCTGCACTTCGAGCCAGCCGTCGAGCTCGACGAAGACTACTCCGGGTAGGTCGATGAGTTCGTCAATGCGGTCGAGTTCGACGGTTCCTGCGATTGAATCGATGAGCCAGTATCTGAACTGGGTTTGGAAGGCGACCTCACGCTCGAGCATGGCTTGGTCTGCTTCGCTCGGCGTGTGGTCGAAGTCGACGATGACGGAGATTCGTCCATCCTCGTCGAGGTATTCTCGGTGATTGTTTTGGGCGGCGATCCAGATAGCATCGTGGATGTAATCGCCGTCGAGGTCCATGTTTGTGTTCTCCCACCAATCGCCGATCTGCTCGGCGTAGGTCGGCATCGGCGCGTCTGCGGTCGGGTTGTTGACCGCTGGAACCGGAGCTGCAAGTGCTGGGACGAGCATCATTCCGAGAATCGCGAAAGCGGTCAATCGGGCACGGATTGCAGCGGTATCACTCATGGATATCGAATGCGGGGCATCGCGGCCCCACCTTGAATCAAGCGGTTCCTCGCGTGGGCAGCCCAAAGGGCTGTTTTGGGTCCAGATTCGCGGATTCAGAGGAGGCCCCGAATCAGAGGTTTCGAGTCATTTCGCGACCGATGATCATGCGCTGAACCTGACTGCTGCCCTCGTAGATCTGCAGCACTTTGGCCGCGCGCATGAGGCGTGCCACCGGGTACTCCTCCGAGTAGCCGTAGCCGCCGAAGATCTGCACCGCATCGGTGGTGATTTCCATGCAGGAATCGGCGGCGAATCTCTTGGCATGAGCCGCACTCTCTGTGTTGCGAATTCCATTGTCTGCTTCCCAAGCGGTTCGCCAGGTCAGAAGGCGGCTCGCCTCAATCTTCGTCTTCATGTCGGCGAGCATGAATTGAAGGGATTGGTGCTGATGCAATTTCTTGCCGAATGTCTCGCGTTCATCGGCGTACTGCAAGGCATGTTCGTAGGCCGCGCGAGCGCAACCAACCGCCTGCGCGGCGACGTTCGGACGCGACAAATCGAAGGCTTTCATGGCATTGAACCAGCCCTTGCCTTCGACGCCTCCGACGAGGTTCTCGACAGGCACGTGAACATCCTCGAATCGAACCCCTCGAGTGTCGGACGCACGCTGCCCCATATTGGTCTCCTTCTTACCCAGTGAAACCCCGTCCCAACCACTCTCGACGATGAAGGAGCTCATGCCCTTGTAGCCGGCCGATTTGTCGGTGTAGCCGAGCACGAAGAACCAGTCAGCGTGACCGGCTCCCGTGATGAACATCTTCTCCCCGTTCAGAACGTAGTGGTCGCCATCTCGAACGGCGGTCGTCTCAATGCTAGCGACATCGCTACCAGCGGCCGGCTCGGTGACACAGTACGAAGCAATCTTCGGCTCCTTCACCAGCCGGCCGAGATACTCTTCCTTCTGCTCCTCGGTACCACCTGTGATAATCGGCCCCGCGGTCAGTCCGTTCGAATAAGCCGCGGTGCTGAACCCCGGGTCGCCCCAGGAGAATTCCTCAGTCACCAGTACCTCGTCAAAAATCCCCATGCCCATCCCGCCATACTCAGCAGGAACGTGCAGATTGGTCAAGCCGAGAGCGTGCGCCTCAGCGATCGCCTCAAGCGGGAACTCATTCTGCGAATCCCACTCCTCAGCATGCGGGCGAACCGAGTTCCTGGCGAACTCGTGAGCGAGTTCGCGCAGCATCTCCTGCTCCTCGGACAATCCGAAGTCTGCCATGACTGTGCCACAGGCGACCCTCCCTTAGCCATTCGCACCGATACCCCGCCGCCGACGCGGGGCCTCTCCGGCTACAACCCACCGCGAAATCGGCCCCCCCTCGAAACTTGCGCACCTTCCGCACACACCCCCTTAGGGGGTGATTCACAGCGGCGTGATACATCGAAAACAAACCAATGAAATACGATAGGCACCTCCGCCCGGCCTACCCCAAAGAATGGGGGAACCAACCTGAGGTGAGAAACACATGCAGAACAAGGCCCAGCACAACGAGGGCTTAACGGCCCTTGGACTGACATCCGACCGCAACGCAGGAGCAGCAGCCGCCACACATATGGCGGCCACAGCGAATATGGCTCCGACGATGCCGATGTGGATGCGTCCGACGTGTTGGCGTATGCGTGTGAGTTCCATCGATGAAGGGGAGGGTGTGCTTTGGGCGCAGAACGCGTTCTGAATCGAAGCGTGCACACCAATCTGATCGAGTCGCCCGGAATCGGGCTCGTCCATTTCGTGACGAGTTTCGATTTGCCGAGAGCGACGGCATCGGTTGAGGAGGTGGCGAGTTGACACTCGAGCCCGTCTATCGCAGCAGTGACACGGCGACGCGCCGGTCCCAATACACCGAGGTGACTAACCGCATCGTCGCCGCGATCGAAGGTGAAAGCGATTGGGTAGCAGTGCTCGCCACCACTGTGTGCGAGTTACATCACGCATTCACCTACTTCCACTGGACAGGATTCTATCGTGTAACCGAACCTTGCACGCTCAAGGTCGGTCCGTACCAGGGGGGTCACGGCTGCACCACCATTCAGTTCAAGCACGGAATCTGTGGTGCTGCAGCGCGTGAGAAGAAGACGCAGCTCGTGCCCGATGTCCACGCCAGACCCGAACACATCGCCTGCTCGAGCACGACGAACTCCGAGATCGTCGTACCGCTCCTCAATCCGCGCGGTGGATTGCTGGCGGTCCTCGATATCGATAGTGATCTATTCGGTGCCTTCGATGAGGAGGACCGCATCCATCTCGAACTGCTCTGCGACATTCTAGGAGCGCATCCGGCCGCGCCGGCTGCGCAATGGAGCCACCGGAGGTGCGACTGAGGAAGTCAGTACCAAGCGGATAGCGTTGGTGAGTGAAGCCGAGGTCAGCCGATGTAGAGGAAGGCCATGTAGGCCAGATATCCGACAACCATCGTAGCACCGACTCGACGGCCGATCTCACGATCATCGAGCAGCATGGCAGCAACCAGACCAGATGTCAGGATCACCACCCAGATGTCTCGTCCGGCGAATTCAGCAGCGACCTCGATGCCTCCACCGACGACGGAAGCGGTCCCGAGGATTCCTAGAATGTTCATGACATTCGATCCGAGGACGTTTCCAACAGCGACTCCGCCTTGATTCCGAAGAGCAGCAATGAGAGTTACAGCCAATTCAGGGAGGGATGTACCAAGAGCCACCATAGACAAACCGATGACGGAGTCGGGGATGCCATAGTCTTCCGCCAATCCAGTGGCACCTTCCAATAGCATCACCGCTCCCTGCCAGATCATCACGCCGCCTAACACAGTCGCTGCGATAGCGAGGATGATATTGTCAGGGAGCCAGGTATCCTCGGCTTCTGTCTCCTCACCTTTCCCTCTTGAATAGAGATAGGAATAGGTGTAGTATGCAACTAGTAGAATCAGCATCAGAATGCCGCCTTCGGATGGGATCTGACCCATGTAGACGAAGGCGGTGAGTAGAATCGTCGCGACGATGACCGCCATTGCATCGCGACGAAGTCCAGCGCCTGCATCGCCACCAGAGCCGAGCATGCACGCGGTTCCCAGAACCAACATCACATTGGCTACATTCGACCCGAGAACGCCGCCTACCGCGATGTCAGGGTCGCCTTGCCCAATCGCTTCGAGTGCGACCGCCAGCTCGGGAAGCGAGGTGCCAATCGCAACGATGGTGAATCCAACCAGAAGCGGTGGAACACGCAGTCTGTAAGCGATTTTTATCGCGCCCTGCACAACCCCTTCGCCGCCAGCCATCAGCAGGGCGAATCCGATGAGAACCAGTGCGGGGTCGGAGTTCAGCATTGTATCTCGTCCTCCGCGCCTCGCTCATGATGTTTGAGTTCATTGCCGCCGCTGGCGAGGTCAAGTAGCTCATTCACACATGCGCCTGATATGACGTAGCACGAGGTCTGAGGTCGGAATCGTGTGGTCTTCGAGAGGGGGTGAGAACGGAACGGGGGTGTCGAGAGCCCCGATGACGACCGGTGCATTTTCGAGGTTCCAAAAGGCCTCTTCGAGGATACGACTGCTCACCGTGTGCCCCAAACCTCCGGTGTATTGCGCCTCTTGCAGGACGATTAAACGACCTGTTCTTCGCACTGAATCGATGCATGTCTGCGCGTCGAAAGGTGCCAGCGTTCTGAGGTCGACGATTTCCGCCTCGATGCCGCGGGCTGCAGCTGCTTCGGCTGCATCGAGGGCAACGTGTATCATAGCTCCCCAAGTGACGATTGTGAGGTCTTTGCCGCCTCGGATTACTCGGGCTTTGCCGATGCTTGTCTCGTTGCGCGCGAGGCGTTCGTGGACTGATTTTGTGTCGACTATTTGGTTGATTGAATCGCCCCAGCCGGTTTTGCCTCCGCGGAGTCCGTAGAGGCCGATGTGTTCGAGGAATACTACTGGATCGTCGAGTGCGTGGGCTTCGACGAGGAGGTCGTAGGCGTCTTGGGGCGTCGATGGGAATAGCAGAACGAGTCCAGGGTCGTTGGCGAACCAGGACTCGATCATATTGGCGTGGAATGGGCCGCTGCGGGTCTTTGCCCCGAGCGGGATTCTGACCGTGAGCGGCACTTTCGCGCCCCAGCGCCAGCGGAGCTGGGCTGCGTTATTGATGAGCGGATTCATCGCGAGTGCGGCGAATCCGCCGAATTGGATTTCTGCGACCGGACGCATTCCTCCGAGGGCCGCTCCCGTCGCTGAATGGATGATTATCGCCTCGGCCAAGGGCATATCGAGGAGTTTGTCGGAGTGGCCTCGGGCTTTGAGTGGGAGATTCATTCCGAAGGCTCCAGCGATTTCCATATCTTCGCCCATGAATACGATGGAATCTGCGTACTTGTCGGCGAGCGAGACCATCCCGTTTTGGATGGCTTTGGAGTAGGTCCAGGAATTTGGTGCGTCTGAGAATTCGATTGCGCACTCGCCGGGTTTGAGGGGTGTCTCTGGTCCTGGCAGGCTGACACCGAAGCGGTCGTACTGTTCGGTGTGGGTCGGGGCGCTGTGGATTGAGGTGATTCCTTCGGTTACGGAATTGCCTTCAGGCCACGGCGCTGCTTCCATTTGAGCGCGCGCTTCGTCTACGGCTGCTTGCTCCTCTTCTTCCATGCGCGCGAGGCGACGCTCGCTGATTCCGAGGCGGATGAGTAACTCGCGGTGGTTCGGCACTGGGTCCTTCTCAGCCCAATATGTGAGCAGCTCGCGGTCGACATAACCGGGCGGATTTCCGCTTGCTGCGCCGAGATACAGGTCGTCGTGATGGTGGGCGTGGCCACATCCTCGCATGGTTTCGACGTGGATGAGGGTGGCTCCGGCTCCGTCGAGTGCGTATTCTCGCGCAGCTGCTGTCGATGCGTGGAATTGGGCGGGGTCGGAGCCGTCCATGGTCCAAGATGGGATTCCCATCGAATGACCCTTGTCGCCGAAAGTCTCGGCTCCGGACTGACCGACTGTGAATGTGTCGAGGGCGATCTGATTGTTCTGGATCATGTAGGCGATCGGGAGCCCTCTGGCACCGGCGAGGTTCATCGCTTCCCAGAACTCACCGCTGCTGCTGCAGCCCTCTCCGACCGGTGCAAGGTGGAATCGAGGCGCTGCGAGCCGATTTGCAGCCAACGCGACGCCTGTTGCGGTAGCGCTGGCGATAGGTAGTGGTGCGGTCGGCGGAAGCACGCGCTTGTCCCAATTGCCGACGTGAAGATCTCGCCCGCCCGCCCCTTCGATACCTCCATCCATGTAGGAGGTGGACTTGCCCATCTGTGCGTTGAAGATCTCGAGTGGGGTTTGGCCCATCGAGAGGGCAAGTCCGACATCGCGAATCATCGGGGCAATGACATCTGCCTCATCGATCGACTCGGCTGGAATATCGATTGCCCGAGTCATCGAGGTGGCGCAAGCGACGACACCCTCTTGCCAGGTCGAGCGGAATCCCTTGCCGCCGAATTTCCCTCCGTCAGGAGTAGGGATTCCGTTCATGAAGAGGTCCTTGAGGTGCTCGTCGAGGGCGCGGGTTCGGTGCATCCAGCGCTGCCATTCGAAGCGGTCCTCGACGGTGATCGCAGCCATGTATGCGGTGCGGCGCAGGCACAGTGCAACATCGCGTAACATGCGCACTGCACGCCTGTCAAGATAGAATGCGCCGCTGCGCCGAGGAATGATTTCCTCTTGGGCGAGCCCAGCCAGGCCGGGCTCGTAGACGCGTTCGCTCAAGACTTGACTAAACGCGTCACAAAATGAATCTGAGAACTCATGGAAGGATTGTCCGTTGAAGCGCTCCGGAGGGTTGAGGTCGTTCCAGCACTCGAAAGCACTCTCGACATGTCCGTCGTATCGCTCGATGAGAAAACGCATCATCTCTGACCTAGCGGTCTCGCTGGGCAATGGCGCAGCGAACTTCAGCGCCTCAGAAGGACTCCATCCGGCTCCCCAAAGCGGCGGCAAATCCTGCTGACTCGCTGGTCCATCAACCCCTCCGCGCTCAGAAGGACTGGATTCACTTGCATCACGGAGTTCGACTTCCTGCCGCAATTCCTCCAAGGAAGTCTCAGGAGGGCGCTCCCAAACCAAGGCTTGCTGTTTGCGCCCACGACCGCTTGCCGAGCGGTCAAGAGTCACGCGGATTCGATTATCGCAAGAGGTGCACTTACGATCCAATCGCGTCGTCGTTTGGTCACGCGATTTCCAAGTCTGATGCTTGCCGCAGGACGGGCACCGCCAGATGCCGCGCCGACCAACCATGAGTGCGGCCAGCGCCCTCTAGTACAACAAAGAATCGCTGTACGTCTCCGATTTGCACCACTATCGGAGGAGAACGCCTATTCTCACACCGTTATTCTAGAAATATATTGGCATATTTCACCACTATTAAACAAGAAACTGCAATAAGAATTCACCACTATTGAGGGAATAAGTGGTTGGAGCGTGAGAGAAATGGCAATTACATGCTCAATTACCACAATTAAACGCACATCTATGTTGTTATTCACCACTAATGAAAGGGGCTGCTAATACTTCGGAACAGCGGAATCCACCTGATCTGCCCACAGATGAACGCCGCCGACCATATTCCAGACTCGGGCGCGGTCCCAGCCAGCGTGTCCCATCCAGCGCGCGACCGCATCTGATCGACCACCACTCCTGCAGTAGACTACCACATCGCGATCCTGAGGAATCTCTTCAGAGCGGGAAGGGACAGCGATGTGAGTGATCCTCAAATCTGTGTCGGGAAGGGAGACGATAGCTTCCTCAACAGCCCGACGAACATCGAGGAGGAATGGATTCCAGCCCGATTCTCTCCGACTGACGAATTCGGCGGGCGTGATCTCGAGCACTTCTCCTGGAGCTGGTTCCGCGATTTGGGTCACGCTTGTACAAGCGGCCATCACCAAGTCCTCCGACATCTCCGTGACAGCCTCTCGGCTTGCATCCCGTTCAAATCTCAGCGAGCGCATTCGCATCGTCTTAGCGTCGATGGCGAGTAATTGGCCTGTGAGCGGCTCTCCAACTCCTAGAATCAGTTTCAATGCCTCAGCCGCTTGAATGCTCCCAACAATTCCTGGAAGAACTCCCAAAACCCCAGCCTCAGCACAATTCGGAGCCAGTTCAGGCGGAGGTGCGGTCGGGAATAAATCGCGATAATTCGGTCCTCCATCCAGATTGAACACGCTGACCTGCCCTTCGAATCGATGAATGCTACCAAAGACCCATGGAGTTCCCAGAATCTCGCAAGCATCGCTCACCGTATAGCGCGTGGGGAAGTTGTCGGTTCCGTCGAGCACGACATCATAGCCTCTGAGTAAATCCAACGCGTTCGCAACACTGAGCCGCACATTGTGTTCGACAACCTCAACTTCAGGATTCAACTCCCGAAGCCTCGCAGCCGCCGACTCGACCTTGAGAGATCCGACGGCGGCATTGGAGTGAATCACCTGCCGCTGCAGATTTGTGATGTCAACTCGGTCATCATCGATGATACCTATCCGCCCAACGCCAGCAGCGGCCAAGTACAGAAGCGCTGGCGAACCCAACCCGCCAGCACCAATTACCATCACCGAAGAATCGCGCAAGCGCTTCTGACCCTCAACTCCCATCTCTGGAAGCATCAGGTGGCGCGCGTAACGCGCGCTCTCCTCGGCGCTCAAATCATCGCCCATGAGCCCACGAAAGGCGTAGCCCTCATGGTGGCTTCGGCTCGAAAATCACAACACAGACAGATTCTGTGCGCGATTGCTGCCTTAATGCTGGTCTTCCAACCAACGCTCAGCATCGATTGCCGCCTCACATCCCATTCCTGCGGCGGTAATCGCCTGCCGGTACCTCGTATCGACTACATCACCGGCAGCGAACACACCGGGAACGCTCGTCATCGTGTGTTCGGTGTGAAGCAAATAGCCAGAATCATCTGTCTCAAGCTGACCTTCCAAGAATCCGGTGATAGGCTTGTGACCAATCGCGATGAAAGCCCCAGTACAAGCGATTTCCTCGGTCGAGCCATCGCGCGGATCTTCAAGCAATGCACCGGTTAGACCCTTCTCGTCAGACAACCACTTCTTCACCGAGCGGAACGTCTTGATCTCGATCTTCGGGTGGTTCGCAGCCCTGTCGTACATCACCTTCGAGGCGCGGAAACCCTCTCGCCGATGCACGATTGTCACCTTGCTGGCAAAGCGAGTCAGGAAGGTTGCCTCTTCCATCGCAGAATCGCCTCCTCCGACGACAATGATCTCCTCATCGCGGAAGAATGCCCCATCACAAGTGGCACAGGTGCTGATCCCACGCCCCTTCTGAGCATCCTCACCCTCAGCACCCAGCCAAATCGCCTCAGCACCCGTGCAGATAATCAAGGTCTGAGCGCGGAACTCCTCGCCCTCGACCCAGACCTTGAACGGGCGCTCGCTGACATCGACGCGCTCGACATTCTTGTCCTGAACCTCGAGCCCGAACCTCTCAGCCTGCTCGCGCAGCTGCACCATCATCTCTGGACCCCCAATCCCTTGAGGGTAGCCCGGGAAATTCTCGACATCGGAAGTCAGCATCAATTGACCACCCGACATGTAGCCAGCAAACATCAGAGGCTCCAGCATCGCACGCGCGGAATACAACCCAGCAGTGTAGCCCGCCGGACCCGAACCGATGATGATTACATTGCGCACTTCGCCCGACATGGGACTTGCCAACGATTGGCGTTCTTTGAACATTGACTCCGAGAAATCATGCTTCAATCGACGTAACCTCACCCTTGAGGAAGATGCAATCTCTACTTGCGACAGGCTACAAACTCGCCCCCCGACAGCATTTCAACCAGCGCTCACCTCCGCGCTCATGACTTGGCGCCCTGCTCCTCCTCCTGCCTCGGACGAGGTCGCCATCGCTGAGAATCATGCGAGTTGGGATGCGGTTGCTTCTGTTCACGCGCAAGGTGGTGGGGCCGAGTTTTATCGGATTGAGCAATGGTTGGCTGGGGAGTGTAAACTTGGCCCATGGGAGATTGATGAGGTTGGCGATGTGGCTGGTAAATCTCTCTTGCATATGCAGTGCCACATCGGCACAGATACACTTTCTTGGGCGCGCCGTGGGGCGCGCGTGACGGGCCTTGATTTTTCGCAAAATGCGCTTACTGAGGCCCGACGCTTCGCTGATATTTTAGGCATCGAAGATGCCCGATTCGTTCATTCGACGGTTGCCAATGCTGCCGAAGCTTTTGCCGGTGAGCAATTCGATATTTTGTACACGGGACGTGGTGCTCTATGTTGGTTGCCGAACTTGGATGAGTGGGCTAGAGTGTGTTCTGAGTTAGTCAATACTGGCGGCATCCTCTACCTTGAGGAGTCGACTCCATTCGTCAATACACTCGATACGAAGGAGACCTCACAGGGTGCTCTTTTCGTGCCGAAATATGACTTGTTCAACGAGGACCCAGTCTCTGAGATTGGTGAGGGAAGTTATGCAGATCCCGATTGGAAAGGGGAGCGCGTGACCCATTGCTGGGAGTATCGTTACGATACAGTAATCAACGCGCTTGTCTCAAATGGATTCACGATTGAATCGATGGTCGAACGCGACGAATTATTCTACGACCTGTGGCCGGACAAATTAGAGCCGTCGCGCCCGAACTACTGGCGACTAAAGGAGGGTGAAACTCGCTTCCCACTCTCATTCACTCTGAAGGCGCGCCGCAACTGAGTCAGCGTAATGCGACTCATTCTTGCATCGCGATGACCGCGCCGATAGCGGCGCGGGCATGCGGTTCAAGGCGCGGTCCGATATGCTCGGGCTCGGCACCTGGTCCGATTATTCCGAGCCCGATTGGCTTGTCGTGTTTGATTTGTAAATCGATTATCGCGCGAGTTACCGATTGACCCATAACAAGTCCATGTTGAGTCTGTCCACGTTCGATTATTCCCAGCGCAACCGCTCCATCGACATCTTCGCGGACGAGTAGCCGCTCGAGTGCCAGAGGAGCCTCCATTGAACCTGGAACCCAGACCACTTCGGTCACTTCCGCATTCTTCGATGTGGCCTCGTCGCGCGCCCAGTCGAGCATGCGCACAACCTCCTCCTTGTGGAAGGAACCACAAACTGCAGCGATTCTCATCAGTTCACCTCCATGCGTCGAATAGTATCGACTACGGCCTGAGTCTGCGAGTCAATCTCGATGTTAACCAAGTCTCCCACAACCTTCTGGCCGATGGTGGTGACTCTGAGTGTTTCGGGAATAATATGCAGATTGAATGAGTCTTCAGCAACCTCGCCGATAGTCAGAGACATGCCATCGACCGCAACGAACCCCTTCTCCAAAATGTACGGTCGCGCCTCGGGTGGATTTTCGATCACGAGGTCGATGCCTTGACCGCGCATAACTCTCTCTAGTACTCTCGCGGTTAACATCACATGACCCGATAGAATATGTCCACCGAGCTCATCACCCATGCGCAGTGAGCGCTCGACATTCAGCCGACTGCCAGCCTGTGCAGCCCCGAGCGTCGTGCGCTCTAGAGTCTCGGGAATAGCATCAAATCGGACCTCGGAACCATCCACAGAGACTACCGTCATGCAGACTCCATCAAGAGCAACACTCGCTCCGATCTCGAGACCCTCATCGAATCCATCGAGGTCGACAACAAAACTGCGAATCTCGCCATCTTCCTCAATGGCAGACACTTCGACGGTCCCAGCTACAATTCCAGTGAACATCTTCAGTCCTCCTCGTAAGGACCGCCGGTCTCACCTGACCAAAGGTCGATGATTCGAGCGATGATCTTCCTCGTGCCATCCAAATCATCAGCCAATCCTTCTACCCGAACAACCTCGACATGACCCCAACCATTCGCATCTAATCCTGCTTTGATTGAATCGCGCGAATGCTTCTGATCGTAACCAAGCGCGATGACATCAGGTTTTACGACATCCAAGATGTCGAAGATTGGTACGCTCGGAGGATTCCCAATAATCGCCTCGTCGACCGGCTTCAAGCCTGTGACCATGCGCATACGCAGATTCTGATTAGTCACAGGTTCGTGTTTCTGCTTACGGACCGTATCATCATGTGCAACGACGACCACGAGTTCGTCTCCGAGAGCCTTTGCTTGCTCGACGTAGTGCAGATGGCCAGCATGCAGCAGGTCGAATACCCCGACTGCCATGACTCGGACCATCAGTCTCGCGCCTCCTTCGATTCTCGTCAATGCTTCGGTTGCCAAACCCTTGCGCTCAGCCCTCGATTCCCAATGCACTGAGCAAATCCGCTCCGGTAATCATCGGAATACCATGTTCTTGCGCGTACTCTCTGGCCGCTTCGACACTCAACGCTCCGTCACCATCTGGCTGCAACATTTCCGCGCCGATGGTCGCCGGCACTTGGCCCGCGAGCCGCGCGATGGCCACCGCGAGTTCGGTGTGTCCTTGTCGCGTGGCCAAGCCTCCTGGTGACTCTCTGCAAACAGGAATGTGTCCGGGTGTGCGGAACTCTGCGCCGAGGGCTTCGAGGGGGTGGATTTCGGTGGGCTGCGAGCCCATCAACTCGCCAGCTAACTCTCCGAATCGGCGAGTCGTCAGGGCTCGGTCGCGGTCGGTGATTCCGGTGTAGGTGTCACGGTGGTTGATTGAGAGGGTGAATGCCGACCGCGAATCATATTGCAGGTCATTGGTGATGAGGTGGCTGAGGACAGGGTTTTGCTCGACTAGTGCAGGGTGTGTGTGGATGTCCTGCAGCCAAGGTAGGCCGAATAATTCGCCGATTTCGTCGCCGATTGCGAGGAAGAGGAGGCCGCCGCAATCCTTGCGCAGGGTGCGCATGACTTCGGGGGTTGCGGCGGTTGCCGGCCACAGAAGGTCGGTCTCCTTCTCGCGGAAATCCGAGTCGAAGACCATCACTGGTTGGTTGGCTGCGAAGGCTGCTATCGCTGCCTCGACCGCGGCAGTGCTGCCTTCGCCCATGTTCAGCCGATGGGTCTTCGATACCCCTTATTTTCGGTCTCGGCTTCTGGCGTCGGCGGCAGCGCCGCCGCGCCAGCGCCGAGACCGTGTCTATTGCTTCCTAATTTTTCCAGAAGTGACCTTGAGATGCCCAGACGCAGGTTCTAATGTGCCATTGTTCAAGCATCGCTATGGTCGCTTGGCGAGCCCCCTTGCGAGTGGATCTTGCAGGGGGCTGGACCGACCTCGTCCCGTACACTCATGATCACGGAGGCGAGGTCGTCAATTTCACCATCGATAAATGGGTTACCGCCCGCCCAAACGGGGCTGGCGAAGTCGAGTTCAGCTTCGATGTCCCTGCGGGGTCAGGCCTCGGGACCAGCGGTGCGCTGAACGTCGCAAGAATCGCCGTACTACAAGGCGGCGAGGGCCACTCTGCTGAGGCTGTCGCAGAAGCTGCCTACCAAGCCGAAACCGCAGCAGGAAACCGCTGCGGTCGCCAGGACCAATGGGCAGCGGTAAACGGCGGCTTCAACCGATTCCTATTCATCGCGGACTCGGTCGAACAACTCCCATTCGAGCCCGCCCATTCAGCCCGAAAATGGCTCAACAAACACCTCCTGATCGCCCACTCCGGAATCGACCACAAATCGGGTGACATCCAGAACCGCGTCTGGTCACGTTACGAATCCGGAGACGCCCAAGTTATCGAGGGTCTGCAGACCATCAGACTCGCCGCCCGAATCATGGCTGATGCTCTCCAGCGAGACCAACGCCAATTATTCGTCGAGGCACTCAACGAGGTCTGCCGAGGGGTCGACGCAATCGACCCCTCGATACACGATCCATTCCGCTCAGTAATCGATCCGCTCCTGAGCAGTGGCACGGTCATGGCCTGGAAAGCCTTGGGAGCTGGAGCAGGGGGTTGTGCAGCAATTTTGTGCAATCCGATGGCGGTGCAGAAGGCGCGAATCGCGGTCGAGGAAGCAGGTTGGCAAATCATCGACTGGCAATACGATGAGAAAGGACTCACATCGATACCGACGAATTAGTCGTGGCGAACCCTCAAACAGGGCATGAGATTCGTCCTGCCCATGGCAGGACGCCGTACCCTCGTTGCAAGCGCGTTGATTCTGGTGCTGATTCTGCCGATGGCGGCCTCGAGCCTAATCGAGGAACGAGGCCGAGGAGGCTTCGATGCAGATGGAGAGTGGCGTGATAGCATCGAACTTGCACTGCATCATCAGTGGTGGATGGATTGGAGCCGTGACAAAGACCACGACTCGATAGACGACCGGCTGGAATGGTTGTTGGATCAGCCGGTTGAGTTCCAAGAAGATTGGTGGCGCAGAGCGCCGTCAGGTCATGCTAGGGTCTTCATCGATTACGATCATCATCCAAGCGATGCCGATGTCGAAGCTCTCCAGCGACTCGGCGTCGAGGTAACGTTCAGGGCGACCTATCTCGATACGGTCGCAGCGACGATTCCTCTCGAATTGATTCACGAGGCCAGTCCTCTCTTCGATTTGAATGGCCTCGTGATGCTGGAAGACCTCGGATTGGCCGAACCTCACATGAACGAAGCCAATCCGAACATGGGGGTCAACGAAGTTTGGGAAACCTTCGGATTCGACGGAACCGGCGTCACAATCGCAGTTCTCGACACCGGAGTCCGCGGTGACCATGAGGGTCTGAACGATATGGACGACGATCCATTCACTTGTGTCGACGACCCCCCAGACCCGCTCGACCCTAACCCCGACCCGATTCCCGCGGACTGCGACCCCAAGGTGAAGGCATTCTACGACGCGGTCTACACCGATTCCGAACAACCGGCGAGCGAATCCTTCGATTCGGGAACTCACGGAACTCATGTCGCCGGTATCGCCGCCGGTAGCGGCGGCGGTCAAACCGCAGCTGACGGCTCCCGATACATCGGAACCGCACCGGGAGCCTGGGTCATCAATATCCTCGCTTGCTGCGAAGGGGATATCGAGGATATCATCGAGGGCGCTCAATGGGCCATCGATAACAAAGACCGACACGGGATCGACATTGTCACCTCGTCTCTTGGCGAACAGCAATTCGAGGTTCACTTCGACAATGACGGCTCCAGCGCTTGGAGTCGACAGATGGACGCCGTCGCCGATTCAGGCATCATAACGACGCTTTCCGCCGGAAACGAACTAGGCGGAATGACCGTTGTAGGTTGCAATACCATCGATAGCCCCGGCGACGCCAACCTTCCGGTCACCGTCGCCTCCCTCGACAAGGACCTCGGACTCGCCATCTATTCCAGCCGAGGATACACCTCCGACGGTCGCGTCAAACCAGACATCTCGACCATCGGCTCGAACATCATGGCCCCAGACGCGGCCACCAAGGATGGCTACACAAGCAAGTCCGGAACCAGTATGGCAACCCCATTGATGGCCGGAATCGCCGCTCTGATGAAGGAGGCAAACCCAGACATCACACACGCCGAATTCAAGGATATCCTCGCCGCCCACGCCATCGAGCGTGAAATCAGTCTCTCCGACCCCGGCCTCAACGATTGCAGTCTTTTAGAGACGCGGCCTGACAATGAATTCGGCTACGGTCAGGCCGACCCGCTTGCCTTCGTGCAAGCGGCAGGCAGCATCGACCCATCCCTCAACGTCAGCATGGACATCACCACCATGCAAGGAATTGGCAATGAGTCCTACATCCGCGGAACAGCATCCGGAGCGGCCCCAAGCATGGGACTTGTCGAGGTGCGCGTTGGTGGAGGCGAGTGGAAAGGAGCCGCCGACCTCTCGAAGGATCGCGATTGGAGCTCTTGGAACATCAAACTCGACCCATTCACCGACACTGGAAATTCCACAATCTACGCGCGGCTCGTCGTCTCAGATGACAGCGTCTCGCCCGTCGACGCTCGCCGCGTAGTCCTCCTCGATGGCGAAGGAACTGGCTTCGGGACAACGGGAATGGGAGGTGACGCAGTAACAGGGCCAATGGTCTTCTTCATTCCATTATTGCTGGTCCTCGCAGTTCTGGGAATAACCACTGTGAGAGAGGGGTGGAGAAACGAAATCGATGTCGATTTCGACTTCGAAGCCCCAGATTTCAATGAGGTGGCTGAGAAATACAATCCAAAGAGAATCCCCGAGGTCCTCGTGTTCACCAAGAACGCTTGGTTCGATGGCATCGCTCTCACCGAGAATAAATTCCGCCGATTCGTCATCCTCTCCGTCCTCTATTTCGCTCAGGGCCTTCCATGGGGATTCACCAGTGTCGCATTCGCAGCATACCTCGCAGCCAACGGTGCGACCGTGCCAGAGATTGCCACACTCTTCGCAACAATCGCACTTCCTTGGACCTTCAAGTGGATCTGGGGACCTGTCATCGACGTGGTTCAGAAGCCCGAATACGGCGCCCGACGCCTGTGGATTTTGATGGCTCAATTCGGAATGGCAATCACCTTGGGAGTCTTGCTATTCATTCCTGACCTAAACGCGAAGATTGAATTGGTCACCAAGTTACTCTTCATCCACAATATCTTCGCATCGCTGCAGGATGTCAGCACCGATGCACTCGCGGTCGACATCCTGCAGACCGACGAAGTCGGCAAGGCCAACGGATTCATGTTCGCCTCGAAGCGTGGTGGAATGATTGTCGGTGGAGCGGTTCTCGGTTCATACGTGACGAAGATTGGCATCAAAGGGGTTCTCGGAATTCAACTCCCTCTATTGCTCCTAATCATGATGGTTCCACTATTCCTCAGGGAGAATACAAGCTCCCGCCTCTTCCCGTGGTCGCGCAAGGCTGAAGTTACCGACGAGGTGGAAATCGAAGAGGTCGTCGCGGATATCGTCGAGTCTGACAAATTACCTTGGGAAGGAGCTGCTGAAGAACGATGGTGGGCTGCACGCGCAGTCGGGCGAGCGACATTCGAGAGCAAAATCTCGCCCGCAGCCCTCGTGATGATTCTATCACTCACAGTCTATGTCGTCGGCCTCACATCAGGAATCCTCGCTGTCGACCTGAATTACGAGGGCTATTCTCTTGCTAAGCAAATCAGAAATTATGGTATCTTGCTCGCTATCTTGTTATTCGGCTTGAATAGATTCGTCGAATTACCGGGAGTGAAGAATCCCTTTTCATTCATCAGCGAAGGCACTCGACGGTCTGTCGCAGAAACGAGTTACAATTTGACAAAGGCATTCCATCTGCGTTCTTCCTTCTTGCTGATATTCCTCTGTCTTCTCTCCGAACTCTACCTATTCGTCGACCCAATCGTGATTGACATCTTCATCAACGAGGCTGGTTGGTCACAGGAGAAGTACAACATCATCGTCGGCGGCAAGGTCCTCGCGGCGACGATCGTCGGCCAATTACTCGGTGGATTCCTTGGAGACAGATTCGGCGTACGCAAGGTCGCGATGATCGGCTTCACAGGACTCGGAATAGCCAATGGTGTCCTCGGATTGCTTGAGCCATATTGGATGGACACCGAGGTAATGACCTACTATCTGATGGCTCGAGGGCTGATCAATGGAGTCGCGTGGATTTGCGTGATTTCTGTCGCCATGCGATTGACTTGGAGCAAGGTCGGTGGCACGCAATTCACAGCCTATATGTCGATGTTCAACATCTCTGGCGTGATGGCTTACGGATTCACCGGATCGATGGTTGCGATCTTCGATTACGTTTCTTCGATCTACATCGGTGCCGCTCTGACGATGATTACCGTGATTCTACTCGTCTTCATCGATCCGAATCAGTGTGATGAGGAACTCGAAGAAGATGAAGACCAGGGCAATGACGAGGATGAAAGCCAGTGGTGGACAGACGAAGGCGAATCTATGGAGGGAGCTGACCTTGGCGAGCATGCAACAGTGGCTTGAATCGTGTGAGACGGATTTCCTCCTCTTTTCGAAGACGGTTTGCCCGTATTGCACTATGGCGAAGAATATACTGAAGGCCAAGGGCTTCACTTTCACCGAGGTCAATACCGAACACCACGATGGCTTGCGCGACGATGTGATTCGCGAAACGGGTCACCGGACCGTGCCGGTTTGTTTCGATTTGCGAGGGGACGAGCCGCGCTTTGTGGGCGGCTCGGACCATCTGATGGAATACTTGGCTTGAGCCGGTTCTTCGATCGAGCCAGTTCTCTGGCTGACTCAGTTCTCCGTTTGAGTTCGGCTCAAGCCGAATCGGCTATCCTTTGGATGGCCGCCTTCAATTCATCGAATTGATTGAGATTGACCATGTGCCCCTTCTCGTGCGCGAGGCGTAATACCGGCCATTCAGCCGCCTCGAAAATCTCGGCGTGCTCGACCCCGTGTTCCATCGGAACCAGATGGTCGCGCTCGCCGTGCATCCAGACGACGGGGCGCGGGCGCAGGAACGGCAAGCGCTCGGCGAGGCTCTCTGGGCGCACCGTCTTGGTGCCGAGAAGGACGAGACCGACGATTCGCTCTTGCACTGCGGTCTCGAGCAGGGCGGAGGCAATCGCTCCGCCCTGAGAAAAACCACCTACGATCAGCGGTCCACCGGGCAATTCCCCGATGACCCGCTGCATCGATTGGTCGACCTGCCTTTGCGACTCTTCATTCAACGGCAGGCTCGGGTCCTCAGCCCGCAGCCACCAAGCAAATCCACCGCGAGTCGGATGCGGAATCTCAGCCTGCGGGCATAGGACCTCCCAGCCGCTGGGCAGCAAACGCTCAGCCAGCGGCTGCATCTTGGCTGAAGTCCCCGTCATCCCGTGCATCATCACGAGAGTACCCGGAGGTTGGGGAGTTTGGTTGGGCATTGGCGCACCTCAGAGTGTCCATGATTGGGTGATTCCGCCAGCGATTTTGAGGCGAAGGTGGGTGTTGCCAGTGAATGTCAGCGTCAGTGTATACTCCTCACTCGGGTAGGGAATGGTCCCCAAAGTGCCGTACTCCGAGGTCCCTGGTCCCCAAACACGCTCAAGGGCAGAAATCGATGAGTGGTCTCGGAGCGTCAGTGAAATGCTCGAGCCACCACTACCGCAGGAAGCGTCGAGGAAGTAGATCAGCTCGTCCCACCCCCCGTCGCTTGGGTGGTCGCTGACGAAGAATGTGTCACGCAGTTCTGCGTCGGGGCCTGAGTTATCCCAAGTGTCTGAGTAGAGGTCGCCGCCGCGTACGAAGTAGACTGTGCCTGTGTGGTCTTCGCCGCCGGCGGCGAGTTGCATTCTGAGTTGGACGATGCCGTCGGCGTCGGTCCAGATGAATGAGGCGAAGAAGCCGACTTCTGAATCATAAATGTAGTCGAGGCGGGCGCCGTCAGCGGCTTGGGCTGAGATGACGGCGAGGTTTCCGGTGGTGTCGAGTACATTTGCGGTCCAGTCGTTGGTGAAGAGGGTGAATATCCACGATGCGCCCTCTTCGAGTGGGAAATTGAGGACGGGTTGTGCGATGCCGTTCTCGAAGGCGCTGAGGTTGTCGTGGGTTATTCGGCCGAGGAAGGGGTTGTGGTTGAGGACGGCGTGGCGGCGGGCTTCGGTCTCGCTGGAGATCGCCAGCATGTAGGCCGTGCCACCTTCCTCGGAGTCGGATGCGACGACCAGACGGGCTGTGTCGTCTGAGTAGTCTGGTGTCGAGAAGGTGTAGAGCCACCAATCTCCGACCTCCCATGTTGGGCTGGTGATCGACTCGTCTGAGTCTCCGCCTCCATTACCACCTGTGAGGCCTGCGCAGCCTGCGAGGCTGCCTGCCAGCAGGAGGAGGGTGAGTCCCAGCGCACCGGTTCGCATAGCCCTCGCTCCTACTGGCCCATCATGAGTCTGACGATGCTTCGTCAGCCTCGACGGGTGGTCTTGATCAGAGTAGTCCGGTCAAGGTGAGACCGGGTGCGATGACCACAGCAACGATCGACATCAGCTTGATGAGGATGTTCAGCGAAGGGCCGCTGGTGTCCTTGAATGGGTCACCGATTGTGTCGCCGATGACTGCGGCATCATGTGCATCGTCACCCTTCTGAGCACCGTCGATGTGTCCTTGCTCAATGGCTTTCTTGGCATTGTCCCATGCTCCACCTGCGTTCGCCATGAAGAGAGCCATCAGAACGCCGGTTACAAGTGCACCAGCAAGCATTCCACCTAGGGCAGCGGAACCGAGAACGTATCCCACGATCACTGGGGAAGCGATTGCCACGAGTCCGGGCATGCGCATCTCGCGCAGGGCTGCTTGTGTTGAGATCTCGATGCAGCGAGCGCTGTCGGGCTTGACGCCTTCCCTGCCCTCGAGTAGGCCTTCGATCTCACGGAATTGGCGGCGAATCTCGACGACCATGTCGCCAGCTGCGCTTCCCACACTAGTCATTGTCATGGCCGCTACAACGAATGGTAGAGCACCACCGATGAGCAGACCGATGACGACGGTCGGGGAGGTCAGGGTGAGGTCGGCTGACTCCAAGCCAGCGGAGGTTGCGAATGCGGCGAAGAGTGCCAGTGCGGTCAGAGCCGCGCTACCGATAGCGAAACCCTTGCCGATGGCCGCGGTCGTGTTACCGATCGAGTCGAGGCCATCGGTGATGTCGCGGACATCCTTTCCGAGTCCCGACATCTCGGCGATGCCGCCAGCATTGTCGGCGACTGGGCCGTAAGCGTCGACTGTCATCGTCACTCCGACGGTTGCGAGCATTCCCATAGCCGCCATCGCGATTCCGTATAGTCCGTGCTCGGCGGTAGCGCCGTCGGCACCCATCATCATGTCGTTAGCGACGAAGATTCCGCCAGCGATCAGGAGGATTGGTAGGAAGGTCGACATCATGCCGACCGAGAGTCCAGCGATGGCGTTGGTTGCAGGACCGGTCTTGGACATCTCACCGATGTGAGGGATCGCCTTGACATCGATTCCGAAGACCGGCTCGATACCTGTGTAATACTCTGTGACGAGTCCGATGAGGATTCCAACGAGCGAACCCGCGATGACAGCCAACATCGGCTCGGTTCCGGTCTCGAGTCCGAAGTAATCGATACCGAACCAACCAGCTGCCCAGAATAGAGCAGCGCCGATGAAGGTGGTGTTTCGAAGAGCCGCTGCAGGGTCGCCGCCCTTCATCAGCTTCATGCTGAAGACGCCGACGATTGATGCTGCGTAACCTGCGAGTCCGAGGAATATCGGCAAGACGACGTAATCTGCACCCATTTCTGAGGATGCCTGCGCGATAACCATGGCTGCGATGATCGAGCCAACGAAGGACTCGAAGATGTCAGCACCCATGCCTGCGACATCGCCGACGTTGTCACCGACATTGTCGGCGATGACCCCCGGGTTACGAGGGTCGTCCTCGGGGATGCCTGCCTCGACCTTGCCGACGAGGTCGGCACCGACATCGGCGGCCTTGGTGTAGATTCCACCGCCGACACGGGCGAAGAGAGCGATGGACGAAGCGCCCATTCCGAATCCAGCGATGTTCTGGACATCATCGCCGGTTCCCAGCCATAGAGCCATGATTGAGATACCGAGCAGACCGAGTCCACCGACTGAGAGTCCCATAACGGCTCCGCCGTTGTAAGAAACCTCGAGAGCCGCCGGCTGACCACCGTCAGCAGCGGCCATTGCGGTGCGACCATTGGCACTGGTCGCCGCGCGCATTCCGCTGAATCCAGCGGCGACGCTCGCGAGAGCACCGGCCAAGAATGCGATTGCAGTCATCTGGCCGTTATTCACGTAGAGCAGAACTGCTACAACCGCAACGAATAGGCTGAGAATGCGGTACTCAGCTTTGAGGAATGCCATTGCGCCATCTTGAATTTGATTCGTGATATCTGCAACCGTTTCATTTCCTATCTTGATCTTCTGAATCGTCGTGTACAGCACGTAGGCGATGATCAGTCCGAAGACTGCGGTGCCTGCCGCTAATTGTGTTATGTCCATCATAGTGTTCACCTATGTCGTCCCGCCGACCTGCGGTCCGTATTTAATCCGAATCCACGTAGCCCGCCCCTTCGGGGCGGAGAATCATCCTCTCTGCGAGTGGACGATTTCTGCGAAGGAGGAGAGGATGCCTGCCCCATCGTGCTCGCCTTTCATCGAGGTGAATTCCTCCTCCGTTATGTGACCCCAATCGTAGGCGCGTTCGATCCGTGCCTTGGCCGCTTCGGGGTGAAATTGCAATCCCCAGGCAGGTAGGGCATCGCCACTCTCGGAGCAAACCCGGACAGCGGTCACATCGTTATGTGTGGTTGTTCCGAGGAGAGTGCAATTTTCTGGAACTGTCATCACGTGGTCTTGGTGAGTGAAGAGGCCGGCAACACAGGCTCCTGTATTCGCGTGGGAAGTCAGCAGCTCGTCGCCCTGCGCTTCGCTGGTTAGGTCAACATCCCAGATGCCGCTGGATAATTTATCGGCGCGCTCGATTATCGCGCCGAGTGCGTGACAGAGTAATTGGTGGCCGAAGCAGATTCCAAGGGTCGGTCGTCCGGATAGGGCTGAGGCGCGAAGCATCGAGCCAGCCGGTCCCATCCAATCCTCCCACATGCTGACATTTCGACGCGAACCACTGCAGACTACCGCGTCGATATCGAGCGCATCGAGCCACTTTGCCATGCGCTCGTCATCCTCGTGCATCGGCATGACGATTCGGCGGAACTGCACCGAACGCTGGCCGAAATCGACACTCGTCGACTGCCAGAATGGGTACTCGTCATCCCAGTGTGGAACATCGAGTTCGGTAAGTGGAACATCTGCCGAATCCTCAGTCTTGGCACCTGCCTCAAAGGATTGCATCTGGGGTGTGACGAGAATCAATTCGACAGGACCCCGCGCCGCGAAGGGTTGGACAACCTCTTGATTTCCTCCATGCCCAAAGGTGGCGCGCTCGACCAGCAGATCGACCATCAGAACACGAGTCACAGTGCTCATCGCTCTGGCCAACTCACCAATGGTTCAAAGCACCTCGCCCACGAGCAAAGGTCGGTGAAACAGCATGGCTGAGGTCGATAAGCAGCTGATACTTGAGTCGGTCGGGCCGGTTCAGGCCATTCTCGATGCCCACGATGGCGTGGTCAATGTCGTTGATACCACCGACGGCGTCATCATGATTTCACTCGAAGGTGGCTGCACCGGCTGCAGTTCGACGCCGATGACCGCGATGCAGATCTACTACTCGCTGATGAAGCTCGACGAGGTCAACGATGTGATTTTCGTCAATGGAGAGTTGCCCGCCTACATGCGGGCATTCATCGACGACAAGCTCGGTGTCGAAAAGTCCGAGTGAATCGCGATTTCTGGAAAGACACGCAGTCTCATTCTTCTTCGCTCTCGAGCCGACGCATCCGCATGATTTCGTGCGGGTTGATTTCACCTTGCACATCGCGCCCCTTGA
>CAZNVK010000007.1:47634-73982 GCA_964576865.1 uncultured Candidatus Poseidoniales archaeon | reverse complement strand
GACGACGGCGATGGAATCGGTAACAATGCCGACGACGACGACGACGGCGATGGCTACGACGACGTCGACGATGCCTTCCCAGAGGACCCATCCGAGTGGGTGGACACCGATGGCGACGGACAGGGTGACAACTCTGACGCGGACGACGACGGTGACGGCGTGAACGACGGAATCGACGACTTCCCGATGGACTCGACCGAGTGGATCGACAGCGATGGTGACGGAATCGGTGACAATACCGATGACGACGATGACGGCGACGGCGTCTTGGACGTCGATGACGCATTCCCACTGAATCCTGCTGAAACCCACGACTTCGACGGAGACGGTGTTGGAGACAACGCTGACTCAGACGATGACGGCGACAGTTCACCGGATGTCACGGATGCCTTCCCATACGACGCTAGTGAGTGGATCGACACCGACGGCGACGGAATCGGCAACAATGCTGACGACGACGACGACGGCGACGGCTACAGCGATGCAGATGAGGATGCATGTGGATCGAACCCAGAACTCGCAGACAGTGTACCGGTCGATTACGACTCGGACGGTCTGTGCGATGCAATCGACGATGATGTCGACCCAACGGTTGTCGGCAACAACACCGAGACCAAGACTGGATTCGAAAACTTCCGCGAGAACTTGCCAGGATTCACTGGAGTCATCTCCACGCTCGCACTCTTCGGAGCAGCGATCGGCGTCGGCCTAGCGGGCCGCCGAAAGGACGACTGAACCCCGTTCAGTCGACGAAACCCCCGGGCCGGGGACAACCGGTCCTCGGCCCGGGACCCAACTTTCCTCGCGGTGAGCGTTGAGCGTGGCTCGACCCACGCACAGTTTCACCGTCAAATCGAGACGTGCTTTGTGAGTAATTGCGCACAATCATCATAAGACGGAGCAGCGGGCTCCTTGCATAGGTGAGCAAATGCCCGGTACAACCCGCGTCGAGATTCGAACACTCAAGGTCGGTCGCTACGTCGCAATCGACGATAGCGCCTTCAAAATCCTCTCAATCTCCAAGTCCAAGCCGGGCAAGCACGGCAGCGCCAAGGCCCGACTCGAACTCGAGGATCTATTCACCAAGCAGAAGCGCTCTCACGTCGGAACCGTGACCGACAATATCCAGGTCCCTCTCCTCGAGAAGGGTTCTGCAATCATCACCCACGTCCAAGGCAACGAGGTTCACGCCATGGACAACAAGACCTACTCCAACCTCATTCTTCCGACGGAGGAGGGCTTGAACCTCGAACCCGGTGGCGAAATCCAGTGGGTCGAGGCCATGGGTCGCTACAAGATCACCCGCGACCACTGATTCGCCGTCGTTGAATCACGTACGCCTAATCGCGCGTTCACTCGCGATACTGAGCGCTTGCGCGCCTGTTCAACCCCGAAGTATAAGCGGCTTTCAGCAACCGTGAGGCATTGGGGATACCATGTCGGACGTGCAACGTTCCGCCTATCGCCAACCCGTCACGCCTTCGGGATTGGAAGCCATCGAGAAAGGAACTCTCACATGGCTTGACGAGGACATGTACAATAATCTCAACACCGGTGTCCTCGAACAATACCTCGAAGAGAAGAATCTCCGCGAATCCTTCGAGGTATCTCATTGGGACACGAAGAAGGTGCTTGCAGGCATCCTCATCGGGGCCGTTTTCAGCGGAGTCACAGCCTACATCGGTCTCAAGATAGGCCTCGCAGTCTCCGCTGCTTGGTATGTAGCATATCTCACAGGGATGGCTCTGCAATGGTCTCCATCTGAAGTGAACATCTCAACCTCGGCAACAACTGGAGCCACCCACGCATCAACAGGATTCATCTTCACTTTCCCAGCAATTTTCCTGTTGGCATATTCTGATGATTACAAATTAGGCGATGTATTCCTAATCAGTTCAGTCGACACATTTCAAATCGCCTTCATTGGAATTATCGCCAGCATGTTCGCTGGCTTCCTCGGAGTGATGTATTTCATCATCTTCAGACGAGTTTGGTTAGTTGAAGATCCACTGCCTATGCCCGGCTTCGAAGCCACGCTCAAAATGCTCGATATCTCTTCCGACGTCAGTACAGGAGCCGCCGACGCAGCCCGAGAATCGCTCAAGACCGTCGGCGTCTGGACCGTCCTCACAATGGCGTTCATGTTCGTCATCGATTATCCAATCAAATGGGCAAACAAGGTCGCACACATTCCGAGCAGTCTTGCGGATTGGGTCGCGATGCAACTCTCTGGAGACGACTGGGGCCTTGCATCGGTCTACACCGAACGCTGGATCCACCAACCGAGTCAGCTTTCTGATGGGCATGCGGTCGCCAATGGAATCACACTTTACGAAGAGGGAAATCCGTTTTCCTACACTTTCCTTGGCATCGAATTGAGTCCTACCCTTCTCGCTATTGGCTGGTTCATGAAATTCCGTGTCGCTTTCCTCGTCAACCTCGGCTCGATCGTCGCCTGGTTCTACCTTATCCCTCTCGCCGTTGCGATGGACGTCCCTGTCTATGACCCGGCAGCTCCGATGCCGGGAGGTGAGTTCGGCGGGTATGTTCCAGTAACTGAATATCCCGCCGCCCAATGGAAGGCGTTTGCGAGTATCGTGAGAACCGTTGCTATCGGTGCGATTCTGGGCGGCGGAATCATCGGCTTGCTGAAGATGACGCCGACGTTCAAGGGAATCTTCGGAGATATCGCGCGCGCCTTCACTGGTGAGCAAGGAGAGGAGTTCATCGAGGGTCGAGGTTGGTATGAGTGGCCACTCTCTCACATTCCGATCTTCATGCTCATCGCCTTCGGGGCGATGGTGCTAATCTTCGTGTTGGGAGGCTTCCCGGTTCTGCCTTCCCTGATTTTCGGGGTAATCCTGCTGAGTACCACCTTCCTGCTGGGTGCAATCGCGGTACGGGTTATGGGGGAGACTGGAATCGAACCGGTTTCTGGGACTTCGTTCATCGTTCTGCTGATGCTTTTGCTGATTTTCTTGAATGTTGATGTCGGGCTTGACAAGGAGCAATCGGTGATGATTGCGCTGGTCGGCACGACGGTTTTTGGCTCTGCGATTTCGATGAGCGGGACAGTCGTTGGCGATTACAAGAATAGTCTGTACATCGGGAATCGACCGTATCACATCTCGAAAGGCAATATCATGGGAGTCGTTCCTGGGGCGATTTTGGGCGCTGCGGTGGCTATCGGTCTGTCGAAATTGCTTGCAGATGGAAGTATCGATCTGCTCGCACCTCAGGCTAATGCCTTCGCTACATTCACTTTGATTTTGGCTGAGGGGCAGGGCAATTGGACTGCGCTGGCCCTTGGATTTGCTCTGGGTGCCTTCGTCGAATGGGCTACTGGAATGGGCACTTCATTCGGACTTGGGATGTACCTGCCAACACCTGCGACTTTCCCGATGCTGATCGGAGGTGCTGCGCGCGATTGGTGGGAGCAGAAGAAGCTGGCACCGAGGGTGGCTGCGATTCGAGCTGACGAGGGCCCGGCTGCAGCTGAGAAGCAGCGCGCGCTGATGTTATTGTTCACTTTCATGATTGCAGCTGGCGCGCTGACGGGTGAAGCATTCTATGGCGTCGAGGCGGCTATTCTGGCCGCCCTCGACGAATCGGCCATCGGGGCCAATGAGAATTGGCCGACCATCCGCTTCGCTGGCTTCCTGATGTTGAATGTCCTTCTAGGAGTCATCATCTACGCCCTCTTCCGCAAGGCTGGCATCCTCGGTGATGTGGGTGATATCGGTGGCGAGGGTGATTCCGGGTCGGGTGGCGACGTGCTCGATGCGGAGTTGGCATGATGTCGGCGAAATTGACGACTGATGACTCCGCCCCGATGTTTGCTTGGCTCGTACTAGGAATCGCCTTGTTTGCGGTATCGAGCGCGGGTGCGGTGTTTGAGATGGTCGAGGGTGTTGCCGGACTGACGAAGGCTGCCTGGCGTCTGCAGGCAACATCCCTCGTTCTTTTGCCAGGATTCTTGCTACAATACTCTCGGGCAAGCGGCGAATTGCGCGAGTCTTGGGAGGGCTCATTGGGTTTGTTGGCTGCTTCAGGAGTCTGTCTTTGCTTGCACTTTGGTTCGTGGTTGATTTCGCTGGATCACACGACGCTGACTCATTCGCTACTTTTTGTGACGGCGCATCCGCTGGTAATCATCGTTGGATTGTGGCTACTGCGCCGACCCGCTACGCGGATGCAATCAATTGGTGCTATGGTGGGTTTTGCCGGAGCGGCGGTGGTTGTTGGAGGTGGGAGTGGAGAAACTGGTGTGAGTTTGTACGGTGATTTTCTTGCTTTCATCGGAGCGGTAACGGTTGTGGGGTATCTCGCAATCGGGCGCATGGTTCGCGGATGGATGCCGCTATTCCTCTACGCCTTCCCGGTGACTGCGGTGTCCGCAGTTTTGGTAACTATTTGGGCAATTCAGGCTGAGGGATTGGTGATGAACCTCGATGAAATGACAGGTGCTTTCGGATGGTTGAGCATCTCTTGGATTGCATACTTCGCATACCTCGCTCTTGGGCCAGGTCTGGCTGGGCACACCGGGATAAACGCTGTACTGCGCTGGATTCCGCCGTTGATTATCTCGATGGTTTTGATTCTTGAGCCGGTGATTGGCTCAGTCATCGGCTGGGCTTTTGGGGTCGATTCGATACCCGGAACTTGGACTTTAGTTGGTGGTGGATTGATGGTCGCTGGATTGGCTTTGGTGACTATTGAATCCGAGTCGGATGATTCCGTCGAACCTGCCGATTGATGTAGTCACGGGGCTTGGCAGGTTCGTGACGCGCCCCTGCCTCTTTCTGACCAATGATGATGGGGTCGAGACTTCAGGATTACACGCGCTAATCCGGGGCTTGCATGCGCGCGGGTTTCCTATTGTGGTGATAGCACCCGCGCGCGAACAATCAGCTAGCGGAATGCGGCTTTCATTGCGACACGATCTCAAATTTGTCGAGCGCACCGATATCGCCGAGAAGTTGGCGAACCCTGAGGGCCCTGCGCTGCGAATCTTTTCGCTCGACGGCACGCCATGCGATTGTGTCATCGTCGCACTCGACGGAGGGCTGGCTCATTGGGCGCCGGAGATGAAGCCTGCTCTATGCGTCTCTGGAGTCAACCAAGGCCCGAATCTATCAGTTGATGTGATGCATTCAGGCACTGTCTCGGCTGCACGAGAGGCTGGTCTGTACGGCTTACCTGCGATCGCCACCAGCCTCTCAACCTATCGTCACAGCGATTTCGAACCGACTGTCGAAGCGACGATTCGAGTTGTGGAATCGGCGATCGATGCCTTACCTTCTGAGGCCGCTAATCTGCTTCGACCGAATGGTTCGCGCACAAAACCAACCGGCGAATCCGAGCGCGAACTGATCATCTCCTCATTCACCAATGGTGACCTAATGCTCAATATCAACGCGCCAGAACAATGGACCAACGGCTACCAAACCGTCTCTCTAGGCGTGCGTTGGTACCACAATGCAATCGACATGTCCGACACCGAACATCTCGGCGTCGCCTATGAGGTCGGCGCCGCGCGCATCGAAGACGAAGACATTGAGAATACCGACTGTAACGCGGTAAACGAAGGAGCGGTTGCCATCACTCCTCTCTCCTGCTGGCCGGTCAACCACCCGCTCGGAATTTCCCAGCGACTCCTCACAGCAGCAACACAAAGCGGCCCGAGCGGCCTACCCTACTGGCTCGAATCAAGCGCGTGATGAACAATGGTCACACAGGCGTGCCCCTGCAACCACGCCTCGCCAACACTCACTCTTGGCAGCCCCGCAGTGGCCTGAATCTCCGCCTCAGTAAACGGCATATGATCCGATAAAAGGAAGCCAATTCGTCCTCCCGCGAGAACCGATTCAATAGGCTCCCCATCAGCGTCGAGAATGTGCAAAGCAACGCCCTCTTTCTCCCATTCAACAAGCGTGTGAGAAAGATTACCTCCAGTATCGAAGATCCCTTGAGTGACTTCATCAAAAGTCCCGATCGCCGGCACAGGACGCTTCAAAATCGCCTTGATCTGCCCGGCGATCGACCGCTCGTCCGGCCTCACGCCGGCGAGCGTCTCACCATTGAACCAAATCCTCCGGTCGGGCCCAGGACCCCCGCACAAGTGGAGGGTGATGTGGGTGTCTCGGCGAATCCCGTGCGATACGAAGAGAGCCGCGTTGACCGCCCGCACAAGCACGTCCATCCTGCCCGAACCCCCAGCCAAATCGTTGAGATTCAACTTGCCTGAACTCGGCGCGAGATGGCCGATGATGGCGAAGCGCCGTTGCAGAATGTCACCCCATACCGAGGTCTAAATCATCGACATCCATCATCGATTGCATCTGCCTTCGCATGCGTCGGTCGCCCTTCATTCCGCGCATCATCTTGCGGCTGCGATTCCATTGATTGAGGAGCTCTTTGACATCCTTTTCGCTCGTCCCCGAGCCTCGTGCGATTCGACGAATTCGTTGAGATTTGAGCAGTAATGGCTCGTCCTTTTCCTGTTGCGTCATCGAGTCCATAATCACCCGATACTTCGCCAGATTCGCCTGCATCTGCTTCTTCTGCCCTGCGGACATCGACCCCATGCCAAACATCCCATCCGGCAGGTGGGAAAGGATTCTGTCGACTGTTCCGATTCGGCTCATCATCTCCATCTGAGTGTACATGTCTGTGAGGGTAAATCTACCCGACATCAGCCGCTGAGTGAGCCGAATCGCCTCTTCTTGATCGAGGTCTTCGGGGGCTAGATCGATCAAGCCCTGAATGTCGCCCATTCCGAGAAGTCGGGAGATGAATCGGTCCGATTCGAACTTCTCGAGGTCGCCGACGCGCTCTCCTTCACCGACGAAGACGATAGGCGCGCCGGTGACGGATACGGCACTCAGCGCACCGCCTCCTCGGGCGGTGCCGTCGAGCTTGGTGACGATGGTTCCGGTGACGCCGACGAGGTCGTGGAAGGTCTGGGCTACCGGGCCGGCTGCTTGACCGACCTGAGCGTCGATAACGAGGAAGCGCTCGGTCGCGTTGGCAATTTCTGCGATACGAACGAGCTCGTCGCGCAATTCTTCGTCTAGCGAATCGCGACCGGCTGTGTCGATAATCAAAACATCAGCGGTGCCCACAGCCTTTATTCCGTTGCGAACGATAGTCGCGGCGTCCTTCTCATCTGGCTCTCCGTAGACTTCGACGGGCGAGTCCTCGAGCAATTGTTGCAGTTGGGCGTAGGCGCCGGGACGGTGGACATCGGCCTCGATAACCGCCACCTTTACGCCATGCTTCCGGCGCCACCACTCAGCGACTTTCGCGGTCGTCGTGGTCTTACCTTGACCGTAGAGACCGACCATCAAGACCGTCTCATTGTGCGGTTTGATGTCGCGAGCGGGTCCGAGCAAGCGGACCAGCTCGGTGTAAATGAGATTCATAGCGTGCGTATCGAGTTTGACACCCGGACGCGGCTCCTCTTCCATCAGTCGGCGCTCGATACGCTCGCTCAGCTCTTTGGCCTGCCTTACGTTGAAATCGGCCTCGAGCAAGGCTCGTCGAAGGGCGCGGGTCAATTCGCGCACCGTCTCCTCGTCAATCTCTCTCTTGCCCGAGAGCAGTCCAACGGAGCCGAGGATTTTACGCTTGAGACCCTCGAGTGCCATGGCCTCCGGGTCCGAAGCGTGTGGTTTGAACGTTATTGGCTGCAATTCGCGATACAGCAGCCCAACGCCATGCGTTGAACTGAAAGCGAAGGGGCCGTGGGAAGCACATGGCGCAGGCCCCTATCGACCTATGGGAGATGCAACTCGCCTTCGCCATCGGCTTACTCGGAATATACGTCGGATGGCGTGGAACAATCGCCCGCATGACAGGATTCTACGACCTCAGTGGCGCTGTCAAAACCCTCCTATTCGGCCTAGTGGCAGGAGTCTTAGCAGCCTCGGCCATCGACTCACTCATCCTCGCACCGATCCGCGAAGCCTCGGTCAATATCCTCACCGTCTCGGTAATCGCACTCGTCATCGCGATGGCCGAATCAGCCTTCGCTCTGTTCCTGCTAGGCCGACCTCGCACGGTCGGCCTACGCGCCAGCGCACCCTACGGCTGGACCCTCGGCCTAGGCTTTGGAGCGATGCGCGCCTCCCACCTCAATGTACGCCTCTTCGACCCCGAGGTCTGGCCAGCCACAACAGGCTTCGACCCTTTCAACATCGCCCTTGCTTTCGCCCTCACCCTCACAGCCTGCATTGGCCACGCCTCTATCGCTGCATGGCAAGGTTCGCGAATAATCGAGCACGAGCGCGCACGCACCTTCTTCACCAGCGCGCTCGCCAGAGCCATTCTCATCATCGCAACCGTTCTCACCGTCTTCAACCCCTTCCTTCTGGCTCTGATAGTGCCGGCTGTCATCTGGTCATGGATGCCGGCGCACGACCGCTGGCTCCCATCAGGAATGACGCCAGCGGCCGCCCAAGCCTACCGCCGCACACTTCGCGGAAGCCAACGCCATGAGCGTGCGGCGGCCGAGCGTGTCCGTGGCGAACGAGTAGAGCAAGGTACGAGCGAGAACCTCTTAGAGGAAGAATGAGCAAGCCTTCGGAGAACAGCCTCGCAGTCCTCTGATGATTCATTAGCATCCTCGCAAGAAGTCATGATTATAGCCACCCCGCCGAAGGAGTGGCGCAAATGCGTGTCATCATCGCAGGAGCCGGCGAAGTCGGCAGGGGTGTCGCAACAGCCTTGAGAGCGGAACGCAGGCAAGTCGCTCTCATCGATCCCGACCCTGAAGCGATCAATCAATCGCAATCTCTGGACTGTCTTCTGGTGACTGGAAATGCGCTTTCACGCGACTCTCTTCTGCGGGCTGGAATCAACGACGCGGAAATCATGGTTCTGTGCACCAATAACGATGAGGTAAACCTCCTGGGCTGTGCCTTCGCAAAACGCGTTTACAGTGAGCAGGTGGGCGATCGTGCTACGCGCGGATTGACGACGATCGCCAAGATTCGTGATCCGACTCTTTTGGACAAGAATCGCGGCGCGGGACCACTTGAGAGGTGGACTCGGGCCGACCATATCGTTAGCGCCAGCGATGATATCGTCAAGCAGCTCGCCGCTGGTTTGTTGGCACCTTCTGTGACAGAAATTTTGCCTTTGGGTGATAATGCCTGGATTGCCGTTGCCGAGGTGATGGCTAATTCCGCGCTCATCGGCAAGACGACGGGAGAGGTCGGCGATTGGATCGTCAATATCCCGTCGATTTACGGGATTCGTTCGGCCGATGGCAAAGGGCAGTTGGTCAGCGGTTCCGAGGTGATTCAGGAGGGTGATATGCTGTGTTTCGTGGCCCGCTCGACCGAGGAATTCCTGACGATTACTACCGGGGCTGGCCTGCAAGACCCCGAATGGCCCGAAGACCCCCTCGTCGCTATCTTCGGGGCTACTCAATTCGGCACCAAACTCGCAGCGCACTATCTCAACGAGGGGGCCGAGGTCGCGGTCATCGAGCCCGACTTAGACGCCGCCAACGAATTGGTCGGCTCACGCATCGGCAATAGCAAGCGCCTCGACGTCATTCACGGAGACCCACAAGACGGTGACCTGCTGCGCGAATTGGGCATCGCAACCCACCATGTGGCGATCGCAGCCCTCGCCGATGATAACTTGAACATCGCCATCTCGATGCGCGCCAAGGACAAGGGAGTGCCCCGAACCGGACTCATCCTCAAGGATCGCGCCCTCGTCGAGGCCGTACAACGAATCGGCCTGACCCGCCCGGTCAGCCGACGTCACGTCACTGTGATTTCCATCCTCAAATCCATTCACATGAATGTGCCCGGCACCTACCAAGTGATCCCCTCACTGCCGGGAATTGTCTCGATCTCCGCCTCACTAAGCGCGAAGGCGGAGATTGTCGGCCGCAGCATCGAGGATGCTGAGGCCCGCCTTTCCTGCCGAGTGGTCATGGTTGAGCACGAGGACGACGACGGTATCACCCACATCCTCAACCCCAAGGAGGTCGAGACTCTGGCGGTAGGCGACAAGGTCCTGTTATTCCTGCTCCTTGACGATCTCAAGCGAGTCGAGAAATCACTGGGGAGCTGAGCCGAGATGCGCTGGGACGTCATCGGCCACGTAATTGGCTGGACCTTGCGGATATTCGCCCTTCCACTAGTTGTGGTTGGGATATACTCCGTATATGCAGACGGATGGGAGTTTGCGGTGAAAACCTACGCGATTACTCTCCTCATCGCTGCGCTCGTGAGTCAGCGTCTAATTTCAACCCCAACAGGATACGATGTCACTAACCGTGTGCGAGATCGGGAGGCCTTCGCAGCTGTTGCCCTCGGCTGGCCCCCAGTTGTGATATTAGGTGCGATTCCTTTCTGGCTTGGAGGGATGTTCTTCGGTCCATTTGAATTGACGATGGATGGCGTATCTCTATTGGATGTATCTCAAGGAATTCTCTACTCTTGGTTCGAATCAATGTCAGGATTCACAACAACTGGAGCAACCGTCATCGACCCTTCAACTAGTCCGTACTGCTCGTCGGATGTGTCTGATTGCATTGCTGCGCAACCTCGTAGTCTGTTACTATGGCGCAGCCTGACACAGTGGTTGGGTGGAATGGGGGTCATAATGTTGGGATTGGTCATCATGTCACGTATCCTCGGAAGCAGTGCTTCTTTTGCGCGTGCCGAATTGACCGGACCAACGCTATCCCAATTAGGCCCTAATCTGCAGTCGACAGCCCGCCGATTATGGTTGATTTACATCTTTCTCACACTTCTCGAGATGGGTGCCCTTCACTTCGTAGGCGGTCTGGGCACCTTCGATTCGATCAATTATGGATTGACTACGCTGCCTACTGGAGGATTTGGAGTGACCGATGGTGGAGTTATGGATATCGTTTCTAATAGAGCGGTAATCATCATTACGATTTTCATGATTCTTGCTGGGATAAATTTCAGTCTTTATCATGTATTCGTTATGGGAGACCCTAGAGATGTTTTCAAGGATGAAGAGTTGCGATTATACCTCTTGATTTTACTACTCGCATGGATTGGAATCGCGTTCAATGTTCTTCTTATCGAAGCAGGTGGCTCACTCGGAGAAATCAAATCGGCTCTCACCGACCATGGTTCCGATTTGATCAATGATGCTCTGTTCCAAGCGGCTTCGATTGGAACTTCCACAGGTTATGCCAGTGCTGATTTCGCCTCTTGGCCTGTATTTTCTCAAATCGTACTTCTCTTGTTGATGATAATCGGTGCATCTGCTGGATCTACAGGTGGAGGTGTTAAAGTGCTGCGTGTAAGGATTTCTTTCGAGTTGGCAAGGCGTGAAATCACTCGAATCATCTCCCCCCGCAAAGTTGTCGGAATGAGGGTCAATGGGGAAGTAATCGATGAAAACCGAATCTGGATTGTTATCGGAATGTTGAGTTCGTGGGTTGTTTTAGCTACGATTTCGATGTTATTCATTTCTATGGTCCAACCCCATTGGTCGATGGAGAATGTCATCTCAGTCGTGATTTCATCGCTTGGAAATACAGGGCCTGCACTGGGTGATTTCGGCCCGACTGCAACTTGGGCGGACATGAATGAACTGACTTTGTTCTGGACTTCAATTCTAATGTGGCTGGGTCGTCTAGAATTGCTAACTGTTCTAGTTCTGCTTCACCCTAGAACTTGGGCAGGTGGAAATTGAGTGAAACCACCTGCCCGATTGAATCAGTATGAATCGAGTGAGCATTGAGTTGATTCATCACTCGATTGTTCGGTTGTGGATTCATTCGTCGCTGGTTCAGGTTGTTGAACGGGTTCTGGAAGTTCTTCCCATTCTTCGCTTGGCAGTGAATCGTCGAAGGCCTTGAGGATTTTCTTGGCTTCTCTGCGTGATTTCGGGATGCCGTGCATGGCTAGGTGATCCTCACCGCGCAGCCCCAAATGCAAGGCGAGTGAGAAGTCGTTCGGGTCGCCCCCTAAGCTTTCGTCGTGGACGGCTAGCAGATTGGACCAGAGGTCTTCCCTGACCGCGGCTTTGCTGGTTCCCGATTGTTCTGCCAATGCCTCTACGACTCCGGAGGTGCGCCAGGCTTCTGCGCCTCGTCGTAGGAATCCAGGGTAGGTGAGGAATGGGTCAGCGCCGGGGTCTGAGCGTTTTGCTGCTACCGCGGCTTGGGATGGTAGGTTCGAGCCCCAATACCACGAGCGATAGGCTCGGTTGGTGTATTTGGTAGCGAGGGCGCGGTCTGCTAGAACCATCGCGCCCGAGATTTCTGCTAATTCTCTGGATTCGAAGGCTGATTGGTTATTCCAAGCGAACCAAGCTAGCATTTCGTCGGGATCCTTGTCGGAATTCATCAGGAGCCGGTTCGCCTGCTTGCCGGTTTGTGCTGAATAGACTTCGCGCATCGCTCGGAAGACATCGATTTGTGAATCTCGTTCAGCGACCTCAGCGAGGGATATGACGTCCTCGAGGTCGATGTGGTCGCCGCCAATCGCTGCCGCTGCCTGTAGGTCTCGGATGAGGGCTCTCAGATCTCCGGGATTGTTTTCGATGAGGGCTTCGATTGCGCCCGGGTCCATCGAGAGACCTTCGCCGTCGAGGACGCGGTGGGCGATGCGGCGCATGTGGAGTTTGCCGACTCGTTTGAATTGGATATTCTCAGCCAGTGTCATAACTCGGTCTCGATTGCGTCTCCACTCCCTTCCTCTGCCCCAAAGCCGCATCGGGTCGTTGCAGGTCATGATGACCGGCTGCTCGGCATTCTTGAGCAGATTGAGCAGCTCCGCCTTACCTCCCGAGTCGCCTTTGATGGTTGCAGCTTCTTCTTCCTCGGGCGAGAGAATCTTGTCGATGCGGTCTTCTGACAATTTTGCGAATCCGCCCGAGAGATGGTCGACCTCGTCGAGAAGCACCACGGTTTTCGACGAGTCGTTTGTGCCTTCGGCGAAGGCTGCAAGCGAGATGTGTTGGCTGCCGCGAGTAGCCGCACGTCGAATCGCGGCAGCATTCCTCTCTTCGCTTGCATTCAATTCGATAATTGACCAACCGCGTTCGGCTGCCACAGCTTTTGCCAGCGTTGTTTTGCCTACTCCGGGGGGGCCAGATAGCATCATGCCGCGCTTTTGGGGAGTGCGCCCACGAGCCCAGCGGTCCAGCCATTGACCGATGAGGCGTAATTGCGAGTCATTGCCCTCCATCTGGGCCATGCTCGTCGGACGGTATTTCTCCGTCCAGTCCTCAAGGGTCTGGGCAACGCTCACGCCACACCCCTATCGTGGAGCCTCATGAAGATTGGTGGCCCGAACCGTTCGGACGAACGGATCGATGACGTGAAATTACACTCAGAAGAGTTCGGGCATCGTTCCGGCTGAGAGATGTTGTAGAATCTCATCGACGAAGGCGCGAATCTGCACCTGGTCATCGCGCCTACGAACCGTGACGCTACCGTCTTCCAGCGATGTGTGGTCGACGGTCAGCGCCCACGGAATTCCGATTTCATCTGCGCGCGCGTAGCGGCGCCCGATCGATTTGCTGGAATCCATCTCTGCGCGCGCATGCGGCAGCGCATTGATCGCTGCCGTGACCTCGCAAGCAAGGTCTGGCATGCCGTCCTTGTCGAATAGAGGGAGAACCACGCAATCGACGCTTGAGACTCCCTCTGACAGCCTCAGGAAGGTGTAGTCCTCTCCCTCCTTCTGCGCCTCTTCGTAGGCGTGGTCGAGGACGTGCCAGATGATTCGGTCGATACCGAAGGCAGGTTCGATTACGTGCGGAGTGAACCATTCTCCGCTGACATTCGCCGTCTCTGTGCGGCGCTCGACCATATTCGTCTCGATGGTTACGCTACGTCCATCGGCGAGCGTCAATTCAAATGGTAATGCATCGGGCAATTCGCTCAATGCCTCAAGTGCTGCTACTACCGCTCCAGCATCGGCACGGAATGTTGGGCCGATGACCGAGCCATTGGGTGCCAACCTCTCGACGGTTTGCGGTCGCGGCTCAGCGAATTGTCTCCAAGCTCGCAGCCCCTTCGCCTTCGAGTGCGCCTCGTGACTCTCCAAGTCGTGACAGGTCCGATTGGCAATGCCAACGCACTCGATCCACCCGTGCTCACCCTGAATCTCACAATCCCAGCAATCCGCTGCATAGTGCGCCATCTCGGTGCTGGCGTGCTGGCGGAAGCGAATTCGCTCGGGGTCGATGCCGACTTCAACGAGGAAATCCCATGTCCGTGCGAGGAACCAAGCCACAGTAGGATGGCGGACGATTCCAGCGTCGAGCGCGGCTCCGAAACTCATGCGAGTCTCTCCCGCATGTGGTCCATCGGGGTCAGGGACGAGAATGACAATCTCTGAGCGGCGGCTCAAATCCGCATTCGGCGGCTGCTCAGGGTCGATGAAATACTCTAATTCGGCCATATTGAATTCACGCAGCCGAATCATACCCTGACGAGGGCTGATCTCGTTGCGGTAGCCCTTCCCGGTCTGAATCGCGCCGAATGGCAACTTCTGGCGGAAATGCCGGTAAAGAGCGGGGTAGAGCATGAACATGCCTTGAGCGGTCTCGGGGCGCATGTAGGCCGTGCGCCCCGCGCTCATCGCACCGATTCGAGTTGTGAACATCAGATTCATCGGCTGCGATGGTGTCCAAGCAGTATCCGAACACGATGGGCACTCAACACCCGAACCCAGCAGCCCATCGACCTCCTCAGAACCCAGCGAGTCAGCAATCGGATGCAGATGCTCGACCAGATGATCCGCTCGGAAAACCGAGCCACAAGCCTTGCAATCGGTCATCAGATCGTTGAATTCCCCGACGTGCCCACTAGCAACCAAAACTGGCTCGGGCGTAATCGTCGGCGAATCAATCTCAACAATATCCCCATGACTCAACCAATGGTCAACCCACTTCTGCGTAAGGCGGCGTCGAATCGCAGCACCGACCGGTCCGTAATCGATCAGACCGGAGACGCCGCCGTAGATATCGAAGGCTGGCAGCACTACCCCACGACGCCGCAGCATCGCAGACAGCCTCTCGAGTCGCCTCTCCTCAGCCATGTTCAACGACGAGGCGACCAACCATCCGTTCGTAAAACCATCCTCAAGCGATTGCCGATTCATGCCCAACCAAAGCCCTTGCCAGAGGTCGCCGAATGGCCGTTTAAATCGCCTTGGAAGAGCCAAAACCCCCGAACAGTACGTAGTACTGCCCGATTTATGGAAGCGAAGCGTTCATGTACGAAATCGAGCCGCTGAATTGTCCGTAGTGTGAGGCGAAGTAATGCCGGAAATCGAGTATGTGGAGGATTCATGGGAGACCGAGCAATTGCTCGAGTCACTATCACCCCCCGTTCGAAACTGGTTCAATGACAAATTCCCTGACTTCACCGACCCGCAAAAACTCGCTATACCACGCATTCTGAATGGCGAGCACCTCTTGTTGTGCTCGCCGACAGGGTCTGGAAAGACCCTGACAGCCTTCCTGTCAATAATCGACGATTTGGTGAGGAGATCTTTGGATGGAAGGCTGGACAAATCTGTACAGTGTGTGTATATCTCGCCGATTAAGGCGCTTGCCAATGATATTCAGAAGAATTTGATTGGTCCACTGACCGAGATACGTGAGCGGTATTTGCCGAGTCGGGCGAAGGAGATCACGGTCGGTCTGAGGACCGGTGATACGAGCCAGAGGGATCGCGAACGGATGCTACGCAAGCCGCCGCATATTCTGATCACGACGCCAGAATCTCTAGGGCTGGCGCTGGCGTCGAAGCGGTTTAGGCCGTTATTGAACGATATGCGGTGGATGATTATCGATGAGATGCATTCGTTGGTGCCTACGAAGCGAGGAACGCATCTCTCACTGAGCTTGGCTTTGATGGATAGCGTCATCGAGTCTGATGTGCAGCGAATCGGCATCTCTGCGACCATGGAACCCCTCGAGGCGGTTGCTGAGTTCCTTGTTGCCAGCGATTCGCGAGAGAGCGATGCGGAGCCTCAGCATGTGGCGATTGCCAAGGTATCGGGGTCGCGGCGACTCGATCTCGACATCATTCTCCCGACCCCGAGATTCTCTTCACTGCCGGTCAAGGAGATTCTCGATCACAATGTCGACCGAATCAAGGAGATAGTCGAGGCTCACACGACCACACTGGTTTTCGTCAATACGCGACAGATGACCGAGACGGTCGTGCAGAAATTGAAGATCATCGGAACCGCAGGGGTCGAGGGACACCATGGTTCGATGGACAAAGCGATCCGTCTCGATGTCGAGCAGCGCTTGAAGAATGGACTACTGCGATGCGTTGTTTCATCCTCATCCCTCGAAATGGGCATCGATATCGGTTCGGTCGACTGCGTCGTTCAGGTCGGCAGCCCCGGTTCGATAGCGACCGCCCTGCAAAGGATTGGTCGCGCCGGCCACCAGGTCGGAGGGCTGCCGCGAGCCCGATTCCTGCCAACCTCGCCGCAAGACCTTCTCGAGATCGTATCATTGCAGAACGGAATCCTTCGGGGCTCGATGGATCTGCTGAAATTCCCTCAAAACGCGCTTGATGTGCTAGCGCAATTCATGATTGGTCTGACCATTATCCGGGAGTGGGACATAGACGAGGCCTACGAGTTGGTGACGGCGTCGTGGCCATACCGAGCTCTGCCCTACGACGATTACATCGAAGTGCTCGATCTTCTGGAAGAAGAGCGCCGCGTCTGGGTCGATTGGGAAGAGAATAAATTCGGTAAGCGCGGCTACGCCCAGATGATCTACTACACCAATATCGGTACCATCGCACCGGACAATAATTACCTCGTATTCACCAGCGACGGAACTCTGGTCGGACAGCTTTCCAGTGGGTTCGTCGCGAGCCTCCGCAATGGAGATGTCTTCTTGCTCGGAGGCTCGACATACCGTGTTTCCAACGTTCAAGGAACACGTGTGAATGTGACTTCAGCTACTGGGTATCGCCCGACGATTCCATCGTGGGCGGGCGAGGCGAACTCGCGCACCAATGAGTTGAGTTATGAGGTGCTAGATGTGCTTGAGCGCGCCTCGGTGATGGTCAGAATGGGGCGCGATGTACGCCCTCTTCTGACCGATGTTTATGGCCTGAATAGGCCGGTTGCGAATGCTCTGGCGAATTATCTCGATGAGCATTGCGCGACCACATTCCAGGTGCCGAGCCGCAATAGAATCATGGTTGAACAAGTGACTTCGGCACCTCTGCCGACCTATATCGTCACCACTTGCAGAGGTCGGGCATTCAATCTCGCGCTCGGTCACTTATTCGCAAGCATTGCCGTGCGCGACAATGTCATCGTCAACGAAATCTCATTCGATGAAAATGGATTCATGATCAAACTCAGCCATGAGGTTGAGATTTCGAAAATCCCCGAACTCTTCCAGAACGATTCGAGCCGAGAAGTTCTGACACGTTACATGCTCGACTCGCAACTCTTCGCCAAGAGATTCCGAGAGGTCTCGAGCCGCAGCATGCTGAATCCTCGACGCATCGGCGCGGACGAGGTCAGCCCCAAACAATTCCAAAACCGCGCCGAACAGATCCTCCGCACTCATCGTCAGATGGAGGATTCCGTCGTGATCCGAGAGGCGATGAACGAGATCATGAATAGTGACCTCGAGATGAACGAATTGGCCGATTTCATCGCCCGAATGGATAGTGAGGATGTTCGAATCGTCCATCGTAAAGTGAAGATGCCTTCACCTCTGGGAATGACCCTATTCATGTCCTCATTCGAGGACTTGCTGAGTCTGAGGACTCGCGCCTATCTGATCAAGGACATAGATCCAGAGATTCTCCGCCGACTGCTAGGCGCGCGCTCGCTGGCAACAGATCTCGACCGCGAGAGGCTCGCAAAATATTACCAGGACAAAGTCGCAATCCCCGATTCTCCAATGGGTCTGCTGAGGCTGATGGACATGGGAGGGGGGTTGGAGAAGACCCTCACTCATCCACTGTATTCAGAGAAATTGCGGAGCGTGGAATTCGACCAACTCCGCTCTTGGGTACACGAATTGGCCGAGAGGGGCCTGATCACCAAGGTCCGCAATACCGGCCATTCACAGATCGATGACAAATGGTTCTCCGAGCGGATGGCAGGAGTTCATGGCACTCTGGGCTGTTTGGCAGCTTCGGGCGCGGATGAGATGGACGATCTTCGCGCCCTCTACACCGGCGGTTTGACCTTTGAGATGGGCGAGGATTTCACCGATGCTCAACCAGCTAATTGGAAGCAGACATCGCTTTCTGATCCGATGGATTGTCTACGACTGAAACTCCTCGATATGCTTGGGTCCGAGGGTCCGCAGACCCTCGACAAATTGGCAGAACGATTACCATTCCCTCGCGCCCAGGTCGAATCTGTACTGCAAGAATTGGAGATGCGAAACCTCGTTTCGATCGGCTTCTTCACGCAGACTGACGATGGTGAATACATACTGCGCGTTGATGAATATCGAATCACCGGCGGGCAGGTAGAAGTCGTCGATTACAGAACTCTGCAGACCCTGATTCTGCACAAATCATTCACTCAATATGAGGAACCTGCTGACGCGATTCGCAATCTCATTCTGGTTCAGCGTCGAGACGAGATGTTGCATCGCGTCACGGATTACCGCTTCCGTGACTGGAAGGATATCAAACACGACCCGGATGTGATCAACGGTCGACTGCTCCACAATCGGGTCGGTTACACGATGGAGGATCAATTGCCTTTGGTTCTCGGCTTGCGCGGAGATCCCTGGATTGGTCCGCTCGAAGAGGAATTGCTGGAGAAGATCCCCAAAGATGGTATGAGTCGAATGGAACTCTTCGCGGATTATCCCAAGGGCAAGGATCACGTCCACATTCAACGCTCTCTCAAGAGTGCACTCGCCAATCTAGAGCGTCAGCTCATCATCGGCAAGAAATACATCGATCTACCTAATCGCAAGCGTTCGCTCGCGGTCTTCCACCGGATTCACGAGCGAGTCAAACCGATGGAGTTCGACGAGGCCGTCAAGACTCTCATCGAACGAATCGGCCCTGTCCGTTTACACACTCTGCGTTTCTTCGTTTCGCGGCCGGTTGAAGAATTGGCTGAGACGCTTCGCGATCTCGAGAACGATGGTCGAATCGTCCGCGTGGTCGCTCTTCAACCCGATCCGACCGATTATTACTCCAGCCACGAGGATGCGGAGAAGCTGCTCTCGCCGATGGCTGAGGACCGCACTATGCGCATCCTCTCCCAGTCGGACCCCTTCTGCTCACGCTTCATCCAAGAGGTCCGACTGATGCTCAAACAGGGATGGTACCATCCTGTATTCAAGGGAGTCGATCCGGTTGGCCGTATCCTGATGTTCGTCGTAAATGATTACCTCGAAATAAAGGATATCAACATCCCCCATTCTTACCTCGACGAATTCAAGAACACATTCGACGAGCTATTGGAGAATTATCGAGACAGGCTCGTCGATGTATCGGTAATGCACGCCTTCAACGGCGTCCCCGTCCACGATTGTGATGAGAACGTCCAGCAAATTCTAGCCGATCTTGGATTTGAGTCGATGGGGGACGGTGAGAGATACATCCGTGGCGGTGTCGTCGACCCTATGCCGCGCAAGAAAATCAATCGCATCCTCTTCCATCACCACTCACTACACCAGAAGACCCGCCACGAGAATGAAACCCTCGCGCTGGAGCACCTCGACGAATTGCGCGATGATTTCGCATTGCGCGGTCGCTGTGAGATGTACCGTGTTGACCTCAAATCGATGGCGGCCGCGCACCAACTCCACCAGGGAACGAATCTGCGCGGCCACCTAGTATGGGCTCGGATGGAGCACTTCCAGCGCCTGCTCACCATCCGTAATGTCCCAGCACCGGAAGAGGACGAAGATATTCTGCAATTCTTTCGCGAACACCACGACCCCTCGATCTTCATGGAACGTCACGCCATGCGAAGAGGAGAGTTCCGTAAACTCATCTCGCCTCTGGTCCGAACAGGCCACCTCGTGCAGGATTACCGCGGTGGGTTCAAGACAGTGAAACCTCGTCAAGGTTCGGATTTGTGGGAGGTCAAACGCGATTATCTGCGAGACCTTGTGAGAGATTACCCAGTAATCACTCTCAAACAGGTCGAGAGGCTAGCAGGCTCGCCATTCTCAGCTGAAGAAATCTCGGACGTCATGCGTGAATTCGAAGAGGATGGCACTCTCATCAAAGGATTCCTCGTCGATGATATGCACGATGTGTGCTGGGGTAGGCACGACTTGCTCGACGGCTCAGATGCCATCACCCGCACGCGCGATCTGGTCGTCCCACCATCAGACCCTCTCATCCACTACTACGGAAGCCTTCTGCGTGAGCGATTCGGCTACGGTTCAGCATACCTGGTGTTCCACCGCGAAGAACCGGTTGCCGCGTTCAAGGCCAACACGCGCGAGGGCGTTATCCACGTCACTGATTTCGTTGGAGATTCCGACCTTGAGAAGGAAGCCCTGCGCGTGATGAAGGAATTCGCTTGGGAGCACGATATGCCGCTGCGTGGGAAGTTGTACGAGCGTCTACGTACAAGGTGAAGGGTCCTGAGCGGATTCCGAACGGCTGCGCACAAGGTGAAAGGTCCTGAGCGGTTTCTGAACGCCTACGCTCAAGGTGGAAGGTCCTTAGCGGATTCCGAACGGCTGCGCACAAGGTGAGTCAAGCAGTGTTTGAAGCATCGGAATCGAGCGAACCACGCAGTTGCTTGGGGAGAAGTCGCAGAATATTGCGGTGGAGTTCGGGGAGCAGATCGAAGAGAGCGATGGCCATCAGGAACATCGCGAATAGACTCGCCCCCTTCGCGGCATAACTATGGGCGAAATCGAACATGCTCAGACCCATGAATTCCCATGTTCGGTAGGTGTCTGAAAGCCATACGATACCCGCATTTCGGAAGGTGTTGAGAATGTGTATCGTCGGCACAGAGATGAGCAGACCACGCATCCGCCGATTCCAAGAAACGGTTTGCAGTGCAACAATTGCACCGACGAAAATTATCATCGATTGCAGGCCCGAACAACTCAGGATGAAGCCGATATTGACCTCTTCTCCTGTCGCGTGATACATCGGGATGAAGAAGCCACCATCCCCCAAAGGCTGGGTCAGCAACCACATGCTTCCTTCCCACTCGGAAAGCGGGACCTCTCCGGCTCCGTGAAGGTCGACCATCACCTCTCCCATCGTATAGGCTCCTAGGCCCGCGAACTCGAGCATCCACTCCGCGCTGTGAGCGGTCAGCATCACGAAGGCGATGTTGAGATACGGGATGCTGTACACAACATGGTAGGGAATCATCGACCAAGCTACCATGCCCCGAAACCAAACGAGGGAATGGCGGGTTTCCGGGTTCAGGGAATCACGTCGGGCGGCTTCGAAGTACGCCAGTAGTACGCCGCCCGGCAGGGCGGCTGCAGTCATTAGAATCAGGACTGGATCACCAATTTTGACGTAATATTCTGAGAGTAGGTAGATGAAAAGGCCGAGCATGACCCAACCTGCTGCCGCGAGGCGGTTGGCGAAGGCTTGGCTGGATTTAGCGAATGAGACGGCTAATAGGGTCATACCGATGACGCCGATGAGCAATCGAAGCCCTTCGCCGGTGAAACCGATTGAATCTGCTAAGGCCGAGAGAGCGGCCCCGATCGGTTCCTGCATTGAGGCGACTCCGGCCATCAACTCGTAAATAGGATGCCCTCGCCGGTTCATTCAGGGGAGCATCATGGGCTTTGATTTCGAATCATTCGCCGATGGATATCTCGCCGACTTGGGTCGCACACTCGCGGAGGTGTCACGCTCAGACCTCGAGGCTCTGTGGACGGAGCTGGGTGCTGTGGCTGAGCGTGGTGGTTCGGTTCACATGATTGGGAATGGTGGCAGCGCTGCTACCCCTTCGCATAGCGCTGGTGATTGGTCGAAGGAATTGGGAATCCCAACGATTGCCCACACTGACAATATCTCCTCGTTCACCGCTTGGGCAAACGATACCGATTACTCGAATGTCTTCGCAGGGCAATTGTCTACTTTTGCCAAGGCCGGTGACCTGGTCATCGCATATTCGGGGTCAGGTAATTCGGCCAATGTGCTGAATGGAATTGCAGCAGCCAAGCAGGCGGGTTGCAGGACGGCGGCGGTGACCGGAGATTACCAAGGCGGCGCTGGTGGCGAATTGGCTGGAATGGTCGACGTGGCGATTGTGGCTCCTACGACTTCGATGGAACGCATCGAGGATATGCAATTGATCATCAATCACATCGTCAAGGAAGCGATGAAGGCTCAACGCGGGCTGTGATTTAACATGTTGGCGCCGCACCGCGATTCGGCGGCGTTGGACGAGGCTCTGGTGCTGGATGAGTTGCCTGATGGGGTTGATTGGCATGGGCGAATCGCCTATCTCGATCGAGATGGTGTCCTGAATGTCGGGAGCGAGAATTACGTCAATTCGCCCGATGAAGTCGTGCTTCTGCCCGGGGCTGCTAAGTCTGTCGGCCGTCTACGGCGGGCAGGTTTCCGGGTGGTCGTCGTGACCAATCAGTCACCGGTCGGGCGTGGCCATTGGGACTCTGCTAATCTGGCTTCGATTCACGCCCGTTTGCGTGAGTTGCTTCTGGACGTCGATTCCGGTGCGCATCTCGATCTAATTCTCTATTCGCCATATGCGCCATGGGATGGCGCGTGGGCGCGCAAACCCAATCCGGGAATGTTGGAGGCCGGACGTCAATTGATTGAGGCGGCCTCAAACGGGTTGGAAGGTAGTGTTTCCTTGTTATTCGATGAGGATTGGGTTGACAGGCCGGATGAGTCTGGATCGGTCATGGTCGGGGACCGCGGCGTCGATATGGCCGCTGCACGCGCCTTCGGAGTCCTAGGAATCCGTTGTGACCCTGATATCGGCCTGTCAGGGGTTGTTGATTCTATACTGGGGGGTGCCGCGTGAGCGGTACCCAGAGCAGAGGTGTCGTCCGAATCGGCTTGGATGACACCGACCATGTCGATCACGCGTGCACTACCGAGCATTTCCAGCGATTGCTGACCATGCTCGAAGGAAAAATCGAGGATTTTCGGGTTGTCGAACGGCGCTTGGTCAGGCTTTGGCCCTTCGCGCCGACGAGGACTCGCGGGAATGCTGCCCTCGCGGCGGTGTGTGAATGCGATAGTGTATCACTGGTGGAGGTGAGGGCAGTTTGTGATGAGTTCGTTCGTGCTTTGGCCAAGGAGTTTGAGAGCTCGTACCCCAAACAAGGGCAGCGGGCGGATCCTTGCCTGCTGGCATCTAGCGTCGAACTGCCAGAATCGCTGTACTGGGAGGCCGTGAGGCGAGAGGTATCGGTTAGCGAGCGCGCAGCCATCTTGCCGGACGAGGTTTCGATTCATTCGATTTCACCCACACCTCAAGGCATCATCGGCGCCTCCGCAGCGATTGCTTGGGCGCCGCAGGAATCTTCCACTTGGGAATTGATTGCTTGGCGCGAGGAGGAGAAAATTCGGACTCCTCGCGTGGTTTCCGATGAGTCGATAATCGAGATGTCTGAGCGATTCAAGGGGACCTTCGCGAATCGTGATCCGACTACCGGTCGTGGGATGATCATGCCGCGCACGAATTGCCCAGTTCTCTACGGAGTACGGGGCGATTCGGCAGAGGAACTGCACTCAGCACATCGTTTCTTGCAGCACCGTGATGATGTTGAGAAGTGCGAATCGTGGGCGATTCACCGCACGAATCAGGTATCTGACGACCATCTGACTGGATTCCTGGATGGAGTCGTCACCACTAATCCCGTCGAGGTTCAAGGAGGTCATTCATCTGTACGAATCTGGGACGGAGAATCTTCGTTCACACTCGTCGCCTTTGCCGAGAGCGGCCCTGTCAACTCTCTCTTGCGCCGCTCACGACCAGGAGATCATATTGAGTGGTTAGGACTCAATTCGCCATCTGGAGAAGTCCACTTGGAAAGAATTCGGTTGAGTTCAACCAATCCAAGACCTATCACGCGTCCATTCTGCTGTGACAAGGCCATGCGTTCGGCTGGAAAAGGCCAAGGCCTTCGATGCAGGGTCTGCGGAACCTTGCGAGACAAGGTTTGGTTAGCCGATTCAATTGACACGCCAGAGGAATTCGAGGGGTGGGTCGAGCCAACAGCAGCAAATCGTCGACACTTGGCTCGACCGCTCGCACGCGGACTGCCCAATTCCGCTAATGCTCAAGACTGAGACCGCGTGCGCGTGTCATGGCGGCCGATTCCCTTTCGTTCGCCAGTGTTCTGCTTTCGCTTTCGGCCGCGGGATTGATCTTCTACATCCTTCGACTGCGGCAACGACGCAGGGCGGCACTGCTGGAGAATGAGGAGTATTCTGGGCGTGCGAGGAATCCTCAGAGGTTGATGGTGCCCGATGATGAAGCACTGGAGGAACTCGACCGTCTATTGGAGAAGACCTTGATGCCAGACGAGTAATCAAGCGGGGTAGAATCCACCTTCTCGCAATTCCAATTCGCTAGACTGCTCTCCATCTACGATTATTCTTCGATTGCGCACACCTTCGGCTTTGAATAGCCAAACCTGCCGAATCGCTGGCAGTTGTTGGCCTCGGCTACGCCATGGCTCGCCTTCTCCTGAGGGGGACTCGTAGGCCTTCGCTGTTAGAACTAGGCGGGTTTGTGCGGCCGCTTTCATGATTGAACGTGCAGCTTCCAGGTCGGCTGCCGGGGCGCGGCCGCTCGGTGGGCACCAATCATCGACGATGACCAGATCCGATTCGTCAAGTCGGGAGATGAGTGGGGTCACCGCCTTCGCTCTGGTGAGCAGGTTGTCGCCGAATTCGATGATGAATAGGCGTTCGAGTTGGGATTCGGAAAGAAAGGCGAGGATTTGGCTCGTACGCACAGGGTCGGGGGTGGTTCGGCCCAACCAGACGACCCTTGCATTCGATTCGAGTACCGCTGCGCTGAGGCTGAGACAGAGGCTGGTTCCGCCGATTCCCGCTTCGACCGAGAGGTGGACCGGGCCTGAATCCAAGTCGAGCATGAGACTCGCCTCGTAAAGTCAGGGTGGATGAGGATTGCTGTCGAGAGCTGAGGTTTTGCGGATATGCTCAAGGACTCCACTTGAGACGGATATTCGATGGCTGAGCGGATACACAAGCGTGAGGCTCCGCCATTCGAGGAGAAGGATTCCAACCTATTCGTCGCCTTATCCGAGGACGGATTCTTCAATACGGCCCTCGATGATGCGAATCAGTACGGGCCGCACACGATGATCATCCTGCTAGGCATAGTTGCCACCATCACAGGTGCTGCCCTGCTGGCTCTGATGTTCATCTATTGAATCGCTGCGCGCGCGAGGGCGACGGATTCATCGACGATCTCTCCGCTGACGCCGAGGTGACTCATCGGATTGAATAGAACGTCGAGTTCCTCTGGTGAGAATGCTGCGCTGACCTCTGGGTCCTCGCCACAAACCTCGCGCAGGTGGCGGTGTTCAGCGACGGCTATCATCGATGCACTGCGAAGCACTTCGTGAGCTTGGTCTCGGTGCATTCCCGCATCGACGAGGGCTAGCATGAGTTTCTCTGCCATGACCAATCCGTTCTGTGATTCGATATTGGCTAGCATGCGCTCGGCATCGACGACGCACTTACCCATGACGCGGTCAGACTTGGCTAGGATGTCGTCGAGGAGAATCATCGCGTGAGAGAGGGTGAATCGCTCGCTTGATGAATTGGCGAGGTCGCGCTCGTGCCAGAGGAGTGCGTTTTGGTAGGATGGAATGATCATCGCGCGCACGATGCGAGCAAGGCCTGAAGCGTTCTCAGCGGTGATCGGATTGCGCTTGTGTGCCATCGTTGATGACCCGACTTGCTTCTCGACATCGAACCATTCGCCCACTTCGGCGATCTCTGAGCGCTGCAAGTTGCGAACCTCTTGCAGAAGCTTCTCGACGGATGCGGCGACGTTGGCCATCCATCCGACCCATTCTATGTAGCGGTCGCGTCCAACCACCTGGGTGGTAGCGACAGGAACTGTCAATCCAAGATGTTCGAGTATGAGGCGCTGCAGTTCCTTTGCATTTTCACCTTGAGCAGCGCCGGTTCCAACCGCGCCGAGGAACTTACCCGTAATCGCACGCGCCTCCAATTCGTCTAGGCGCACGAGGTGGCGGCGGAATTCATCGACGAAGACAGCGATCTTCAGCCCGAAAGTGATTGGCACCGCCGCCTGACCGTGCGTTCGACCGAGCATGACTGTGTCTCGTTCACGCTCGGCGAGGTCGCATAGAGTCCCAATCACCTGCTTGAGCATCTCGCGCTGCAGGCGAAT
>CAZNVK010000007.1:0-47534 GCA_964576865.1 uncultured Candidatus Poseidoniales archaeon | reverse complement strand
CACATTCGTTCGATGCGCGTTTTCTGGTAATCCGAGCGTAGGGCACCCACAACCAGCGCATCGATTTCCAACGGCCCCTCGACCAATTCGATATCCGGTGGAAATTCGACGGCCTGCGAGTCTTCACGAACTCGTTCATAGGCCGCAACCACATCACTACCTCCACGAATAGCAACCTCGAGTTCACCGATCTCCTCCTCCTCGACACCCTCCGACAGCACAGGTAACCAAGGCACCCCCATAGAAGCGGCCTGCAAGCCTGCCAGCGAAGTATTCGGCAATTGAAACATCATCGAATCATCAGACGTCACATGCACGGTAACCAAGGCATCCACTGACCATCCCTGCATCAGCGCCCACCAGCAAGAGTAGGTCGAGTCCTTCCCCGCCGAGGAGAGAACAGCAACGCGCATGAGCCAGCCGAAGGACTCGCAACCAATCAATGCCACGATAGCGCGAGAAGCCAGACATTCTGGCAATTTCGCGCCTACGACCTTAGCACGGTCCGCGAAGGCACTCCCCGACCAAGGTTGATAAGAGGCCGGCATAGGACCGTCTGCGTTAGCCATGCAGCCGAGTGGACGTGGATATGACCATGGGGTTTCGACCTTCTCGCCAGACGGACGACTGTACCAAGTCGAGTACGCTCGAGAATCGGTGAAGCGCGGAACCACTACCGTTGGACTGAAGTTCCGCGATGGAGTCGTTTTGATTGTTGACAAGCGCATTTCGAGCAAGCTCGTAATCATCGACTCTATCGAAAAGATGTATCAGATCGACGACCACATCGGTTTCACCACATCTGGACTCGTGGCAGACGCGCGACAACTCGTCGACCGAGCGCGCGTTCAGTGTCAAATCAACAGGATGACTTACGGCGATGCAATTCCAGTTACAACTCTCGTCAAGAAGATGTGCGATTACATGCAGTCGTTCACCCAATACGGCGGCGCCAGACCATTCGGGACTGCCTTGTTGATCGCTGGAGTGGATGCCGATGGCGTCCATTTGTTTGAGACTGACCCGTCTGGGGCATACCAATCGTACCATGCTGGAGCCATCGGTCGAGGCCGAGCGGCTGTAATCGACCACTTTGAGGAAAATTGGAAGACCAATATGACGCAGAATGCTGCGGTCAAGCTCGGCCTCGAGGCACTTCGTGAGTCGATTGATGAGGATCTCAATCGAGATGCTGTGGAGATTGCGATCGTCAATGGGAATGGCTACACGAAGATGAGTCGAGAAGACACTTTGAAGCATCTCGACAAACTCAACTGAGTTGAATCGAGCCCTTTTCCAACCCGATTGCTCTAAGGGCTCGGGCGAACCTCGCGACGCCATGGTGAGCCTCGATGACGCCGTCATCGCTCGATTTGAGAAAGGCGGCAATCGCTACGAGATTCTCGTCGACCCTGACCTCGTGGCAGAGTGGAAGGAGAATCCCGAGTCTGTCGAGTTCGAGGATATGCTGGCGACCGACGAGGTCTGGTCGGATGTTAAAGCCGGAGATAGGCCCACCGCAGAAGCGCTCGAGAATATCTTCGGAAGCACCGATTTACACACCTGCGTCGAGCGCATTCTGCGAGAAGGCAGCATCCAATTGACGACTGCGCAACGCAAGCAGATGGTTGAAGAGAAACGCAAGCAGATAGTACACGCTATCGCTACCACGGCAACCGACCCAAAAACGCGCGGACCCCATCCGCCGACACGCATTGAGAATGCACTTGCTGAAGCGCGTTTCAGCGTCGACCCTTTCCTCTCGGTTGAGCGACAGGTTCAGGATGCGGTCGACGCAATTCGAACCTTGATTCCGCTACAATTCATCACGGTGAGACTTGCATTCCGAGTACAGGGCAAGGATTACGGCGGAGTGCATCAATTATTGCGGGATTCGATCCAGCGCGAAGAATGGCTCTCAGACGGTTCTTGGGCATGTGTAGTCGAGTGCCCCGGCGGGATGAAGTCGGACTTGATCAGTCGGGTTGCTAAGCGCAGTTCGGGACTCGATGTCAAAGAACTCGATTGAATCGAAGAGTCGTATCGTTGCTTTTCGTGGCGACTCTTCACACACCGTAGGTGTGAGCATATACGGTTATGAAGGGGAGGTGGGTCGCGCGGCCCGATAACATGAGTGGAGACAAGGGCGCGGACGGACCGCGCGGATCCCGACAAGCACCCCTGCTTGTCGCCCCAGGCGATGACCTGGGTGATTCTGGGGAGCTCGAAGCCGGGCATGGCGTTCTCGCCATAAACGGCCGGCTTCGCGCTTTGAAGCAAGGAAGAATGAGCAATCGAGGCGGTACCGTCTCGATAGAGCCGCGACGCACCGCATACGTGCCGCGGCCCAGCGATCTAGTGATCGGATACATCGAGGGATGCACCAGCAATATCTGGTTCGTCGACATCGGCGCTCCGTTCAACGCCATCCTGCCGATGAGCCTCGGACCATCCAAGGCTGAGTTCGGCGGAATTCGCAAGGTCCTCGACATCGGAGACGCTATCCTTTGTCGAGTGCAAGAGGTCGAGGAGAATCATTCGAGCGTCGTGACGATGAAAGGAATGGGTCTGCGTGCGATTCGCGCCGGCAGCGTCGAGGAAATCGATCCTCACCTGCTCGGCCGATTGATCGGCCGCGGGGGCAATAACCTCCGCCAGCTCAAGGAAGACACGGAATGCCGTGTCGTGGCCGGAGATAACGGCCGTGTTTGGCTCGATGGTGACCTCAGCGGAATCATTGATGCTCGTGACAGACTCAACGCGCTTCTGACCGAAGCGAAGGTCGAGGAATACAGAGGTGATGCTTGATGGGCGGATACGGAGATGTGCAGTGCATAGATGAGAATGGAATCCGCCTCGATGGCAGGACCAAGGATGAGGTTCGACCGGTTCACATCGAGACCGGAGTCGTTCCGGTCGCAGATGGCTCGGCCCGCATGAAGTGGGGGTTGAATGATGTCATCGCTGCCGTTTACGGGCCGATGGAGGCTCACCCTCGTAAGATTCAGCGCCAAGACCGCGCCGTACTCGATGTGCGCTACAATATGGCCCCGTTCTCTACTACGGACAGGATTCGACCAGGATTCAACCGCCGCAGCCGAGAGATTTCCAAGGTTACGGCTGAGGCGCTCGAAAGCGTCGTTCTGACCGAGTTGTACCCCCGCAGCAAGATTCGCGTTGAGATCGAGATTATCTGCGCTGAAGCAGGAACTCGCTGCGCTGGAATCACTGCAGCTTCCGTCGCTCTCGCCCACGCTGGCATCCCGATGAGCGACATGGTCGTCTCGGTCGCCAGCGGCAAGGTCCACGATATCGTCGTCTGTGACCTCAACAAGGAAGAGGATAATTACGGTGAGGCAGACTTACCGATGGGAATTCTGCCGAACTCTGGAGAATTAGTCTTCCTACAGATGGACGGCGACCTCTCGCCCGAACAATTCCAAGAGGCTTGGGACTACAATATGGAAGCAGCATCGGTGATCCACGCCGAGATGGTTCGCGCACTCAAGGGAGGTGATGAGTGATGGCAATACCACTCGTCCCTAAGCTCCTACGCGCTCACCTCGCTGAGCTGGCCGCTGAGGATCAGCGCCACGATGGCCGCGACCGCTTCGACGGGCGCGATGTCGAACTTGAAATCGATTGCCTACCACGCGCCGAAGGCTCGGCAATGGTTCGCATGGGTGACACCATCGTTTACGCTGGTGTCAAGTTCCAGATCATGACTCCTTACCCAGACCGACCAAACCAGGGCGGTTTGATGTGCAGCGCTGAGGTTCGCCCAGTCGCTGGCCGCAATTGGGAACCAGGCCCACCAAGTCCTGAGTCCATCGAATTGGGCCGTGTCGTCGACCGTGGTATCCGCGAGTCGGGTTGCATCAATACCGAAGACCTCTGCATCATTCCAGGCGAGAAGGCATGGCAGGTCATCCTCGACCTCTTCGCAATCTCTGATGATGGAAATCTGTTCGATGCATTCGCCCTCGCTGGAATAGCTGCGTTGAAGAGCGCTCACGTGCCAGCAGAGCGGTTTGAGATCGGAGAGGACCGCCCACTCGGCGTCTCGAAGACCCCAGTAATGTGCTCCTACCACAAGGTAGGCGGCCGATTCGTCTACGATGCAGACAAGCGCGAGGAACTCGGCGGTGACGAGCGAATCCACATCACCCTTGGCGATGATGACCATGTTCATTCATTGCAGAAGGGTCTAAAGGGAATCTTCACGGCGGCCGAATTCGCTGAGATCATGGATGAGGCACGCTCGAGGTGCGCTGAACTCCGAGATCTGATTGACGAGAAACTGGAAGGTGAGTGAAATGGCAAAGCGAACTCAGAAGGCAGGCGCGACCGCAAAGTACGGTTCACGCTACGGTGTAAGCGTCCGACGTCGCGCTGGATCGGCCCTCAAGAAGAAGTCCCGCAAGTACACCTGTCCGGTCTGTCAATACCAGAAGGTCACCCGAAAGGTGGCCGGAATCTGGGAGTGCAAGAAGTGCTCTCACACCTTCTCCGGCGGAGTCTGGGAACCTTTCACCCGCGCTACCGATGCGAACTCTCGCGTCATTCGCCGCGGTATGGAAGGCGCCACCGCGACTGACATGACCGTCATCGCCCAGCAGGCCGCTCTGGAATACGAGCGCAAGCTAGCGGCTGGTGAGATCGATGTCAGCGACGAAGAAGAGTGACTCTCACTCTGACTCTTCCGGTGAATCACCCAATGCTGCAGTGTCTGCTCCAGCATTATCGCTGACCTTGAAGGTCACCAGCCCATTTGCCGAAGCGCTTCACGCTTCGCTCATCACAGAAGCTGAAGTCACCCTGGATGGTGATACAGTCGTTGTGCGCGAGGCCGAACCCGTCTTCGTCGACATGAGGGCACGGTGGAATACTGTCGTACGAGGTCTTGCTGCGGCTGACGATGTCTTGAAAGCACTCGAGTGAACGGCAAACACAGGCGGTGAGGAAGTGGACCAGCAACAGATTCAGAGCCTCGTACAGGAACTACAGATGGTCCGCGGTCAGATTCAATCCTTGACCAGCCAATTCAACGAGATTTCGCTAACGATCGAGGCTCTGGCTTCTCAGGATGCCGACCGTGCTGTCTATCGTGCCCTTGGCGGCATCCTGCTCGAGGTCGATGACCGCGATGCTCTGAAGGTCGACCTCGAATCCTCACGCGATACGATAGAATCTCATCTCAAAACGCTGAATTCGCGTGAGACGGAAATTCGTTCAGAATACGCTGAAGCTGTCGAATCACAGGAATGATATCAGGAGAGATTCGATGTCACTCGACATGATTCCACTCTCAGAGTGGTTGTCTGCTCGCGGTGATGGAGCAATCGCAGTTGTCACTCACAAGAATGGCGACATGGACACAATCGGTTCTGGAGTCGTCTTAGCAGGTGCAATCGAAGGTGCTCGGACCTGTGGGTTGTATATCGGAACCCTCGCTCGGAAAATGACCGAGGGGATGGATCTCGGTTTCATGCAAATCGACGTTAATCGCCCTGCCTTCCCTCGCTCATTGGCTGGAATAATCATAGTAGATTGTGCCTCTCCCAGCCAGATAGGATTCCAATTGCCCGAAGTGCCTCTGTGCGTCGTTGATCACCATTCGTCCGCATCGGATTCGTGGCCCGAGGAGACGACCATAGTTCAGGGCCAGGTCTCCTCGACGGCCGAGATGGTTTGGGACTGGATGAGGGATGATGGACATCCTCTGACAGAAGATGATGCTACTCTACTGCTCGCCGGAATAATCTCCGACACAGGTCGTTTCAAGCATTCGCGAGCAGGTTGTCATCGACGTGTCGAGGAGATTAGCGAAGCCTCGGGCGTTGACCCCGTCGATGTAATCGAGAGAATGGAGAGTGAGGATCTCAACCATTCTCAACGCATCTCCATTCTCAAAGCGGTGAGTCGGTGTGAAGCTCACGAAGTAGCAGGGCTGGCCGTGGCTATGACTCGTGCCAGCACCCACGAGGGAATGGTCGCCCATGCATTACTGGCTGCAGGCGCCCACGTAGGATTGGTTCACAAGAAAACACCCGACGGCATGCGTGTGACGGCCCGCGCAAGTCGTACCGCAACCGAACTCGGTGTAGACGTAGGTGCGTTGATGAAAACCATGGCTACCCGATTGGGCGGCGAGGGCGGGGGTCATCCAGGTGCTGCGGGTTGGTCCGGGGAATGCCATCCGGTCGAACTGGAATCCTCACTTCTGGCGGCTTTGGCAACGGAGATGACGCCATGAATGACGTTCGTGAATTGATTCAGGGATTGCAGAACGGGGCGATTTCTGCCGGTGAAGTGCCTGAAGAGATACTTCTTTCGGTCGGGGCCGAGATGTTGCTGGGTGAATCCGTAGGCCCCGATGAATTACTGGCTCGACTGAGCCCTCTCCAGCGCGACGTCCTAGGATTGCAGGCATTGCTTGTCGAGGGCGATCTGGCAAATGCAGTTGTGTTGAGCGAGGAATTGCTGACTCGATCTCGCACGAGTGATGAGCGCGATTTCGAGTGCGAGGTGCGACTGCGAATGGAGAGAGCTCTGCTCGCAGTCGATGGTCCAGAACAGGCAGGTTTGGAGTTGCGCTGGTGCTCCGAGCGCTTGAAGGCGATCGCGCCGGGAAGCGGCTTGCACGGTATTGCCCTGCTCAATCAAGCCGCTTGGCATGCTTTGAACGGCGAGGTTATGATGGCTTTGGCCGTTCATGCAGACATAACTCGGGAGAGTGGACATCCAGCCGAGATTAGAGGACTCTCCCGCCTCGAGGTTGGTCGAATGTTGACGGCTCTCGACGACCTCGATCACGCTATGCGCCACATGTGGACATCGCGTGCAATTTTCTTAGCAGCTGAAATGGAAGCTGAGGCAACCGTCGCCTCGCTTGAATGGCTGGACCTAGCCCTCGAAGAGGTGAATGATGAGGCTCCGCGCATGTTGTCACGAATCGAGAATGCAGCTCCACGTCCTGTTCCAGGGTCGTCTTGGGTGCCGGCGCACAGCGACGACATCATCGAGGTCGTGGAGCAAGTGCTTCCTCTCCTGACAGCAGACGTCAGCGGTACAGAGCGAAACGACCTCGGTTTGGTTCTCGACGCCTCGCAGATTCTCCAAAGAGATGAGTGGCGCGAGGCGCTGGCCGAGAAGTTGGATGCGATTCAAGACGAGAGACTTCTCGAAGCACTCCAATCGTGATCCAATAGTCTCTGAATCTCATCCTCGCCCCAGTGCAGATCGCCGGGGATGTCGACACACCATCCGACTTCGTCGATTTTTTCATCCTCGGAATCCCAGCCGTAGGGTTGGGGTTCTTCGTTCACGACTACCCTTACTACTGTGCCGCCATCGAATAGATTCTCATCGATTGCGGTTGCGGTTCCCAAGACTCCCGTTTCTTCAAAAAGTTCTCGCAGTGCAGCGATTTCGACGGGTTCGTCTGGTGTTAGACTGCCCCCTGGGAGCTCCCAGCCACGTTCGCGATGCTTGACCATCAACCAACAGGGAATCTCAATTTCTACTCGCGGTACAACCCACGCTACAACCCACGGTAATTCCTCAGCCATCGTCCATCGCCTCCTGGATGGTCTGCGCTAATGACAAAGCCTCGCCATCGCCTTCGGCGGCGAGGCGGCGCGCGATGAAGAAAGCCTCTGAACTGCGGCCGGTAGAGTGCAATCTCTTGGCGCGCTCGAACTCGGATTCCTTCGTCTTCGAATCCTCCGATTCGTCTCCCACTTTGGCTGTGTCTGAGTCCGCAGGAGTCGCTAATGATTGCATACGCGCGAGGAAGTCCACGCGGCCTTGGATGTCCGGTGCCTTCCACGGGGTTACCGCTGCACCTTCCAAGCGCGCTTCCATCCGTTCTCGGAATTCATCCCTTGGTCGTAGCGAGGAAGAGTGAGTTTGGGCTTGGTCGTAACAGAACCATGCTTCGTCGAATTCCTCGCGCCTCTCGTGCAGACGGCCTAAACGAGCCCATGCCTCGTGGTTCGATGGTCTTTGGGCGAGAAGTTTTCTGGTCAATTCTAGGTATTCATCTTCATAGCCATTTTCCAGCAGACGCTCCATTCGTCGCGAGAATAGGATATTGGCTCTTGGATCGGTGAAATCCAGCCTTCTGATCCGCTCGAGGAATGTCTGCACTCCGGCTTCACCCTGTGTGCAGTCCCACCAAGCATCGGGGTCCAATGGGTCGATCGAGAGGGCACCTTCCAACAGTTTGTTTGCTGAACTCGTCAGGTCGACCCCGTCTAATTGCGCCAGGAGTTCGGGGTCGCGGCCCAGAATCAAGAATAATTCATCGAGAACTGTTCGAATGCCCGACGCGTCATCCGCGCGGACTTTGATTTCTATGAGTAATCGCCAATTGTCCGGGTGGGTGAAATCGTGGAGAACGGCTTGGCGAGCGCTTTGCTCTGCCCAACCCAGATTCGCGATGTCCGATTCAGCCAATTTGAGGAATTTGCTCGCTTGGCTCCTGTGTCGGTTGCCTAGGCTTCGACGAGGGTGCTGCAATTTCGCTCCGAAATCGGATGCGGACATCTTGGCACCTCACAGGACGCTTTTGTAGGGCGTACGGTCGGTGCCCGGTGGCAGGGTTGCATCAATGCCGATCTTGGAAGTCAAACCATCCGCTCCCCTGCTCGGGTCAAGGCTCGAACCCTTCTGGCCGGACAATATCACCGTGTCTTGGTCTGGTTGCCAGCGTGTCATCAAGGCCCACTCGACACGGACAGGGTCCGAACAATCGATATCACTGTCCACCACTGTTACCTGTTTCATCGAGCGGTGGCCGTCGAGGGCGGCGTGAATCGCCTTGACTCCGTCGCCCTCGTCAACTGGGTTGATCGCTACTACTGCGGCTAGCCAGCCGCTGCCGCCGTCGGTCATGTAGACGTCTGTGCACGGTACGACGGCGTTTACCGCTGCCTTGATCGTCGGTGCACGAGGCAAACCCATCAGAGTTCGATGTTCGATTTCGGCTGGGATCAATGCGTGGAAAATCGGTGAATCGCGGTGGTGCACGGCATCGTATTCAATTACGCATTCTTGGCGGACGTCGTCGACGGTTCCGGTGATGTCTACGTAGGGCCCCTCATCGTCATTTTGGAGGGTGATTCTTGCCTGCATGGCGTATTCGGCGTCTGCAGGCACTTGGATGCCGTTGTCTAGGGTTACAAGCCTCAGTGGGCTGCCGTTGAGTCGTTGGTGGAGAGCGGCAGCGACGGTCAACTCATCTAGATTGTAAGTGAAGGACATAGCCGCTGCGAGTAGCACGGTAGCATCTGCCCCATTGACGACGGCTATGTCGACCTCGTCACCATTCGCACGCGCCTTGTCGACCATTGTGCGCAGGTGACGTGGAACGAATCGTGATACACAGTGGTTCTCATCGCGCAGAAATTGTCGATGGTAGGACATATTCCTGATTCCATCGTACTGCGCGATGATGACCGAGGCCGATTGGTATCGTCCTCGGTCCTCAGGATAATGCCAAGGGATCGGTAGAGCGCCCAGGTCAACAGACTCCTGAGTATTCTCCAGAACCTCAGCGGAGTCCGACCCCACAATCTCCGGCTCAGATGGATTCTCCATCGCCCAAGCCAGAATATCGATCAACTCTCCCGGAGTCAAATCGTATAGCGCGCACAGCCGATCCCTTGCGAGTACATTCAGAGCGGAGCGTTGGCCCGAGGACTCAGTTATCGAGGTGAACATCACAGGGGCATGAGCCGTGGCTCGTGAGTGATTGAACATGTCGTGGTTGACACTGATTTCATCATCGATCACTTCGACGCCAGCGAGCAGATCTCTGAAAGCCATCGAGTCAATCCCGTGGCACCATCTGCTTGAATGTTGGCGAGTCTGGAGCCCTAACCTCGGATTCAATGGAGGAGTGGCATATGTGGGAATTGAGCAGTCCCTCGCCTCACCTACGGTGAGTCCGTCACGCTCTTATATGGTGGGTAGGTCGGCGGGGCGTTCCTTCGAGGTGCTGTGCTTGGGTCGTGGACTGTTTTCTGGACCAAAGATGAAGAAGGATCGCAAGCGGTTTCGCTGGAATGAGCGGAAATTCAAGAACCGCGAGACCAAGAGGCGCCAGGGCGGTGTCCTCAAGCACGACCCTCTTCGCGGTTCGACCCAAGCTAAGGGAATCGTCATCGAGAAGGTTGGAATCGAGGCTAAGCAGCCTAATTCCGGAATTCGCAAGGCCGTGAAGATCTCGTTGATTCGCACCGGCAACAAGTTGACCGCATTCGCTCCTGGTGATGGTGCGATTTCATTCATCGATGAGCACGACGAGGTTCTCGTCGAGGGAATCGGCGGCCGCATGGGTCGTTCATATGGTGACCTTCCAGGTGTTCGGTTCAAGGTCATCAAGGTCAACGGCGTCTCACTCGATGAGATGGTCCGCGGTCGCAAGGAGAAGCCGGTCAGGTGAACATCATGGCAGAGTCGGAAGAAATTCAGCAGGAGCAGGCCGCTCCAATCGCAGGAATCGGAACCATGGTCTTCGGCAAGTGGGATGCTTCCGAAGTCGTCTGTGGCGACCCTGGTCTAGCCCCCTACATCAATCTCACAACCATCGGCACGCCGCACAGCGGTGGTCGCCACGCAAATGCTTGGTTCGGAAAGGCCAAGCTTTCGGTCATCGAGCGATTCATCAACAATCTGATGCGAACGGGCAAATTCAGTGGCAAGAAGCAGCATTGTGCCAAGGCTTTCGAGGCTGCTCTGGATAACATCGCCGAGCGAACCGGTGAGAACCCTCTCCAGCACTTCATCAACGCAATCGTCAACTCGGCTCCTTGCGAGGAGACAACTCGAATCAAGTTCGGCGCAGTGAGCCAGCCAAAGGCTGTCGACTCTTCCCCGAGCCGTCGCCTGGACGTTGCACTCCGGAACCTCTCCAAGGGCTGCGCTTCAGCGACTGCAAAGAGCACCCGTACCTTGACTCAGGGAATCATTTCCGAGCTCAACAAGGCAGCTGCTGGAGACGTCGCATCTTTCGCCGTTGGCAAGAAGGACGAAATCGAGCGCATCGCCGCTTCAGCCCGATGATTGCTTAACTCCGTTTTCGGATTTCTCCGAGACGTCGACCTTTGTATCACGTAGTGATACAATCGGCTTTATGAACCGATGTCAGGTCGCCGGCCCATCCAGAGGTTGAGAGAATGGGCCGTAAGGAAGACAACATCGCACGAGCGACTGAAGTGATGCACACTCGAGAGAGGATTCGAAACCTCGCAATCGCCGCTCACATCGACCACGGGAAAACCACGCTTTCGGACAATCTCATCGCCGGTGCTGGCATGATGTCCGAGGAGCTAGCGGGAAAGTCTCGTGTACTCGACTTCGATGAGCAGGAGAGCGCTCGCGGAATCACCATCAACGCTGCGAGCGCTTCGATGGTTCACTCGGTTGGACCTGATGATTACCTCATCAACCTCATCGATACTCCTGGACACGTCGACTTCGGTGGAGACGTTACGCGCGCCATGCGCGCGGTCGACGGCTGCATCATTCTTGCCTGCGCCGTCGAGGGAACCATGCCTCAGACTGAGACAGTGGTTCGCCAGGCCCTGAAGGAGAAGGTCCGCCCAGTCCTTTTCATCAACAAGGTGGACCGGCTAATCAACGAGCTGCAGATCGATGGACCTGAGATGATGAACCGCTTCGAGAAGATTATCCTCAAGGTCAACAAACTCATCCAGACCTTCGCTCCAGAAGATGTCCGAAAGGAGTGGCAGGTCAGCGTTCAAGCTGGTACAGTCGCATTTGGCTCAGCCTACTACAATTGGGGAATGTCAGTTCCCTACATGCAGAAGTCCGGATTGAATTTCAAGGACATCTTTGAGCACTGTGCTAACGACGATCAGAAGGCTCTGGCGAAGAAGGCTCCTGTGCACGAGGTTCTACTCGATATGGCTGTTCAACAACTTCCATCACCACTGATCGCTCAGCGCTACCGTATCCCGAATATCTGGCAAGGCGACCTCGAGACAATCGAGGGTAAGGCGATGCTTGATTGCGATGCCTCCGGCCCACTCTCTTTGATGATTACCAAGATTTGGATGGACCCTCACGCTGGTGAGGTCGCCGTCGGTCGTGTCTACTCGGGGTCGATCAAGCACGGCGAGTCTCTCTGGGCAATAGGTGCAGGCAAGGCTGAGCGCGTTCAACAGGTTAGCATGATGGTCGGAGGAGACCGAATCCAGGTTCCAGAGGTCAGCGCTGGCAACATCGCTGCAATCACAGGAATCCGCAGCGCTGCAGCCGGTGTCACCATCTCTCGAGATAAGGAAGCAGAGCCTTTCGAGGCAATCCGCCATTACTCCGAGCCGGTGGTTACCGTCGCTGTCGAGCCTAAGGCGATGAAGGACTTGCCTAAATTCATCGACGCTCTACGCGGTCTAGCCAAAGCTGACGCTTCACTGCAGGTGTCGACTAACGCGGAGACCGGTGAGGCTCTACTCGCTGGGATGGGAGAGCTCCACCTCGAAATTACTGTTTATCGACTTGAGGAAGAACAGGGAATCAAGGTCAAGGTCAGCGAACCAATCGTGGTTTACCGCGAATGCATCGAGTCGAATAACGCCGGACGCGCATTTGAGGGCAAGTCGCCCAACCGTCACAACAGATTCTACATCGAGGCCGAACCACTTCCAATCGATGTCATCCAAGCTCTTCGCGAGGGTCACTTCGGTGATGGCACAGTCCGCAATAAGGATGCGAAGGCTGTCGGCGACAAGTTCGCTGAATTTGGTATGGAAAAGGACCTGATGCGCAAGATCTACGCGATCAATGGAACAAACGTGCTGGTAAACGACACCAAGGGTATCCAGAACCTGCACGAGACCCGCGAATTGATCATCGAGGGCTTCAACGAGGTTTGCAAGAAGGGGCCTCTGGCCGAGGAGCCATTGATGGGAGTCATGATGCGCCTCGTCGATGCAAAGTTGCACGAGGATGCGATTCACCGCGGACCGGCTCAGACAATACCGGCTGTGCGCAACGCCTGCCGTGGTGCGCTCATCCGCTCCCGTCCAGTGGTTCTTGAGCCGATGCAGAACATCCGCATCGACGCACCGAACGACGTCATCGGCGGAGTTACGCGTGAGGTGACAACCCGCCGAGGAATCATCGAGGATATGCCAGTCGACGGCGGAACCGCCTCGGTCATAGGCAAGATGCCAGTCGCTGAGACATTCGGATTCTCCAACGACATTCGCGCAGCCAGCCAGGGCCGCGCGGTCTGGAATACAGAGAACGCCGGATTCGAGATACTTCCAATGGCTCTCCTAGAGAAAACCGTTGGAGAAATTCGCGAGCGCAAGGGACTCAAGCCCGAGATCCCAGGTGAGGCTTACTACACGGATTGAAGCTCTCAAACCGCTTGTGTTTGAATCGCGCCTCAAGATGGCCCAATCTGAGAATGGGTTGGCTATCGAGTTGGGTTTCAATTGATACGGACCAATTGGAAATCGGTCATGTCGCGAAGCAATTCGACCGCCGGAGAATCTTCGAGAGAATCGAGGCAGTCGTGAGCGATCGCGTGGTGCTCCATGGCACGGTTGAGGGCGTAGCGAATAGACCCGTTATCACGCAATTCCTCCACCGCGGTCGCTAATTCTTCATCCGGATCTGTTTCGGTGCCGAATAATCTACGGAATGTGGATAGATCGGCACCGCTTTCAAGCGCATGGATCGCGATGAGTGTGCGCTTGCCCTGCACGATATCCGAGCCAGCGGGCTTGCCCAGCGTCTCGGTATCGCTTACCATATCGATGTAATCGTCCATTATTTGGAAACACAGACCGAGATTCAAACCCCATCGAGCCATATTGGCAACCGTATCGGCATCCGCACCAGCGAGAATCGCGCCAGTTTCAGCGCATGTCTCGAACATCGCACTGGTCTTACCCGCGATCATCGCGATGTATTCCTCTTCAGAGACTGAATCTCGATCCTCGAATTCGAAATCCTCCTGTTGACCTTCCGCCACACGTCGAACCATCTCGCCGATCGTGCTGACTACGTGGCGCAGTTGTGAATCTTCGATGTGCTCGCTATCGGCGAGCATTTCGAATCCGAGTGCGAGCATCGCATCGCCCGCGTTAATGGCGGTTGGATCATCATAGGCGATGTGTACCGCTTCAAGACCACGACGAATAGGGTCTTGGTCCATTATATCGTCGTGAACCAAGGTGAAATTGTGAATGATTTCGATGCAGGCCCCAAGCGTATAATGGCCCTCATGTCCATTTCCTACTGCATCGCCCACCAATCGTGGCATGATGGCTCGCAATCTCTTGCCACCACCGGTGAATAAGTGCGACATCGCCCCTCGCAATCGATCCTGCTGAATCTTACCCAAACTATCGTGAATGACGCCTTCGACGATGTCGCGGTGCTGACTCAAAGCGGCCAACACATTGGCAGCAGAATCAGAAGGATGTGCCACGGACAATTCTCCACACCGGATTATGTCCGTGCGCGCATTATTGATGACGGCATCGATATCGGCATCACCCCCATCGAAGAAATTAGCAATAATCGCCTCAAACCATGGCGCGATCAATTGGCTCTTCCATCGCCCCTTGCGCGCCATCATCGATTTGAGTTCATCAACATCCAACCAATCGATGGCTTGAATCTCATTGCGATTGAAATCAACCTCACAATCTGCCTTCACAATCATCACATGGTCGATTTCGTGTTCCACCCACTCATCATCCCAGCGACACTTGTATTCGAATCGACCAATGTGGTTGAATTCCCAATCATCGGTGACCGATCGAGGAATTCCCAATTCTTGATCCAACTTACGTCGAGCAGCTTCCTTGACACCCTCGACGGCATCACCGTTTTCTCCAGCGATATCCAGAGGATGACTGCAGCAAGAGTTTGCCCAGACGGCGGGGAAGGTGATTTTCTCTGAGGAGCGTTGTTGTACGAGCAGACGCCCTTTTGAGTCGTAAATCAACACACTGAACGCGCGGTGACGGATGCCATCGCCAAGGTGAGTATCCATTTTGCTAGCGGTGCTGATCACTGCATCGTTCTCATCGAGACAGAGGCAAGCCTCCTCCATCATCACGGCTTGGGAGGTGTCGTGGCCGCTGAGCGCGTCGTCTGAGGCTGACATGTCTCTCAATCCGCTCGGGATGGGACCCCCATATAATCAGAATGGACGCCTCGCTGTGCGATTTTCATCATAGCGAGATTCGCGTGCCTCGCGTCGTTCCGTTCTCAAGCAGTTCGTGCACCCTTTCGGAGCAACGCCCGTCGAGTAACCAGACCTGTTCTACCACCTCGGCTATCTTGGCTGCACTCTCCAACTTGAGGAAAATGCCTCCGGTGACGTCCTGGCTCGTGTCGTGCTCGCCTGTTATCGCTTCGGTGGGGTTCCAGGTTTGGATCAGTTTTGCGTTTGGGTCAGAAGGTGGGGCTGAGAGAAGGCCTTCTGTGTCTCCTAATAGGAAGATGCAATGGGTTATCGATGGGATTTCGCGGCCGATTCGGACCATCAGGTCGTCTCCTGAGAGGATTCCGAATCGCTTCGGTGGGGCGCAGTCTACCACGTCTCCGAAGGTGACTGCGACGATTTCATGTGGGGTTTGTGCGAATGGGGTGAGGTCTCCGGTGAATTCTGGGCCGGTTTCTTGGGCCCAGTCGGATGGGGGGAGGGTTCGGGATGTGATGTCTGAGTTGGCGAGTGATTCACAGAGAATGGAGTTGAGTTCGCGCATATCTTGGCGAATGGAGTCGACTGCGAGGATCTGTTCGGTGAGGATTTCCTCGTCGGCACCTTGGGCGATTCTCCATTGTTTTGCTTTGAGATGGCCGAATGAGCCCGCGCCATGGACTATTGTGACCGTGTGGCTGCGGGCGAGTAAATCGCTGGTCATTTGGGTTAGTTGGGAAACGATTTCATGGTCGACGGTCTTCATCGCCGACTTGTCGGTGATCAAGCCGCCACCGAATTTGATGAGCAGATGGGACATCGTTCTCAGGTTGAGCCACAGGCTCTTCGTCTAAGGCTGCTGCGGCTCGGAAATCAGGTTGTGAGTCGGTTAGCGGTCGGGAACTCTCCGACCGCGTTGAGAAGTCATGTTCATTGCTTATCGCGGATTGGGGATGGCATGGCGAGCGATTCCGAACTCGATAGATTTCAACGCTGGCTGCAGAGTCGCCTCGCTGATGCCGAGAAGATCGAATCGAAGGTCGAACGAGAAAAATTAACGGCGAGACTGCAGAATGCGATTCAGGAATGCATCGCCTTCCGTGTTGCTTTGAATTCGGCTTCCGAGATCGCAGATCCATTCCTCGTGAGAGATTCTCCGGTACGTTCGGTCAGCGAATCCGAGGTGCAACGGGCGCCTCGCGTCGATGGCCGTTGTAAATCATGTTCGGCGGATATGGCGGAGGATATCGAATTCTGTCCGCTGTGCGGCGAATTTCAATGAAAGTCAAGTCTCACAAATGTGAGGGATGAGTGAATCACTCTTCTTCGTCGACCCAGCGTGCACGTGCGAGGACATACTCTGGGTCGTCATTATCGATGACGCTGAGATATTGCGCTGGGACATTCTCGGTCAGATACACAGTCACGCCCGCGTGCCAGATGGTTTCACCAGCTGCGTGCATCTGAGCCGTATCGACCTCGAGGAGGGTCGGTAAGGCGAAGTGGACATGGCCAGCCTCTGCTGCCGCCCTGATGGAAGCCGAGAGGTGAACGTGGGCTCTTCCGCCCGGTGAAATTCCAACATCGAGCAGATTCTCTGCCTCATTCGGGTCACAGGGGAAGTAGAGCGCATCAGGAATGTTGTCCGTTGGTAGGTCGAGTTCGATTTCTACCGTGTGTCCGTAGGTTGCGCGAATGGTATTGCCACGAACCTCGTATCGTCCTTTCGGGTCCGTCTCAGAGATGGCTGTGAAGTGGTGTGGGCGAAGCCAGTGGAAGCGTTTGCCACGGGATTCCTTGAATTGTCGGATGATGTCCTTGACATCGATCCATCCGTTGATATCCATCTCGAGGTCGAATTTCTCTGGTGCGTGGCGTAGAACCAAGGCAAGCATGCGGGCCAGGCTATTGCGCTCTCCGGTACGCATGATGAAGCGTCCTTCGGCATTGCAAGCGGGGCAAAGATGGTCATCGGCGTAGAAGCCGTGATTGGTGCATTCTCGTATCATACGGGCCGGCGAACTGAGTCCCTTTCATGAACCCGCCGGTCGAGTCCGTAGGACTCGTGGACTCAACAGACTCAACGGTTATTGGGCGAAAGCGTGGCGCTCGGTGCGTGAAGGCGGTCATCGTCGATTGGATGCGGTCCCCGTTTCATCGGGCGCACAAGGGTGCATTGAAGGATGTCAGGCCTGATGAGATGGCGGGTCAAGTTGCGCGTGCATTGCTTTCCAGAACAGGAGTGACTGGTGAGAAGATCGATGATTTGCTGCTCGGTTGTGCCTATCCTGAGGGTGAACAGGGCTACAATGTCGGTCGCTTGGTTGCTTTCCTCGGCGGGCTGCCGGACACTGTTCCTGGTGCTACTTTCAATCGATTGTGTGGTTCATCGATGCAGGCTGTACACGTAGCCGCCGCCAATATCCAATCTGGCTGGGGTGATTGCTTCTTGGTCGGCGGGATGGAATCGATGTCTCGGGTGAAACGTCGAGGGTTCAATTGGTCTCCACATCCTGAGCTTGAGGAGTCTTATCCTGAGGCATACGTCAACATGGGATTGACTGCTGAGAATGTGGCTGAGAAATTTAGAATTGACAGGGTCCGGCAGGAAAAATTTGCTTTGGCGTCGCATGAGAAGGCTGCGGAGGCTCAATCGGCAGGTCATTTTGAGCAGGAGATTTGTCCGATTGTGGATGGTGATGAGATAGTGGAAGTCGATGGTTGCATCAGGGCATCGACGACCCTTGAATCGATGGCTGGTCTCCGCCCTGTCTTCAAGGAAGAAGGTGTGGTGACCGCCGCTACATCCTCGCCTTTGACCGATGGAGTAGTCTTTGCGTTGATTTGCAGCGAGGAGTTCGCCAATGCTAACGGATTGACTCCGATCGCTTCGATTGTTGCGGCTGCCGTAACTGGGTGCCCCCCCGATTACATGGGATTAGGTCCGATAGCCTCAACCCGACTGTGCTTGGAGCGGGCTGGCTGGTCTATTGATGAAGTCGATATATTCGAATTGAACGAGGCATTTTCATCTCAAGGGTTGGCTTGTATCGACGAGCTGGGGATCAATCAGGCCAAGGTCAATCTCGATGGAGGCGCCATCTCGATCGGTCATCCTCTCGGCGCCTCAGGTGCGCGAATCACTTGCAAGGCCGCCTCTCTACTCCAGCGCACCGGCGGCCGGAAGGCGATTGCGACCATGTGTATCGGTGGCGGAATGGGAATCGCTACGGCAATCGAGCGATATTGATTTCATTCTTCTTCGTGAGAATTGACTAGGAATCCCTCACAATTCGGACAACGGTCTTCTGGTCCAAGCCTCGATGGTATGACTGCTAGAAGGCTTGAACAGTGCGGACAACTGGCGTAGACTTCGTCTTCACGGAGATTGACCTGTGAATCAACTCCACTGGCGAACCACTGGATGAACATCGGATGGCGCACAGTGGCTATTCGCCTTCGAGTAGCCCAACCAAGAGCTAGAATCAATCCTGCTTGCACCAATAGGAATAATTGTCCACTCAAGAGAGCTAGAACTCCCTCAATCACTCCGACTATGATGAAGAACGCCGCTGCGAAACTCAGCATGCTGATGAATTTAATATCGTATCCTACAGAACGTTTTCTGAATCCATTAGAGATAACTAATCCATACAAGAGAATCAGTCCTCCAATTCCCAGTGATATACCTCCAAGGACAGAATTCCCTGCTCTCCAGATTATGTTCATTATGACCATCATGAGACCAAGGTCCAGCAATCCAAATATGAGCAGATGGCGGTGAACCTGTTCCAATCTGTCTTGCTCCACACAGTGTCGAAACGATGCACATTCAAGACTCACTCGGTCGGCGACGCACTCTTGAACGACGGGCGTTTGGAAGTAATCGTGACATCGGACACTGGCGTCGCGTATCACAGCGACGCTTTAGCAGGAAAGCGTGTACTGCTAGCCATAACTGGTGGAATTGCTGCTGTTGAATCAGTGAGGTTGGCACGGGAATTACGCCGACATCAGGCTGAATTGACGGTTGTGATGAGTTCGGAAGCCACGAAGGTGGTTACTCCGCTCGCTGTTGCCTGGGCTGCTGATGTTCACGTTCTCGAGGGTTGGACGCCGGAAATGGCACAATTGGATTCCCATGACTTAGTCCTCGTTGCTCCTGCTACTCGCAATACGATATCGAAGCACATCCACGGCATCATGGATTCGCCTCTAATGATGGCTCTTTCCGCTGCTCGAGGGCGCGGTGCGGTGATGTGCTTCGTTCCTTCTATGCATCAGGATTTGTTCGATGACCCTGTTACTCAAGATCTGCTGGATGCTCTTGAGGCTGAAGGAAGCAGAGTCATCGTTAGTGATGCTGAGGAAGGCAAGCGAAAGCAAGCGGACCCGGTGTCAATCGTCGCTGAAGTTTGTCATCTGGCAAACCAATCCTCAGCATCAAAGAAGGTAGCGATCACTCTTGGAGCCAATCGCGCACCGATCGACGCTGTTCGCGCGATTCAGAATGCCTCATCCGGTCGTACCGGATGGCTCATCGCAGAATACCTCCATAGGAAGGGCCATGAGGTCGTTTGCATAGCTGGAAAAACTTCCGCAGACCCTTCCTTCGATCTGCCAGATGTTCGTCGGGACGGCACACCAGATGGGATGCTCAGTGTTTGCAAAGATGTAGCTAATGACGAGAAACCAGACGTCTGGATTCACGCTGCCGCAGTCCTCGATTACTACACAGAAGCTGAAGAAGGTAAGAAAGCCAGCGGGGCAGACAATTGGAGTCTGGAACTCTCTCCTGGTCCAAAACACATCGCGGAACTCGCAAACATTGTTGAAGGGTCTACCCGAATCGGATTCAAACTGGAATCAGGCGTCTCTCCAGAGACGGTTATCGCTAGAGCACAAGCCCAGATAGAGCGTTATGGGGTCGATGCTGTCATCGCCAATATCATGGAAGAGATGAATGATCCGACGCAGATCAGAGCCAGAATCGTTCATGCCAACGGGTCGATTGACGAAGCAGAAGACGATCGACAATTATGTCAGGCGATCAATCGTCTCGTCGTCCAAAATTGACACCGCTTCTGAACCGAGGAATCAGCCCATTTTTGGGCTTGGCTCTGCGTCACATTCAAGCGAGGTTTGCAGACGAGGAGTATCATGGCGGAGCATGACAAGGCCAAGCGTGGCATCCCTTCCAAGGATGATTTCAACGCTTGGTACCCAGCGATCGTTGAGATTGCTGACCTCGTCGACAAGAGGTACCCGATCAAGGGTATGGATGTGTGGAAGCCGTATGGTTGGAAGGCAATGACCTTGATCGACGCGCTGACGCGCGCGGAAATGGAGCGTACTGAGCACGAGGAGTACAATTTTCCGCTCCTCGTGCCCGAAGACCTCCTCGACAAAGAGAACCGATTGGTTTCCATGTTGAAGAAGGCACGAGAGGAGGGGGTCGACCCTTCCGAATTGCGGATGGATGAAGAGGAATCGGGCTTCAAGAAAGAGGTCTATTGGGTCAAACATGCTGGCGAGAATGAGCTCGACGTACCTATGTTCCTCAGGCCAACGAGCGAGACTCCGATGTACACAATGTTCCCTCTGTGGGTTAGATCACACGGGGATCTCCCACTGAAGACCTTCCAGATAGTCAATACATTCCGATACGAGACGAAACAAACTCGATCATTCATTCGTGTTCGCGAGATTCACTTCTTTGAGGCTCATACAGCCCACAAAGATCAAGCCGGTGCTGATGCGCAAATCTCTGAGGATGCTCAAATAGTTCAGAATCTCTTGCATGACCTCTGTTTCCCAGCGATTGTGTCCAGACGGCCGGTATGGGATACATTCCCTGGGGCTTGGTATTCGACAGCAGTCGATGTTGTGATGCCGAATGGTCGAACTCTGCAAGTTGCAACTTACCACCATTACAGGGATCAGTGGGCAAAAGCATTCGATCTGAAGTATGAAGATGTCAGTGGGGAATCACAATTCTGTCACCAGACAACCTTTGGAATGTCCGAGCGCATGCTGGGTGCAGTTGTGGGAATGCATGGGGATGATGCTGGCCTAATTTTCCCTCCGAAGATTGCACCGATACAAGTCGTTCTGATGCCAGTAGCTGCTCACCTTTCGGATGAGGTTATCCCACGTGTGAAAGAGATGGCTGCTGACCTGAAGGGAGCCGGTTTCAGGGTGAAGGTGGACGATCGTGATATGCGTCCTGGAGCCAAGCACTATGATTGGGAGATTAAGGGTGTTCCACTGAGACTGGAACTCGGTCCGCGGGATATCGAATCAGGTAAGTTCGTTCTCAGTCTGAGGACCGGTGGCAAGGATTTTCATGAGGCGTCGGGATTGGTGGGCGTGGTTTCCGAGGCCCTCGCGCGCGTCGAAGAAGAACTCAGAGCACGAGCTGCAGTTCATATGACGAAATACGTCCAACCGTTTCCAGGAATCGAGAAGACCGATTCAGATTGGACCCTGCAAGGCGAGGTCGAAGACGGCAAGGTCTACGAACTCGCCTTCGATGGAAATGATTCTGACGCCGAAATATTGGAGAAAGCCACAGGCTTGGCATTCTTGGGTGATTGCATCGAGGCTTTCGATGAGCCACAACCCTGTGCTGTTACAGGAAGAAAGACGACCCGTCGCCAGCATCTTGCACGAATGTATTGATTCTCAGCGCTTTCTCAGGCCGAAGGCCATCAACGCAGTGCTGAACACGATAAGTACACCATCGATGACATCGACGGCCAGAGTTTCAGTCCATGAAGCGGGTGACTCGTAGTCCGAGAATTCCCCCAAACTCAACTTATCCTCGCACGGCGTTGCGGAATCTGGGGAATCGCAGAGCGGAACTACAGCACCGAATCCGACTAATAAATTCAACATCAGAAGTGAGAATATCACGAAAGAGATGCCGAAGGCTGGCCAATTTCGTGTCTTCTCCTTGAGTGGTTCAGGTTCTGGTAATGGCAATTGAGGCATCGGCATCTGGACTTCGTGTTTCGAATCACCATTTGGTTGCAGAATCGAATCGGGCGGGCGTTCGGGCGCCTCGACTCCCATCTGGTCTAGTGCGTCTCTGCCGTAGATCGATTCAGCCATGTCGTAGAGTTCTGGTTGACTCTCGAGCAGGCTTGGGTCAAGTGTCCCATCGAGGAGTTTCTTGACGTCGTCCAGTGGGGCCACGGTGCTGGCCGGGACCTGTTGTTCTTGAATCAAACGCTGTGATGATGATGCAATGCTGGATTATTCCAATGACTCAGACGCTTCCACGATGGATTGGCAATTATATCAAGGAATGGGCTGCTTCCACTATGGCTTGGCTGGTCAAACCGACCAACTCGAGTAATTCCTCACTACCTCCGCTCTCACCGAAATGGTCCTTGACACCCAGCATCTTGATTCTCGTCGGATTTGTTTGAGAGAGGTGTTCTGCTACGGCTGAGCCTAATCCGGCGATCACCGAATGGTCTTCGACAGTGATTATGCCGGAACATTCGGTGGCAAATATGTCGAGCAATTCAGTGTCAAGCGGTTTGAGGGTGTGCATATCGATGACCGATACTTGGATTCCTTGTGATGCGAGTTCTTCCGCTGCCTGCATTGCTTTATGGACCATTACTCCGACTGCGATTATTGCCACGTCTGAGCCTTGGCGGAGAACTGAACCTTTACCGATTTCGAGGTTTTGGACCGTGGATTCATCGTACATGCGAGGAGTTTTGTTTCGTGCTGTGCGAGTGTAGGATGGTCTGTTGTGATTTAGCAGGGCGCCGGTCAGGTGGCGGGCCGAGAGATCGTCACAGGGGTGCATGACCGTCATGCCTGGTATTGTTCGGTAGAGAGCCAGATCTTCGATTGACTGGGCGCTGGAACCGTCTGTGCCTGTATGGATTCCTCCGTGGCTGCCACAGATGTGGACGACCAGGCCGGGTCTAGCGATTCCGTTGCGTACTTGTTCGAATGCGCGTTCTGAGAAGATAGCGAATGTGCTGGCGAATGGCACTTTGCCGCAGGACGCAAGGCCTGCGGCGACTAGCATCATGTTCTGTTCTGCGATTCCAAGGGAAACCGTTCTCTCCGGATGATCGGCACGGAAGTGGCAGGATTTGGTTGATTTACCTAAGTCAGCTTCGAGAACGATCACTCTTTCGTCCTTGGCGATGTCGAGTAGGGCTGCTCCATAGCCATCTCTACTCGCTCCCCCTGAGGAGGGAGCACTCATGCTAATTCCTCCAATGCGCGGGCTAATTGTTCGTCGTTAGGAGCTGCTCCATGGAAAGAGGGATTGTCCTCCATGAAAGAGACGCCTTTTCCTTTGACTGTGTGTGCGACGATTGCGGTCGGGCCCGCCGTATTTACTGACCAATCTAAGGCTTCGACGATGTGCGACATATCGTGACCATCGATCTCTTTGACAGTCCAGCCGAATGATTCAATCTTGGAGGCGATGTCACCGATCTCCATCTGCACTTCAACGAAATCATCGTTCTGGATACGATTCCGGTCTACGATGACGTGTAGATTGTCTACTTCGTGGTAACTTGCTGACATCAGAGCTTCCCAGACTTGACCTTCCTGAGTTTCACCATCTCCGAGCATTACCCAGGTCTGGTAATCCAGTCCATCCAAATTGGCAGCGATGGCACAACCGAGGCCGAACGACAAACCCATTCCAAGGCTGCCGGCAGAAAAGTCAACACCATTCGTCCATTTCATATCGACATGGCCTTGACAGACCGAGCCCAGAGACCGAAATCCGTCGAGGTCCTCTTGAGAAAGGAATCCCATTTCATGTAGAATAGCGTAAACACCGGGGCTTGCGTGCCCCTTACTCATGATGAAACGGTCACGCGCGCCGTTTGAGGGATCTTCGGGGTCAACTCGCATCTGAGTAGAGTACAATCCGACCAGTATATCGATTGCTGATAAGGAGCCACCAGGGTGCCCAGCGCCAGCGCGATGAACCATCTTGACAATAGATCTTCGACAGCGCTTTGCGCGTTCTCTCAATTCATCGGTTGACTGCCGCTCCGCTGCCACGGTAATGGGTCAGGAGATTGGCTCTTGATGATTTCCAGCCATACGGAACAAGTTCTACTCGGAGATAGATTGACTATCTCGATTCTTCTCGCAGAGGTTGTAGAGGGTAATTGATGGACATCGATGCCACCGCATTCAGCGGAACAGGTTGGCAGGAACGATTGTCAAAGTTCCCAATCCCACATCAAATCAGTTCTGATGAGAACTTGAGTGAGGCACTCCAGTCCCTCATAGACTCAGGCAGGATTTCTGACGAACTCGGACTTCGATTGTTCAATACATCTCCTTTGAATGGTCTGATGAGATTAGCAGGCATTGTCAAACAATCACGATTTGGAAATTATGTGTTCTTCAATGAAAATCTTCACGTAAATACAACGAATATTTGCATCTTAGCTTGTCGATTCTGTGCATTCCGCAAAGGCCCACGTCACTCCGAAGCATACGAGTTGAGCGTCGAAGAATACTTGCACAGAATCGAACCATTCGCAATGATAATCGATGAAGTTCATTCGGTAGGAGGCTTGCACCCGTCTTGGGGTGTCGAACATTATGAGGACCTTTACCGCAGTTGTAAGTCGCGATTCTCCCACATCCACATCAAATCGTTAACTGCCGTGGAACTTAAACATCTGGCTCATCGATCGAACCTATCTGTTCAAGAACTCTTGATTCGACTAAAAATAGCAGGCCTCGACTCGATTCCAGGGGGTGGCGCCGAGATTCTTGTAGATAACGTCAGAGACCGTATTTGTAGAGGGAAAGAAAGCAGTCAGGAATATCTCGATATCCATCGAACCGCACACAGGCTTGGGATTCCTACCAATTGTACGATGCTATTCGGAACGGTTGAAACTCCAGCTGACAGAATCACACACCTGTCTCAACTGAGGCGGTTACAAGACGAGACGCGCGGTTTCCAATGCTTCGTGCCATACCCCTTCCTTCCTGACAAAAGTAGACTTCCCGAAGCACAATTGGCATCTTCAAACGAGGTTCTTCGCACAATAGCTATTTCTCGTTTGATGCTCGACAATATTCCTCATGTCAAAGCATATCGCATGAATATCGGTGATTCCTTAGCGCAGATTGCATTATCAGGCGGTGCGGATGATATTGATGGAACGGTGGGAAATGAAGAGATCATGCATTCCGCTGGAAGCACCACCCCAGTGAATTCCACATCTGATGAAATTTGTAGATTAGTTATCGATTCTGGCAATATACCGATCAAGAGAAATACAATCTATTCTGAGTTTGAAATTTTAAATGAATCAAAATCAGAGCAAAAAAGTCTTCCGATTCTATCCCTATGAGGTGAGTTGATGACATGGGAGACGGTCATAGGTAGAGTCGCCTTCACCAATTGTGACCCACTCTTCTTTGGTTTGGACGAGAAATGGGCGATACTACCTGCTCCACCTGCGTGGTTGACTGGTCACGTATTGCGTCAGGATTGCTTGACTGCGCCAATTCCGACTGCGGATTATGCTGCTCACCACGATGAATTGATGCTTCTCCCAGATCTTGGAATCGTTGGCAAAGGGGCCGTCGGTTCCGTGATTCTATTTGGTAGTCGTGATGTTGAAAGAATGAGGGATATCGCACTTCCCTCAGATTCCTCAACATCAAAGGTACTCTTGAGATGGCTGTTGAACCATCGAGGGTTAGATCCCAAGTGCATCGAAACTGGTCCAGACCTCCCCTCAATGTTAGAGAAGTGCGACGGTGCGCTATTGATCGGTGACCGGGCTCTAGCAGCAGCCGAACAACATCCTGAGTTGGTAAGCCTTGATTTAGGGGGAGAATGGACCAAAGTCACTGGCAAGCCGATGGTTTTTGGCGTTTTTGCTTGCAGAAGGGACGCACCGATAGAACAGATAAGATCGATACATAGAGACTTGATTGAAAATTACAAGGCATTCAATTCTGACGCTGCAGTTCACCGGTTAGTGGTACAAAATGCTGCAGGGACAACAGGAACTCCTCATGCGAGAGTTGAGAGATATTTCTCCGAGGAAGTTCGAAATTTGCTCGATGATCAATCTCATCAAGGCTTGGATATCTTCCTCAAACAGGTCTGTGGGATGGATTCAGAGCCAGTTTGGGTGAGGCTGTGAGGACAGGCAGTTCTGAAATTGCAGTATCTACAATTTGAACAATTCATTCCGAGTAATTCAGCCTCTTGCTTGATACCCATTCTAACAGATCGAGAGCAACTTCACAAGATTCTGAAACGACAATTTGGTCATCATCAACGAATTGCTCTAAGACTCCTAATGCGGTTCGATCACCTATAGCACCGAGTGCTTCTGCTGCTTCGTGTCTTACCATAACATCCTCTTCCAAGTCCGCAAGCCTGTCAATTAAGTGAGGGACGGCATGGGAGTCTTGCATCTGCCCCATTACATAGGCAATCTCGTGCTTGAGGAGGGCTGAATCAGATTCAAACGCGGCGGCTAGTGCTTCAACTGCATCCTTGCCCCCCATATTGCGGAGAGCGAATAATGCCCGCATCCGCTGAAACATCTTCTCTTCCTCATCACAGATTGTCATTCTAAGGGTGGCAACGCGAGTATCTTCGCTGGGTGGGGCGGGGTCTACCGAGTCGAATTCCGACCTCTCAGGGCGTCCATTTGACAAGTTCTCACTCTCCGATGAATTGTAGTGACTCAACAATTAGGTCTTCTCGAATCAAACCGATTTTTTGTCCTTCTTTAAGGAATAATCGTATCGCGTCTCTTCCATCCTGACCGTAGTCGATAGTTCTCTCGTTGACATACATTCCAACGAATTCGCGATTAGTCTCATCATCGATTCCTCTTCCCCATGCTTTAGCGAATTCGAGAGCTGTATCGGGATTTGCCAGAGAGTGTTCGATGCTTCGTTTAACATCGTTAGATATCGCACGACAGACCTCTTCACCAAGGTCGCGCCGTACCACATTTCCACCAAGAGGTAAGGGAAGGCCGGTCTGTTTATTCCACCAAATACCGAGGTCTAGAACTAGGTGTACCCCTTCATCCTGCCATGTTAATTGCCCCTCGTGGATGATTAAGCCAAATTCGTAATCCCCTCGATTGACCGCGGGAAGAATCTCATCGAATGGAACTACCTCAACCTCAACATCTCCTAAAGCCAGCCGGAGGGCGAGGTAGGCGCTGGTACCGTATCCAGGGATGGCTATGGTTTTCCCTTGGATGTCGTCGATCGAGGCTGGCACACGAGAGATTAGCATCGGACCGTAGCCCTCACCCATTGATGCGCCACAGTTCATCAGAGCATAATCATCAGAAATGTCTGGATAAGAGTGAATGCTAACCGCGGAAACCTCGAACTCTCCTGCTAATGCCTTATCATTGAGAGTTTGAATATCCAATAGAACATGTTCATAGGTCCGCCCTGGAGTTTCTAATGCACCAGTCGTCAGTGCATGAAACATGAAGGCATCGTCTGGATCTGGTGAATGACCGACTCGAATGTGTAATGACTCTTGATTCACACATGTGCGACCCGAATCGGGTTGAAAATGGCTTTGTGTCGGCACCCAGTTTCAAAGCAACCCTCAAGAAGTGAATTGAGTGCCCTCCCTTCATGCCTGACCCGACTCGCCTCTCTACAGCATCTGGACAGCTCGGACCAGTCTGTGCTGACACCGGGAAAGCACTGACTTTCGCTGAGGCCATCGTTCACGATGGTGATTACCTTTGCTTTGAGGCATATATCGCTCGTACCGGTGCTGAACCATCGACAGATGGCAAAGAAGTTCAGGACCTAAATCTTGAGTGAATTGCTTCGAAGCTGCAGTGAACTACATCGTTGAGTTCATCAGCCTCCTCTCTTCCACAGAACCTGTGTCTCAAGGTTGGAGCAGGTACGCACTGCGATTCTCGCGGTTTTACCAATCTCTTTCCCATGAGGAATTTTGGATACCTCCTAGGCTTCGCCATCGTGAGTGGATGTTCATTCACTGGGGTGATAAGCCAGTAGATCGGCATAGGGCGTTCTCTTCCGATTCTTCCCTGATGACATATCTTCAGCAACGAGGCCCTCATTCTTGTTTTCATAGTACAGCGTATTATCGCCGGCCCGATGAGAGAAAAATGTCGGACAAGGGCTGGCGCGGTGCCGACCTAATTTTTGATCTCGATGGAGACCACCTTCCCGGTGTGTCGGACAATGATTTTCCTACGATGATTGAGTTAATTCAAGAACAGGCATGGGGTCTTTGGAATGATTTCTTGGAACCGGAATTCGATATGAGGCAACAATATGCACAATTTACATTCTCCGGCCATCGAGGATTCCATATTCATGTCAGAGATCCTGCTTTGATGGGACTCGACTCCAACGCTCGTAGGGAGATTGTCAATTACATACGGGGAGAAGGTCTTGATGTCAACGCCGTGCTAACCGGAGAGGATAGTGGTTGGAATCGTCGAATCGAAGTGGGAATGGAATCTGTCCTGTTCAAGTTGGGTGAAATTGCAGAGGGAAATGGCCAATCAAAGGCACGTCTCGATGAGTTCCACAGTATATTGAATGATAAACGTGGGCCGGCGGCAATGAAACGAGTTTCAGTCAGCCGTAACAGAATCAAATCTCTTGCCGATGCTTCTCAGAATGAAGAACGAATCATGCGGTTGAAAGAAGATCATAATTTAGCGGTTTTCGGGAAGGAAACCACCGCTTTTTGGGATCTTGTGAAGGGGGACAATTCAGTTGTCCTCGGCACAGCTGGTGAGACGGATGAGAATGTTACAGTTGATGTTAAGCGTGTTATAAGATTTCTAGGTAGTTTACACGGAAAATGTGGATTGCGAGTGACTGAGATACCATTCGATCGTTTAGATCCAGAGTCTTCTAATCCGTTTGACCCACTTTCCGAGGCGATTGCATTGACCGGCGGCAAGGAAGCTAAGGTCGAACTAATCAAAGAAGACGTAACAGCGCGCATTTTTGATGAGAAAATTGAGGGTGGATCTGGTGAAATTCAGACGGTCAGTGATGCCTTGGCTACGTTCCTCTGTCTGAAGGGCTGGGCTAAGCTGTTGGCTAATTGACTGGACAATTTGGCAATCTGAACCACAGAATGTTGAATAGTGGAGATTAGTGGAAGCGGAATTAGCGGAGGACCTCCTATGTCTGATGATGAAGAAGATTCGATTGGTGATTTGCCTCTCCCCCCTCTACCTCCCGGCCTGAATATGCCACCCCCTCCTCCACCTCCAAATCTCGACATTCCTGATATCCCTCCTCTCCCCTCTCCTCCTCCTCCCCCCGGCATAACAATACCAGAATCAATTGAATTTGAGACAAATGTTTCCATTCCCTCCATCGATGAACAATCCGATGATTTCAACTCCGCCTGGGAGAGGAAGAAGGGAGAAATTCCCACCCTATCAACAGATAATAGGGATCGGATGTATGGACACATCGATAGAATAGCAACAGGTGAAGTCGGAACGTTGCTCGACAGATTCTCAGATCGATTCGGGTCTGAACTCGACCGGGAGATCATTGTTCTTCGCAAGAAACAACAACAAGACATGAGAGACATCAAACCCACGGTAGAACTCATTTCTGGTCCGGATGAGGATTACGAGGAAGCGGTCGCCGACGAAGACGTCCTTGAGGAGGAATCCAGTACGACTTCTGGTTTTGATGATGAAGAATCTGGCTCTGATGATTTCCCAACCTTCTTCGACGTTGTCAACGATTTATTGGGGGGAATGTCCGATGCTTTCGTGGAGTCTTTTGTCGCGTCAGACGATTTCGCATTATTCCAGACCGTCGGTGCTGATCCGACAGCCTCCAACGATGAGACTCGGGCCGAATTCTTCCAGATGATAAACAGAGTTCTGGGCGATTTACCCGACGACAAGATAAACGAGTTCGTCCAATCCCCAGAGTTCGGATTATTCCAGGCGATGGGCGAAATCTACGGAGCGTGACAATATGGGACTTCTCGAAAAAGCTGGCACAATTTCTCCTGAAGATGAGAAACCCAAGACAAAGGTAGTGGGGAAGCCTGAACCAGTTGCTGAACCTGAGCCCGTCAAGAAGGCAAAAAAGGAAATGAAGCCCAAGCGTGAACGTGTCAAGCGTGAGCGCAAACCACGCTCCCCGCGGGTGAAGAGAACACTTCCAGATGGATTTGAACTGGCTACAAGAGGTCAAAGACTCACACGACGTATTGTCGATTTCCTCGTAAGTTACGGATGGTCCATTCCCTTAGTTGGAATCACTGCTTGGGGGTCTTACTTCAATCCGACACCATTTGTATTACTTGGATTAGGACTGATTGTTTTCAATCTCTGGTTCATGCCGGCATATGCTGGTGGGCGATCTATGGGTAATTGGATCAGTCGTACTCGCTATGTCAATTCGAGAGGGGAACCTCCAATTTGGGTTTATTTCACTCTCAAAGGCGCGACCACGTTATTCGTCCTGATCGGATTTTGGGCGTTATCAGTTGTGATGAGCACAAAGTCCCTCGGAGAATCCACAGGAGGACAGATCTTCAATGCCATTGGACTATTGTTGCTGATTCCGCCATTATTGGATTATGCAATGTACAAAATTCGCGGTGAACTTGGTCTTTGGGATACCGTCTTTGGCGGGGTTTGGCTTGTTAGAACGACCAAGTCCACCGAAGCCAAGGGATGGTTGAAGCGACTTGAGTCGATAAGTGACTTTACCGAGTCCAAAGGCTGGCTTGCGGACGAAGAGAAGAACTGATTCTCTCAATCCGATACAAGTTCTATTGTTAACACAAGAATCATTACAATACTGAAAAGCGTCTCTCCGCTTCATCACATCGCTTATCAAATTCCAGGCTTAATTTGGCGCGAACTTGAATGAGAAGCCTGTTCAGGCGCTTTCATTCTGATTCATCTGAACCGGCGTTTCGCATCTTAGCCAACTCTCTGAGATCTTCGTGAGCGACGCCCTCTTCAATTGCCACCTGGTCTTCCTCGTCAACGATTTCAACACCTAAGAGAGTCTCGATTACGTCTTCCATTGTCACTAAGCCAACTGTTCCGCCGAAGTCATCGCGGACAATCATCAATTGTACCTTATTCTCTAGAAGAATGTCTAGGGCTTTGTCAACTGAGTCGTCAAACCTACAGGTGACGACTTTCCGACAAATTTCTACCATCGTCGTTTCAAATTCATCAGCAGCAGCTCGGCGTAAAATTTCGCTTCGCAGGACGAGCCCTCGAATATTATCCACATCCCCCTGATAAACCGGCATTCTGCCGTAGACCATAATTGGAATACGATCCATGATTGATCCTACACTTTCGGTCGCTTCGACACAGTTCATGACAACACGAGGTGTCATTATTGACTGCACTTCGATGTCTCGTAGTTTCAACAGATTCTGGATCACTGCTTCTTCGTCTTCTTCAATTATGTCAGATTCCTCAGCTATATCTGCAAGAACTGACAATTCATCGCGAGTGACGGTCTCGGTTTCGACTGCCGGCAAAATTCTCCGAATCAACTCAACTGGCCGGACGATTATCCAACTCGAGATAATGAGGATCCTCAGTAAGTAACCCGACGAGATTGTCATACGCCGCCAGTAAAGTGTACCAAGAGTCTTCGGAAGAATCTCTGATAATAGTAAGATACCAATAGTGAGAATCGCGGATGCAATCGCTACACCGTATTCGCCAGGATTGAGGTGTTCAACCTGCGTACCTACTCCAAGAGCACCTACCGTGTGGGCAATGGTGTTCAATGTCAGAATTGCCGTCAAGGGACGTTCAGGATCGTCCTTGTACCGAATCCACATCTCACTGCTCTTAGGGTGGGTCTCGGCCATACTCACTACATGACCGCGCGTGGTCGACAACAACACCGCTTCTAGAATGCTACATAGGAATGAAACTCCCAGTGCTAATGCCGCGTAGGCAGCGATTAAAGTCCAAGCGCTCAAGTTGAATTCACCTCTGGACTCTGAGCAGAATCCGGATATTCTGAGGGCGTGCAGTGCGTCACAGCAATACGTGCTCCGGAGTCATTGCGAGCGACGCAGACATAAATATGTGGTTGTCGGACAGATTCTCTACCCAGAGTGGCAATTGGAGGTGGATTGATGGAATACACAACGATCTTCATGGCTTGGCCATATGCAAATGGCCCACTCCATCTCGGACACGTCGCAGGCAATTGTTTGCCCGCTGATATTCAGTACAAGTATGAGCGAGCACGAGGTCGAAGGGTGCTGATGTGCAGTGGCTCTGACGAACATGGCACGCCAATCACAGTAACTGCGGAAGAACGAGGAATTGACCCTCAAATTGTCGTGGATGAATATCACGAAATTATTGTGCAAGCATTAGCTGGATTAGGATGTTCTTGGGTCAATAATATTGACTCTAGGGGTATTGAATTCGGTGGAGCGTTGTATAACCGGACCACGGACCCTCGACACAAGGAATTAGTTCAGGAAATATTCACTCAATTAGCGGACTCTAACTTGCTACAATTACAAACAATGCAACAATATTGTGAGATAGGTCCTAATGGAGAAATTCGGTTCCTTCCTGATCGATACGTCGTTGGGATCTGCCCTCAATGCGGAGAGGATGATGCACGTGGCGATCAATGCGACTCGTGCGGCTCTACCTACGAAGCGCATGAACTCCGACAACCGCGTTCAAAATCGAATCCTGATGCAGCAATTGAGGTCAGGGATACCGACCATTTGTTCTACCGGCTAGATTTGTTCCAAGATGAATTGGAAGAACATGCAGGCCAACGACAACGAGTCTGGAAATCGAATGTTCGTGCTATGACTCAGAATTGGCTCAAGATGGGACTACGACCACGAGCTGTGACTAGAGACATGGAATGGGGTATTCCCATACCTCTCGATGAAGCGCAGTGGATGAACAAACGAATTTACGTTTGGTTTGAGGCTGTTCAGGGCTACTACACCTGTGCGAGGATATGGTCAGAACGGTTCGCGCAAGAACATCCAGATGGCCAAGATGCTTGGGAAAATTGGTGGATTGAAAAAGAAGGACAGTCTCTTAGGCATCTATATTTCATGGGTAAAGATAACATTCCATTCCACACGATTATTTGGCCGGCGATTCTGATGGGCCTGAACAAGAATCGGGGGCCAGATGAACTCTTTCATCTGGAAGATAATGTTCCTGCTAACGAGTATCTAATGCTTCAAGGTGGACAATTCAGCAAATCTCGAAAACATGGAGTGTGGTTACCATCTTTTCTCGAGAGATACGACCCGGATACCCTCCGATATCACCTGACCACACACATGCCGGAAGGTCACGATACAGACTTCCGATGGGAAGATTTTGTCGAGAAGGTGAATAACGAATTGATTGGAAATTATGGTAATTTCGTTCACAGAGTACTCACATTAACCCATCGATTGCCTTCCGACGGAATTAATCCATTATCACAATTCTCAGAACATGCAGACCATTCAAATTTCTTCGATCACGTCGAAGATTGTATCACCCAAGCGACGGAATCGATGGAGAAACAACGGTTCAAAGAATCTCTTAGGCACATCATGAATATATCCCAAGCTGGTAACGCGTTCCTCCAACAGGCAGAACCCTGGAAATACCTCACTACAGTTCATTCAGAGGAGAGGAATAAATCTCTCAGCGCGCTAACAACTTGTTGGAGAGTCTGCCGGACCTTGGCCATTATGACCGCTCCATTCTTACCTTTCCAAGCCGAGCGACTCTGGAAGCAAATCGGAGAGTCAGGAAATGCTGGTGATCAATTGTGGGAAACGGCAATACTTCGTGACTGCGAATTGGGGTGGAATTCAGAGAAACCACATCCTCTATTCAAACGACTAGATCTGGATGAAATAATGAAGAAGGAAATGACTGTCGTAGAAGATGAAGCGGAGGAGGTTGACTACATCGAATTTGAAGATTTTTTGAAAGTGGAATTGAAAACCGGGATAATTCTCAAGGTGGAGGAACACCCTAATGCCGACAAATTATTTGTCGTAACTATCGAGGACAGCCCTAGCTCAACTAGAATGGTTTGTGCTGGTCTCAAGGGAGTTTACTCTGCTGAAGAATTAGTAGGCAAGAGCGTCGTTTTTGTTGCAAATCTCAAACCAAGGAAGTTGCGTGGCGTCATCTCCGAAGGCATGATGCTTGCAGCAGAAGATGATTCAGGAAACGTGACTTTGTTAACCACAGATAAGGCGATAGAATCTGGATCAGGTGTTCGTTGATTTTAGTTGGAAAGGAATCTCAATTATCTCTAGAAATTGATTCTGGCATATCGAAAAATTCCCATTGTACTGCTGCTAGTTCTGCATTCGTCGCAGCGGCTACGTATGATTCTAACGGTTCTGAATTCAATTCAAAAAAATGGTCACCAAAATTGAATGGCTTCATTACGCGTCTAGCTTGTTCCCACCTTCCCAGAAGTACAAGGCTTACGGCAAATGCCTCGGCGTTGGATAAACGACCAGGTTTTCCCCATGATACTGGATTAGCTGCAAGTACGACCGGTAGTGTCCGGCCATCTAATCTAGTCTTACGGTTGAGAAATTCAATGGAAGATTCAATCTGTTTCCACGAACAATCTAGTCCAACTAAGGCTCCTCCCCGTTCAATATTAACTCTGTCTTCGGGACCTAGAAGACGCCCTGATAAAGGATCGAGTAAAATACCTCGTTTTGGACTGGCACGCAAATTGGTGTGTAATTCAGTTAATCCATTCCTATGCATCTTTCTTGATGTACATTTCTTTGGATCGTCTTGGTCTAGGTGTATAACGTGAAGTGGGATGTCATTCACTTGAGTCCCCCCTCGATAGGAGTTCATCATACACATCTCCAATTGTCATTCCTCGTGATGATGGCGAACTAATGGTTCGTGCATTAGTCGTCTCTTTCTCTACGAAAAGTTCGATACCAAGCACTTTCTCTATTTTCTTCAGTAATGCATCAGTAGGTCGATTTCCGTTTTCTGTCCGTTGAACGATATTCAATCGCTCATTCATACGACGTGCGAATTCCCGTTGATCCCAGCCCTTTTGTTTTCGTGCCTCTCGAATACGTACGTGGAAATCAGTTGCGAGTTCAGTCTCCGACTTGGCCATGATGTCATTCTTTCGAGATACTTTCGCTGTCTGCGTTCCCGACGACATTATCGATGTAGTCGTCTTAATGGCTGGTTTTTCCAAACCTAAGCGGTCTATACAGCGTCCGCAGGCTTCAACTACCGCACCAGATGTTCTAGTTCGATGAACGCTAACACGGTCTGCTCCGCACAGTTCGCAGATACCCACATTGGACTGGGATAGGTTCCATACCATCATATCTTCGCGGCAGAAGTGTGAAAGCAGTTGACTGTATAGGTCACCTGATGAGTGAATCATCCAGTACCTCGGGCCGTCCTGGAGAATTTGAGAACAATATTGATAACAACAATTCTCGAGGAGATTTAGAATCGAGGTTCAAAAACCTCTCTTCAATTTCACAAGAATTGCTCACCGAGAAATTATTCCTCGAAAATGAATGTGCTCAATTAAAAAAGAGAGTTAATCGTTTGGATGAAGAAATTCGAGCTTTGAAAGAACCACCATTCATTGTCGGGAATATTCAAGATATCCTTGGAAATGAGGCAATAGTTAGAAGTTCGAACGGCACAATTTTCCAAGTTTCAGTGAATCGACGATTAAACAAAGATGCGCTAAAACCTGGGGCTCGAGTTTCTTTGAATCAAGACACTCTTGCGATTATTGATGTCTTAACCGATGGTTGGGACCCTTTGGTGACTTCAAGTGAAATTGTCGAAAGACCCGATACGACATTTGCCCAAATTGGTGGAATGGACTCTCAAATATCCATCCTAAAGCAGGCAATTGAGCTACCATTGATGAAACCAGAAGCATTTCGAAAGATGGGGTTGGATCCTCCTAAGGGTGTGCTTCTCACAGGTCCACCCGGTACAGGGAAAACCATGCTTGCGCGTGCTGTTGCAAACTCTACCTCGGCTACTTTCCTCGGAATGGTTGGATCAGAATTGGCTCAGAAATACATAGGCGAAGGCGGTCGTATGGTTCGGGAACTTTTCGATTTAGCTCGGGAGAAGGCACCGGCAATTATTTTCATTGACGAGATAGATGCGATTGGGTCGAAAAGGCTCGACTCCTCGACTTCTGGAGATAGAGAAGTGCAACGCACCCTAATGCAGTTATTGGCGGAGATGGACGGCTTCGACTCGGTGGATGATGTGAAGTTAATCGCTGCTACAAACCGTCCAGAACTGCTTGACAAAGCGCTTCTTCGGCCTGGCAGATTTGATCGCATCATCGAGGTAGATCTGCCAGATGCCGATGGTCGATTGGCGATATTAGAAATTCTAACTAGGAAGATACCACTCTCAGAGAGTGTTAACCTGAAAACCTTGGCTCGGAATACCGATGGGTATAGTGGGGCTGAACTCAAATCATTAATTATGGAAGCAGGCATGATTGCGATTGAAGCTGATTCCAGTATACTTACACAATCACATGTGAATGCCTCATTTTCTATTATAGAACAGGCCCGGAAAGACCCCATAAGGGCCAATCACGAAGGCTTGTATGGCTGATGGTAACTCTCATCAGCCACGACTGGGTGGAATTCTCGATGTCAAACCGCTGGATTGAATGTGTGCCCAATATCAGTGAGGGTGTTGAGATCGAGATCATCAATTCTATTGTTGAAGCGGCCCGTCAAATCCCAACAGTTGCCGTACTTGGTTGTGAACCAGATCCTGATTACAATCGCACAGTCATCACACTTGCTGGGGAATGGGAGCCCGTAGCTCGCGGAGCACTTGCAATTATTCGAAAAACAGCTGAATTAATCGATATGCGGAATCATACTGGTAATCATCCTCGGATGGGTGCTGTAGATGTTTGTCCTTTCGTCCCCATCAGTCCAGGGACTGAGGAAGATTGTCTGAAAGCAGCTTCACTGGTTCAAGACGAGTTGAATGGATTCGTACCAATTTTCCTTTATGGTACCGCATCTAAACACCCATCTCGATATTCATTGGCAAACCTACGTCGTGGACAGTATGAAGGATTAGAAAACAGAATATTGGGGGGTGAGTGGGGAGATGAACATACCCGGATGCCCGACTCTTGGTCAGGTAATTGGGGTGAGACTGAATCTAAATTTGGGGCTGTTGCTATTGGTGTTAGACCGGTTCTAATAGCCTATAATGTCAATGTGAACGAAGTAGAACCCATGGCTTCTAAGGCAGCTGGATCAATAGTACGCACGAGTGGTAGACTGATTAAGAACCAGACTGGAAACAAAGTTCGCATAAGAGGGATGTTGGAATCAGTACAAGGCATGGGTGTTCCACTTCCAAGCCATGGCATTTGCCAAGTTTCTATGAATTTACAGAATCATCATGTTACACCTATGCATATCGCATACGAGTGTGTCCGGTCTATCTGTGCAGACCATGATGTAGAGTTATGTGGTAGCGAACTGGTAGGTTTAGTGCCATTACAGGCGATGTTAGATTCTGGGGCATGGTATTCTAGTGGCGAAGAACGTAGTGAATCTGAATTAGTCGAAGCGGCGATTTCTAATCTAGGATTATCTTATCTCGATGAATTTGATCCACATAACCGGATAATCGAGTGGGCGATAAAAAATGAATTAGGTGATTGAATGAATGATGGATACAGAAATGTGCTAGACTCGATAGCTTCCTCTTCACCTACACCAGGAGGCGGTGCAGTAGCTGCACTCGGAATTGGTCATGGTGTTTCACTTGCTAGAATGGTATCTGAATTGACTATCGGAAGAGAACGATGGGGCGATGGTCAGGAAATTGCAAACTCATTCATATTGGATTCCAACGATTGGATTGAACATTCACTTGAGTTAGCCCAGATCGATTGTGATGCATTTGATTCAGTAATGGCTGCGTACCGTATGCCAAAAGAAGAGGAAGATCAAATTCTGCATAGAAAAATGGCAATAAATACAGCCAACTTGGCTGCTGCAACCTCCCCTCTCGAGATAGCACGTTTTGGTCAAAGAATCATGACTCGACTCCCCGAATTAGCTGGTAAATGTAATGCAAACGCTATCACAGACATTGGTTCAGCATCGCATTTCATTCATGCTGGTGTGCAATGTGCTTCGTTAAATGTTCGAATTAATCTAGACTCATTAGGAGACTCATCTACAGAAATTGCTTCACAAATTGTTAAAATAGTCGAAAATGTGACATCGTTACACACATCAATTTGTACTATTGTTGATGAAAGAATGTGAAAATCTGGGGAGTTGACGATTGTGGAACTTGGAGATTTTCGACAAGCTATAATTCAAGGAATTCCAGATCAGATTCCGAACTATCCCAGTGTTGCAATCGACGTTGATCGGGCGCCACCTCGTCCTGATGTTCTCAACGAACACGAAAAAATTCTAGCAGTCGAAAATTCACTCAGATACTTTCCCCCAGCCTGGCACGAAATCCTAGCACAGGAATTCATGGAAGAATTACGGACTGAAGGTCACATAACGATGCATAGATTCAGACCGGATTATCCAATGCATGCCCGTCCGATAACCGATTATCCTGGTAATTGTGAATCAGCAAAAAGCATCATGTTAATGATACAGAATAATCTAGATCCTCAAGTAGCACAGTACCCTTACGATTTGATTACGTATGGGGGGACTGGAGCTGTTTTCCAGAACTGGGCTCAATATCTATTGACGATGAGTTTGCTAGCAAATATGAAAGGGACTCAAACACTAGTGATGTATTCAGGACATCCCCTCGGATTGTTCCCTTCAAAGGAAGATGCCCCACGAGTAATTGTGACTAATGGTTTGGTCATTCCAAACTATTCATCCCAGTTGGATTATGAACGCTTCAATGCACTAGGTGTCTCACAATATGGTCAAATGACTGCTGGTTCATACATGTACATAGGTCCTCAAGGCATTGTTCATGGGACTACGATTACTGTTCTGAATGCTGCTCGAAAGTATCTGGGGCTTCGTGGCTCAAGCGGACTCAAAGGCATATTATTCGTAACATCAGGGCTTGGGGGTATGTCTGGCGCGCAACCTAAGGCAGCAGTAATCTCAGGCGCCGTTTGTTTGATTGCGGAAACCAACCTCCACGCAGCCCAGAAGAGGTACAATCAAGGTTGGTTATCTGAATTGTATTCTGACCTTGATAGTGTTATAGAACGTGCGAAATCAGCCATGGAAAAAGAAGAAGCTGTATCAATTGGATACCACGGTAATGTAGTAGATTTGCTTGAAGCATTAGACAAAGACGAACTTACACCACACCTTGGCAGCGACCAAACCAGTTTACACAATCCTTGGTTGGGTGGATATATTCCAACCAGATTCACCCATGAGGAAGCACTCGTATTATTGCGGGAGAATCCTAATCAGTTCAGATCAGAGGTTGAACGAACTTTGAGGCAACATGGAGACGTTGTCAACAGATTAGCCGCCAAAGGTATGCATTTCTGGGATTACGGTAATGCATTCCTCTTAGAAGCAAGTAGGGCTGGGGCAGAGGTCCTACATCCCGATGATGAGACTAGATTTCGATACCCTTCCTATGTTGAGGATATAATGGGTCCTATCTGTTTTGATTATGGATTTGGGCCTTTCAGGTGGGTTTGTACTTCAGGTTTGGATGAAGACTTAGTAATGAGTGATTTGATTGCAACCAAAGTTCTCAAAGAACAAACTCAGAATGCTACCGAAGATATTACTCAACAGATTTTAGACAATATCAGGTGGATACAACAAGCTGAAAATCATGGTCTTGTGGTGGGAAGTAAAGCAAGAATCCTATATGCTGACGAGGTTGGACGCCGAAATATCGCTCAAGCCTTCAACAAAGCAATAGCTGATGGGAAAATTTCAGCTCCAATTGTACTTGGAAGGGATCACCACGATGTTTCTGGAACAGACAGTCCCTTCAGGGAAACTGCAAATATTCGCGACGGATCGATGTTCACCGCCGATATGGCCGTCCACAATTTCGTAGGAGATTCGTTCAGAGGAGCAACCTGGGTGAGTTTGCACAATGGGGGTGGAGTTGGTTGGGGTGAAGTGATCAACGGTGGTTTTGGAATGGTCATTGATGGGTCCGATCGTAGTTCTACAAACATAGATTCGATGCTATCTTGGGATGTGAATAATGGCATCGCTAGGCGGGCATGGGCCAGAAATCCTCAAGCCATTTCTGCTATTGAGAGGGCAATGGAAACTAATTCTGGATTGTGCGTGACCGTGCCCAACTTAGTGTCAATAGACATACTCGAAAAACTATCATAATCAATTAAATCCAATACAAGGGGAATTAGAATGTCTACTACTCAAATCCCAATTGACGGTCAGAAACTTACCATAGAAACGCTAATCGCAATTCGGGACGCTCAGGTCGAAGTCTCTCTTAATCCAATTGCTAGAGAAAAGATGCAACAATCTCGAAATGCTATTCAAGAAATCCTTGATTCAGATGCGATAGTGTATGGAATAAATACTGGATTTGGAGCTATGTCTCGAGTTCAAATCGATAGGGGAGATTTAACCAAATTACAATCAAATCTGATCAGAAGTCATGCGTGTGGTGTAGGGGATTTGATGGCCCCAGAACATGTTTTGATGATGATGGCCGTTAGGGCCAATTCCTTAGCAGTGGGTCACTCAGGAATCAGACCAGAAATTGTAGATCTAATGCTAGAGATGATTAATTATAGGATGTGTCCGGTAGTACCCCGCATTGGTTCATTAGGCGCATCTGGTGATCTTGCACCACTCGCTCACCTCGCATTAGGGTTGATCGGAGAGAACGATTTTTTTATCGAAGACGATGAAGGGTGGGAAATGATTGGTGCAGAAGAGGCGTATTCTCGAATTGAAAGTTCTCCTATCACACTACAAGCAAAGGAAGGTCTGTCTTTGATTAATGGCACCAGTCAGATGTGCACCTACCTGGCAGAATCAATTTCAATTCTGGAAAGTCTGGTTTTCACCGCAGATTGTGCACTGGCAATCTCGGTTGAATCAATCAAAGGATCTCACAAGGCATTTGACTCTCGTGTTCATGCAGCTCGTCCACATAATGGACAGTTGATTAGTGCAGCACGCATTGCATCACTTTTGTCAGAATCAGAAATCAATGCTTCTCACGCAGATTGCGACCGTGTTCAAGATCCATATTCCTTGAGATGCGCTCCCCAAGTACACGGACCGGTAATAGAATCACTGATTAGAGCACGCGAATTACTGGAAATCGAATTAAACTCCGCAACAGATAATCCCTTGGTTTTCATCAATAATGATGGGACAAGTGATGTCATCAGCGGGGGGAATTTTCACGGACAAAATCTTGCCATGATCGCAGATAACCTCGCTGTTTGTGCTCATGAATTAGGTTCGATTTCAGAGCGTAGAACCAATTTATTGATGTCACCTCAATGGACTGGTCTACCGGCATTCCTCGCAGTCGAGGAGGGGCTGGAAAGTGGGTTGATGATAATACAATACGTATCAGCTGCGTGTCTAGCAGAAATGCACTTACTTGCTAATCCAGCCACTACGAGTAATATCCCCGTCAGCATGGAGAAAGAAGACCATGTTTCGATGGGAGCAACAGCCTGTTATCGCCTCGCTACTTGCTGTGAGATGCTTTCTATTATTTTGGCAAACGAATTGATTGCTGGAGTAGGGTGCCTACGGATGGTTAGGGAGACTCCTGGTAGGGGAGTGTCGCGCGTTCTAACCTTGTTAGAGGCATATGTACCAGCACTGGATTCAGATCAATCACTTTCGGAAGTTAGTGATGCATTAGCCGCCGCTCTCCGATATGGTTTGTTGCATGATGTCTAAGTGATATTATGACTGGTTGGGATGCAATTCAACCACGATTACATCTAAACTTTCACCCCGGAACCGATCCTCACCGTTTCTCCACCACGATCAGGTCAATTGAAGAAGAAGGATTGGTGCTTGAAGAATCATACTGCTATCCACGTGGGGGTGGGCAACCAGGTGATGTAGGGTTGTTTGATTTTGCTGGTAAATCCTATAGATTCAATGAAGTAACAGCTCAAAAAGCAATTTTTCATCCAGTAGATAATTTAGAAGAATTTCAAGCAGGGGAGGAACTGACCTGTACCATTGACAAGGATATGAGGAATTCACTTGCTAGAACCCATACCGCACAACATATTGTTTCAGCTATGGCTGATGAATTATGGGATGCTACTACGGTTGGGAACCAATTGGGAGCCACTGAATCTAGGATTGACCTAAAATTTGAGGATAAAGGAGCATTCAATATCCAACAAATTGAGACTGCAGTTAATCAAATCTTAGGATCTTCGATTACTGTAACCACACATAATTGGTCTTTAGATGAGATAATGACCGATGACAGAGTTAGGAATCGAAAATTCGTTTCAAAAATTATTGAGAGTTTACCCGATGGTACCGACACGATGCGAGTCGTCGAAATCTCTGGTGTCGATATCTGTCCATGTGCCGGTTCACATGTCTCCAATACAATTGAACTCCAACCAATCAACATCACTCGAGTCAAGCAAAAGGGAGCTGGGAAACTCAGACTCTATTATGAAATGAAATATGGTAAATGATTAATTGTTAATTCTGGTGGGCTCGGCAGGAATTGAACCTGCGATCTTCGCCATGTCAAGGCGACGTCATAACCCCTAGACCACGAGCCCAGAACAGCCCGCCCACCGACACCTCCCAAATGAATCATTCTCTTGGGAATGGTCGATTTCACGAGACGATCTTCGACAGTCTCCCTCCACAACCTAGTGTCGAACAAGTGCCAGAGATTCTTACTCTCCCATTCTTCATCTTAGTCTGGGTTGGATTTTCTACGGATACTATTTGTTTACACTTCATACAGAATGCGGTTGTATCCAATGCCATTGTTGATTCGAGAGTGTAAGCTCATTTCAATACGCCGCGAAGGGGATGATTGTCCATTTTACGCATATTGTCTGCTAAATGGGGCACTGCAAGGCTGTTTGGTTAACCCAAACGAATATTGATTCCGATAATCACCGTTATCGGTTCAATATGCATCGCAATTTCTCAGATTATGTATTACTAGGGATGGACAAGCAGGGTGATCAGCAGAAAATTGAATTTTTTTGTATGAAATAGATTTAATTAAGAATGTCTTCGTCTGTAGTGCAATCGTAGAAATATCTAATTCTTTATCACTATACAATATCACCGCGGCAAACGATTTTGTCAATTGGGTTGTCCCCTGGAGTCTGGCACCAACTGTCAACATCATCGCTATCGAGAATGAGTAAATCAGCAGGGCCTCCAACTCGAATTGACCCCGCAACTTCATCATTCTCGTTACGAATTAGACTGGTTGCAGGATTCCTAGTAACAGCAGCTAGTGCCGCTAGGGGGGATATTCCCATTCTGTGGGTTGCGAGTGAACCAACGAATGGAATCGAAAGAGACCGGCAATTAGGATTGAAATCAGTAGCCATTGCAAACTGCCAATCTTGGTCCAAACATTTCTGGAGAGGTAACTCCAACTTCTTCCCCAATACATATGGTGTGCCGGGTAGGAATGTTTGCATTGTGCCGGACTCAGCGGCGGATGCTCTAGCATCATCAGCCGAGTGACCGACGTGATCCCCACTTGCACATCCCAGTTCTGCTGCGAGGCCTAATCCACCACCGTCAACAAATTCATCGACATGGAGTCTAGATGAGAGTCCACCCTCTGCAGAAGCAGAAACGATGTCGTGTGTCTGGTCCAAAGAATACCACCCAGGTTCACAAAACACATCTACCCACTTCGCGATTCCTTGTTCAACAACTGCAGGCAATTGCTCTGACATTAATTGTTCAACATACTCATCAGCAGTAGAATCAGATGGGAAATCGTGAGCTCCTAACCAGGTCGGATGAATCTGGATGGGGGTTCGATTATTGATCTGATTAACGATTTTCAATAATCGTAATTCTGATTCAGTAGTTAGGCCATACCCACTCTTACATTCAATACTTGTTGTGCCATAATCGATCGCACGTTGGATTCTTTTGATCCCTGAGGCCAATAATTCAGATTCGGTGGAGTTTCTTGTTGCCGATACAGTTTTGTTAATCCCACCCCCTTCAGCAGCAATTTGTTGGTAAGATAACCCAGACTGACGCAATCGCATTTCATTCGATCGATCGCCTGACCATAGAAGGTGTGTGTGACTATCAACGAATCCTGGAATAATAGCTCTACCTTCAACATCAGTAAGAATCTCTATATTAGAATCCCCTGAAAATTCCGATACTAAAGAATCTGAATCTGTAATTTCAACAATGGTTCCATTTTCAACCAAAATTCCCATCCCAGTTTCCAATACCATATCTTCCCGAGTTTCAAGATCACTCCCTACTACTGGGGTTCTGACGTCTCCGCTCGCCATATGCGCCAAAGGGCCACAGTTGAAGAGGAGGTGACGCATGGGAACCCTACACCACACCACTTGAAATGCTATCTCCCCTCGAAGCATCATGGCCAATGTGATTGTGGGCATCGAATCCACTGCTCACACTTTCTCTTTTGGTAGTGTGACAACTAAAGGCACCCCGTCTTCCTCAACATCTGCCCTATACCGTCCGGAAGCCGGTGGCATTCATCCTCGGGAAGCCGCGGATCATCATTCAAAACATGCACAATCCCTTCTATTGGACTTCCTAGTAACTAACGACTTCGCATTGAGTGATATCGGAGCGATAGCGTTCAGTCAAGGCCCTGGATTAGGCCCTTGCCTTCGCATCGGAGCGAGTATAGCACGGTCGCTTTCAAAGGGACTCGGAATTCCATTAATCGGTGTTAATCATTGTGTGGCGCACATCGAAATCGGACGAAATCAAACCGGATGTGCTGACCCAGTCCTACTTTACGTCAGTGGAGGAAACACCCAAGTCATCGCGCGAGCAGGAGATCGTTACCAAGTAATTGGCGAAACTCTAGACATCGGTATCGGAAACATGCTAGACAAATTTGCCCGTAATCAAGGAATAGCCTTCCCTGGCGGTCCCAAGATCGAACAACTCGCTGCAGAATGGCATTCAATTAATCCTAGGGCAGATGTTTCAGAGTGCCCATTGCCATACTCAGTTCAAGGCATGGATCTCACCTTCTCAGGACTTCTGAATGCGGCTCAACTAAGAATTGACGAGGGGAAGGAATTGGGTCAAGTTTGTTGGTCTCTACAAGAACATGCATTTGCAGCCTGCGTCGAAGTAGCTGAACGTGCTCTTGCCCACACTGGAAAGTCCGAACTCCTACTAGGTGGAGGCGTGGCTTGTAATGAAAGGATTCGTGAGATGTCTCGCTTGATGTGCGACCAACGTGACGCAAAAGCCACTTGGCCAGAGAAGCAATTCTGTATTGATAATGGAACAATGATTGCCGAACTCGGACGTAGAATGCTTGAGGTAGGGAATGTCACAGTACTAGATGAAAGCAGCATCAATCCATTGCTTCGAACGGACCACACCATCGTTGAATGGGATTAGGTGGAGCACTGCGAAGCCTTATCTAAGCGGTGTCCGGCGAAGGGATAGGAGGTAGATTAGACAGTGCAGAGGCGGAGGAAACCGAAGAACGAGCCTCGCAATATCTTCGATAAAGGCTCGAGTTCGAGGCCCTCTAAATCAGCCCCAACTCAGAGGCGCCCTGCACATCAATCATCATCTCCTACAAAACGTGTCGTTCAACGAGCACCAACGCAACCTAAACCTGCAGTAACTCCTTCTAAGCCAGGACCCCCAGACCCTATTGTTCAGCCCCCTACACCTGCAAAGCAGGAAGAACAGTCATCTGAGGAAGAAGACTCTCCAATTGAGATTGAAGAAGGTGAAAATACAGCAATCCTTGAAGAGCAATTACTTGGAACTCCACGGCGGAAAAGCCGTGGACTTCAACCTGTTGAAGACGTAATTGAAGATTCACCCACTGAAATCAATAATAGAGCAAGTTCGAAAGCGATGGAGATTATTGAAGCCTCTAAAGCACGCGCAACTGCAAATTGGCAAGAGAAGAAAACAGATCCGACACCGCCCCCCACCACCACAACTCCAGTCAAAACTAGACCAAACAGACGCAGAACAAATACAAGTTTCCAACCTGCTGCCCGTGAGAAGCGCCTCGATCGCTCTCGACATATGGAATACAAATACGAAGTGCGTGGTTTACTCAAGGAATTAGACGTCGCCGAGGAACACCGCTCAGCATTATTGGGAACAATATGGGCTAAAGGTGAACGTCAAACCTCGGCCGAAGCTAGACAATTCATTCTCGAAAAACAATCAGAAGGTATTCTCAATCAGGATCAAACTGATCGATTGATGGATGTTGTTGATGACTACACTATACGTCGTTGAGAATTGGCTGAAAAGAGAAAAACGATAATTGATTTGTGCACAGGTTTCATTGCCCCTCTCTCAACAGAGCTATGCAGGGGATTCAATGTGACTGGTGATTTGAACGCCTCGAGGTCTCCAATTCCTACGTCGGATTCCATAGGTAAACTCACGAATTCCGAAGAAAACTCTCTTCCTGGCCAACCCCCATTTACACGCGGCATCCATGAGGAGATGTATCGCCAACGATTGTGGACAATGCGTCAATACGCAGGCTTTGGCAATGCCAGAAGTACAAACGAGCGATTCAAATTACTATTGGATGATGGACAGACGGGATTGTCAGTAGCGTTCGATTTGCCCACACAATTGGGCTTGGATTCTGATGATGAGAGGAGCGCTGGAGAAGTAGGTAAAGTCGGAGTTCCCATAGATTCTATTCATGATATGAGAGAACTCTTCGATGGAATTGATTTGGCCGCAGTATCGACATCGATGACAATTAATGCGTCCGCGTCATCCCTGCTTGCGTTATACATCGCTGTAGCTGATGAACAGGGTATCGATCGTAATCAACTCAAAGGTACAGTTCAGAATGATATTCTCAAGGAATACATTGCTAGAGGATTGTACATTTTTCCTCCAGAGCATTCGATGCGACTGACAACTGATTTGATGGAATGGTGCTCTGTTAATGTCCCCCAGTGGAATACCATTTCAGTCAGCGGATATCACATACGGGAAGCTGGTAGCACAGCTGTTCAAGAGCTCGCATTTACATTAGCTAATGCATTAGAATACTCTGATTCAGCCATAAAACGTGGCCTAACTTTCGATATTATT